>NZ_BALY01000004.1 GCF_000615445.1 Lactobacillus hamsteri DSM 5661 = JCM 6256 | reverse complement strand
TTTGTGCCTGAAATATGTTTCGCATATTTTGCCTTTTTACTTAAAAAACGAAATATATTTCTTTATAATAATTTGTTATTTTATTGTTAATCAGAAAGCTTTACATGAAAGCAAAAAACATATTTTAATATATCACCTTTGTAATTATCAATTTTGAAAAATATTTCACTTTTTGAAACAAAAATCTGTAAACGAAATGTTTTATCAGCATAAATGAAAGCGAATACATAGCTGAAAAACTATGATATAAATAAAGTGTAAGTTAGCTAACTGAAAAACATTTAGGAGTGAAATATTAATTGGGAGTATTTTAGTCGAGCTCCTAGCACAATAATTAGTTGTTTTTGATGAGGTGAAATATCATGATGCAAAAACTTCAGCGATTCGGGGCGGCCATGTTTGTTCCGGTCATGCTGTTCTCGTTTGCGGGTATCGTTGTTGCACTTGGTAGTTTGTTCAACAATCCAACTCTTTTTGGATCGATAGCAAATCCAGGTACTGCTTGGAATTCTGTTTGGGACACAATCTCAGCCGGTGGTTGGACGGTCTTCAACCAAGAAGGTATCCTTTTCGCAGTTGGTTTGCCAATTGGCCTAGCTAACCGTTCAAGAGGCCGTGCCGCTATGGAATCTGTTATCACATACTTAACTTTCAACTACTTTGTAGGTGCAATTTTAAGTCACTGGGGTGCAGCATTTGGCGTTCCAAACTTTGACAAAACTCAAATCGTTGCAAATTCTACTAACAATGGTTTGACTATGATTGCTGGTATTAAAACTTTGGACACAAGTATTGTAGGTGCCTTAGTAATTGCCGGTATCGTAATTTATCTTCACAATCATTACTTTGATAAAAAGTTGCCAGAATGGTTAGGAACCTTCCAAGGATCAACTTATGTTTACTTCTTAAGTTTCTTTGCAATGATTCCACTTGCCGTTCTTACTTGCTGGGGTTGGCCTAAAGTTCAAATGGGTATCACCGGCATGCAACACTTTATGGTAAATAGTGGCGTAATTGGTATTTGGATTTATACATTCTTAAACCGTGTATTGATTCCTACTGGTCTTCACCACTTGCTTTACATCCCATTCCAATTTGGTCCAGCCGTTGTTGCCGGCGGTCTTCAACCATATTGGTTAAAGCACTTGACTGAATACGCTGCAAGTAGCCGTCCACTTAGTCAATTAGCTCCACAATGTGGATTCCAAATTTACGGTAACGAAAAAATCTTCTTAGTTCCTGCAATTTGTTACGCTTTCTATGTTACAGCTAAGAAGAATAAAAAGAAGCAAACTTCTGCATTGCTTATTCCTGCAGCTTTAACTTCAATTTTAGCGGGTGTTACTGAACCTGTTGACTTTACTTATTTGTTTGCAGCTCCTGTACTTTGGATTATTTACTCAGTATTGTCAGCTACGATGAACACTATCATGTGGTGCTTCGGCTTAAGAGGTAACATGACTGATGGTGCGATTGGTATTGCTTCAATGAACTGGATTCCATTGTGGCAAAATCACTGGAAGACTTATGTAATGGAATTTATCGTAGGTATTATCTTTGCAGTAATTACTTACTTTATTTTCAAGATTATGATTGAAAAGTTCAATTACATTACACCTGGTCGTGAAGCCGATGATGAAGATGTTCACCTTCTTAACAAGAAGGAATACAAAGAAAAGAAAGCCGCTCAAGCTGCTAATGCTGGAGATCCATACATTGAAAGAGCTACAGCTTACCTTGATTTGTTAGGTGGACCATCCAACATTGCAGAGCTTTCATCATGCGCAACCCGTTTACGTGTAACTGTTAACGATCCTGATAAACTCGGCAGCGATGCGGAATTTAAGGCAAATAAAGCTGTTAGTGTTGTTCACCATGGCAAGGCTATTCAGGTTATTGTCGGTTTGGATGTCCCTCAAGTTCTTGAAAGCATGCAAGGATTAATTAAAAAGAGCGACTCAGATGCGAAAGTTTCAAGTGGCGCTGATAATCCATACATTGAGAGAGCTACCGGATATGTAGACTTGCTAGGTGGAAGTGCTAATATTCAAGCTATCATTAGTTGTTCAACACGTGTAAGAGCTAAAGTTGTTGATATGGCTAAGGTTGCCGATGATAATGCCTTCAAGAAATTGGATGCTAAAGAAGTTGAACGTAAAGACGGTAATGAAGTTGACATCGTAGTTGGTCTTGATGCCGACCAAGTTGTTGACGAAATGAAAGGGCTTTTATAAGGATGAACAATTATGTTATCATTGATGTATAGTAATGCATTAATGAGGGCATATAGATATGGCAAATTTTAAGACGATGATTATGAAAAATAGTGATAAGTTGAACGATTCTGAAAAACAAATCGTACAATTTGTTGTGAGTAATCCCAAGCTTTGCAGCAATTTAAGTTTGGCAAAGCTGGCAAAGAAACTTTATGTTTCTGAATCTGCAATCTTTCGTCTCTGTAAAAAGCTAGGCCTAAGTGGTTATAGTGAATTGAAATTTAACTTAAGCGAGTTGGCCGCGGCTGATGATCGTCCCGTGCAAGTTGTTAGTAACTTTGGAGAAGATCTAAGCAAAGCAATTCAGGATGTTCTTAAATATTTTAAAGGTCTTAATTTAGAAAATTTGTTTAAGGATCTGGATAATGCAAACAATGTTTATATTTATTCAACAGGGTGGCAACAAGAACTAATTGCTCAATATTTATCTCATGAATTGTTTATGATTGGAAAAAAAGCAACAGTTTTGCCATCGGCCCTTGATGAACTTAAGGCTGCTAATAGTTTTACGCAATCAGGCGATATCTTGTTTGTTATTTCTTATAGTGGCAATAATCAAACTCTTAATACTGAACTTGCCCAACTAGAATTAACCAATGATAAGTTTAAGTACATTTCTTTTACGAATATGAAACAAAGCAAGTTGGTTTCTTTAGCACAATATAATTTCTATTATCCAGCTGTTTCTTACACTCCTGATAAAGATTATGTAGATGGTAAAGTTGCTTTTGCGCCCGCATATTATTTAATCGACTTAATTATTAGTGAATATTCATTGTGGCGTAAAAATCATGATAAGTAGAAAGGATGAAGGTCATGTGGTTGGCGACTAAGGCAAAATTCACTAGCTTTCTAGATCGTTTTTTAGAAAACGCGCATTTGGATGCAAAGAGAATTTTGAAATGGTACAGTTACGTTTTGCTCGTTGTACCGCTATTGTTTTGGGCTATGCTTGCCTTTAATGCGACGTTTACCCACACATCGATTCAAACAATGTTAACTAAAGAAGCTAGCATTAGTATTGCCGTGATTGTTGCAATCGTTGACTTTTGTCTAGGCTACTACTTAATGATTAGCCGGAAAAAAGTATTAACTGATCGGCGTTCATATCACTTTTTTATGGGATGCCAAGCAATTGGCCAACTTTTAGTTGGAAATATCATCTGCTTGTTGCTTGCACTTTTTGGAATGTATCAGTCAAAGCAACTTTCAACTAGAGTTAACGATGAAAAAGCCGCTAAGATGATGAATATTATTTCACTTACAGTGATGATTGTTTTCATCCTATGTTTCGTCTTTTTAATGTTATTAGAATTAAGAAAGTCCTAGAGGTAAATAGCAATGTTTAATTTCTTTAAGAAAAACAAGAAAAATAGTAATAGTGTAGAAGTTCAAGCAGTAGTAGATGGCGATTTAATCCCTATTACATCAGTTAAAGATGATGTTTTTTCATCCAAGATGTTAGGTGATGGCTTTGCAATCAGACCATCTGATAAACAGATTTATGCGCCACTTGATGGTGAAATCTCTACGCTTTTCCCAACTAAGCATGCCATTGGAATTAAGACAGATAAAGGATTAGAAGTATTAATTCACTTAGGAATTGATACTGTTGAATTAAAAGGTGCTCCGTTTACAGTAAATGTTCAACAAGGCGATCATGTTAAGGCTGGGCAGGCTATTGCTACGATGGATTTTGAAGAGATTGAAAATAAGGGTTTTGATGACTCTTGTATCGTAGTTTATACCAATATGGATGTTCTTAAATCTGTTTCAGAGATTGAAGAGAAAAAGGTAACTCACGGCCAAGAAGTGCAAACAATAGAATTTAATTAATTATTTCCATAAATTCCCCCTCGACTAGTATTCAATATAGAAATAATTAAAGTGTATATAGAAGGCTTAATTTCAAAGATGAAATTAGGCCTTCTTTTGTATTAAAATTATATATTGGATAAAGGTGATTAAATGACAAAGGGATTAGTTCTTGAAGGCGGCGCTATGCGAGGTCTTTTTACAGCAGGTGTTATTGATGTATTGTTAGAAAATAATATTAGATTTGATGGTGGAGTCGGTGTTTCTGCAGGTGCGGCTTTTGGCGTAAATTATAAGTCACATCAATCTGGTAGAGTTTTGCGTTATAATTTACGTTTTGCTGGGAATCCGCGGTATGCAAGTTGGAAATCATGGCGTCAATCTGGAAATTTGTATGCCGCTAATTTTTGTTATCATTTGCTTCCGGAAAAATTAGATAAATTTGATAAGGAGACATTTGCAAAAGATCCAATGGAATTCTGGAGTGTTTCAACAGATGCCGCGACGGGGGAGGCTAATTATCATTTGCTTCCGGATTGCGATTATGTTGATCTTGAATGGGTAAGAGCTTCTGCGTCTATTCCGTTTTTTGCTCATCCTGTGGCTATTGGCGGAAGATTTTATTTTGATGGTGGCGTGTCTGATTCAATTCCTATCAAATTTGCTCAGCAGCATTATACAAAAAACGTTTTAGTAACAACTCAGCCAAAAGCTTATCGAAAAGGTAAAGATAAATTATGGCTAATTGAAAAAATAGTTTTGCGTAAATATCCAGCCGTTTTAAAGAAAATAAGAACGCGATCACAAGATTATAATTCTTGTCTTAATTATATTGAAGATCAAGAAGAAGCTGGGAAGATTTTTGTAATACGTCCACCATATTCTTTAGATATTGGTACAATGGAAAGCGATAAAAATGAGTTGCGTCGAGTTTATAATATTGGACGCGAAGAAATGGAAAAGCAATTGCCAAGTTTGAAAAGATTTTTGAAAGAGGAATAAAGGATGAAGAAATATCGACCAAGTACTAAACAAGTAATGGTAGGAATTATTTTTATGTTGGCAGGAGTTATTTGTTGGTGTATTAAGGCGCCGATGAAAGATGATCCTCATACATTGTTCTTATTTCCAGTAGGCTTGTTGCTGATTTGTATTGGCGGCTTAGAATTGACAATTACTGCTTTTATTACTTTGTATAAAAATGATAAGGCTATGCGTCAGAAGATTAAAGAAAAGACAAAAGATAAACATGAGTACAAAGGATAAGCATAATTAGTCTGAATTTAATATAATAGTAGTAAGAGACTTTTAAGTAATTAATTCATAGTTAAAAAATGAAAGGAGAAATTGTATGGAATTTGAAGAAGTGTATAAAAAAGAAAGGGCTACTAGAAAATTTACTAATCGTAAAGTAATGGAGCGGTTGTTAACCAAAATTGTTAAAGAAGCACAACAATCACCATCGCTTCTTAACTCTCAACCTTGGCGTGCATATGCTGTTACAGGTGAAAGTTTAGAGAATATTAAAAAAGAATTTAAGGAAAATATTGATAATAAAGTAGATCCTAAAGAAGATTTTGCATCAATGCTTTCATTAGATTGGGATACTTTCCCAAGTCAAAATATGGCAGTTATGGGTGCTTCACAAACTTACTTCTTTAGTAACAGAATTAATCTCTTCGCTGAAGCAAATGCAGAAATGTTTAATGCACCAGCTATTATCTATTTGACTATTCCTAAAAAATCTCCAGCTTGGTCTGTTTTTGATTTAGGAATTTTTGCTCAAAGCATTATGCTTATTGCAATTAATAATGGTTTGTCAGTAATGCCAGCGCACTCACTTGTTTCTTATCCAGATATTGTTCGTAAATATGCTGGTATTTCGGAAAATGAATCGGTGGGTATGGCTATTGCTATAGGATATAAAGATAATAATGCCGAAGTAAATGACGATAAGTTTATCCCAGATCGTGTACCATTCGAAAAGATTTTTAAGTTAAGCAAATAATTCTTATAAACAATGGTAGAATAGGGGCTGTAAAGATAATATTTGATTGATAAAAAGGTGACATAAACTTTGAGTGATCCCCAAATAATTGAAAATTTAGTTGCGACATTAGTTATTTTCGTTTTCGCAGCTTTCTTTGTAGCCGCTGAGTTTGCTTTAGTTCAAACTCGTGCTAGTCAACTAGAAGATATGTTGGCTAATGGTCAAGGAAATGTTAAAAAGTTAAAGCGCGGTTTGCACATGGTGCATAATTTAAATGAATATTTGTCAACGACTCAGGTTGGTACTACTTTAGTTGGTGCTATTTTAGGTTGGTTCTCGGCAGATACGATTGCTGCACTTTTAGAAAAACTCTTTAACTTAACATCATTGAATACCTCATTGGTTAAATCACTTAGCTCTATTTTAGGTTTGATTCTTTTGACTTATTTGGAAGTTGTCGTAACAGAAATCGTTCCAAAAAATATTGCTATTGATATGCCAGTTAAAATGCTTATGGCAATCATCACGCCGCTTCAATGGTTCCATACTTTGGTCTATCCATTTGTTTGGCTATTAAATAGTAGTTCTAATGGTTTGCTTAAGCTTTTAGGCTTCCAACCTGCTGATGAAGAAAATCAAATTTATTCTCAATCAGAAATTATTAAGCTATCACGTAATGCCGTTCATGGCGGTTCACTTGATAAGTATGATTTAACTTATATGGAACGTGCCTTTGAGTTAAACGATAAAGTTGCTAAAGATATTATGACTGATAGAACGCGTTTAACTGTGCTTGATTCAACTGATAGCATTGAGATGGCTTTGAAGATGTATCTTGACGAAGGCTTCAGTCGTTTCCCAGTTGTCCGTGATCATAACAAGGATGATGTTGTAGGTTATGTTTATGCTTATGACATTGTGCAACAAGCTCAACTTGATAAGAGCGTTCCAGTAACGAGGATTATTCGTACTATCATCACTGTTCCAGAGTCAATGCCAATTCAAGACATTTTGCATTTGATGATTAAAAAGCATACGCCAATTGTTTTGGTAGTTGATGAATATGGTGGTACAAGTGGTATTGTTACCGATAAAGATATTTACGAAGAGCTTTTTGGTTCTGTTAAGGATGAAATTGATGATGTTTCTGATGATTACATTATCAAAGATAAAGAAGGTAATGTTCATGTATCTGGTAAAACTACTTTGTATGATTTTGAACGTTACTTCCATACAGATATGAAAGCCTTCCAAGACAGCGATATTATCACTATCGGTGGTTATATGATGGAACATTATCCTGACCTTAAAAAGGACGAAACGGTTGAACTTGAAGGCTATGAATTCAAGCTTGATAGTATTGAACAAGGCTTCATGCGTTGGTTTATTGTAACTCCTATTAATAAAAAGAAGAGTGAACCCGACCAATCAGAAGTTAAAAAATAGAAATATTAAGAAAAAAGCGCCTAACTTGGCGCTTTTTTGATATAAAGATGTTATAATTTTGTTTATTAAGTATTCTTTTTATAATAATATGAAGTGAAGGGTAAGATTAATGGCAAAAAGCGACAATATTAATGATATTATTGATCATAAATTATTTTCTGAAGACGATATTCACGAGATGTGTGTCCGTCTTGGCAAACAATTAACTGAAGATTATGCTGGTAAAAAGCCTCTTGTTGTTGGAGCTCTTAAGGGTGCAATCTATTTCTTGACTGATTTAACCAGACAAATGGATGTTGCTCATCAATTAGATTTCCTTGATGTATCTAGCTACGGTGATGGTTTTGAATCAAGCGGTAAAATCAAGGTTGTAACTGATCTTAGTGCCGATGTTAAGGATCGCGATGTTTTAATTGTTGAAGATATTGTTGATACAGGTCTTACATTGAAATACATGAAGGAACTTATCATGGATCGCGGTGCTAAGAGCGTTAAGTGCTGTGCACTTCTTAATAAAGAAGCGCGTAGAAATACTGATGTTGTTGTCGATTACTATGGTTCAGAAGTTGGCAATGAATTCGTTGTAGGTTACGGATTAGACTTCTTGAACATGTATCGTAATATTCCATATATTGGTGTTTTAAAGCCAGAAGTTATTCAAAAATACGTAAATAAGTAGTATTATTAAAGAAGAAATCAACAGAAATTCAAAAAATAGCCACCGCCATTTGCGGTGACTATTTTTGTTTTGATTAAATTTCTTTTTTCTTGATCATATAGTAATAAATCGGTAAACCGAGCAAGGTTAATCCTAAGCCAATCATTGATAGAACAAATTGATTGATAATTGTCGAAATAACGATGAATAAGCCACCAATAATTGAAATAAGGGGGATTATTGGATACCAGGGAACAACAAATGGCCGACGTAATTCTGGTTCTCTTTTTCTTAGAACTAGGACAGCGATTGAAAGCAAAGTATTGAATGTCCACATCACGAAAACAAGCATATCTGTTAAAACATTGAAATTGCCAAGCAAGATCATAATAATCGCAATTACGTCAACGATTAAAGCACCGAAAACAGGTACTCCTGTATTAACGTGAGTTTTGCCAATTTTTTCTGAATATGGAAGCAATCTGTCTTGAGCCAAGATGTAAGGTGTTCGCATTCCAGTTAACATAAAGGCATTAACCGCACCGTAAACAGAAATTAAAATTCCGATCGTGACTAATTTTCCCCCGAATTGACCAAACAATTTCATAGAAGCTTGGAAGGCTGCGTTTTGATTATTAGCAAGTTGATCCATTGGCAAAACCGTTAGGAAAGTGTAATTAATTAAAACATAGATAACAGTGATGATTGATAAACCACCAATAATAGCCCGAGAAAGATCCTTTTCAGGATTTTTAACTTCATTGGCCAAGTTGGTTACAATTATCCAGCCTTCAAAAGCAAATAAAGCAGAGAGAAGACCTTGACTCATACCACCTGCAAAGCTTTTTCCAGCTCCAACCGTAATAGGGAAGAATTGCACGCCGATTTTATTAGAATTAAAGAATCCCCAAATAATAATCAAAGCAATAGGAATTACTTTTAGAACCGTAATTACAGATTGCATTTTGCTAGAAAATTTTGTCCCAATTAAATTAATACCTAGTAAAAATAGAACTAAGATAATGGCAACTAAATTTGAGTATTTACTCGGAATTCCAAATAAAGAAACAAACTGTACGCCGAAGATACTGGATAAAGCACCTATTTGGGCAGGGAAGTAAACGGTCATTTGTGCCCAGCCAAATAGAAAGCCCCAGACACCACCATAGGTATATTCTAAATACTTGATGGCGCCATTCATCTTTAAACTTGCGGCAATTTCAGAAACCGTCAATCCTGAAGCGATAGAAATTATTCCGGCTAAAATCCAAACAAACAGTGTCATAGAGCTGCTACCGGTTTGAGCGGTGATTGTTCCTATTTTGAAAAAAACTCCCGCTCCAATTACTGATCCAACGACAGTAGCCAGGGCTTGGGAGAATGAAATTTGTCTTTTCATAAATTACCTCACTCAAGAGAATATACTTAACTTATTCATTATATCATCTACATCTGTACTTGGTATTAAAGCTTATTTTGGGTAAAATATTATCGGAAGGAGAAAAGCCATGCACAGATTTAAACATAAAATTACGTTGCCATTGATTTTAACTTTGTTAGTTATGGCAATTGCTTTTTTAGTGGTAGGCTTTTTCAATTTTAATAATCAAACTACTCAGCCTAGTAATTCAAATTCTAGTGCAATTGGAATTGAATTAAACCAGGATGTAGATTACGTAGACTTGCATAAGTTGCAAACTAATGGCATTTCCTTTGTTTATTTAAAAAGTACTCAGGGGCGTTCATATTTTGATGAGAATTACTTAACGTATCGAGAGCAGCTTTTAGGCACACAGCTTGCTTTTGGTACGGAAATAATTTATAGCAATGAATCAACGCCTTTGCAGCATTACCGTTATTTTGAAAAGCAGGTTGGAAATAATACCGGAAGTTTGCCTATTTTGATTACACCGGCTATAACTAGTCGAAGTAAAAAATATTTGCGGTCCATGGGAACTTTTGCAGGAATGCTGGAAAATAATCAAAAGAAAGTTATTGTTTCCATTAATGATAAGTATCGTAAATTTTTCCCAATCGGGACACAATTTATGACAGATGGAAAAGATCAACCAAATAAATTAAAATATTCATTCTGGCGTTATACTACTAATGGCAGAGTAAAAGATGTTGATGGATTAGAGAAGGGCGTAACTATGTATGCTTATAACGGTACGGTTGCGCAATATAAACAGAAATATGGGCAGTTAACACAATAATGTATCAAGAAAAAATCAAAAAGGTTCTTGAAAAAGAACATAAAACCAAACCAACTTTAATTCAAAAAGAAACTTATGACGCAATTATTAATGGCGCTAGCATAGTTGCATTGGCCAAAACAGGAACAGGTAAGACTTTGGCCTATGCTATTCCAAGTTTGGAAAGAGCAAAAAAGGGCCAAGCAAATAGCGTCGTGATTATTGCACCGACTACTGAACTAGCTGTACAGATTCGACATGCGATTAATCCTTATATTCATGCTTTAGGTTTAAAGGGTGTAAGTCTTGTAGGGGCCGGTAATCGTAAACGTCAAGAAGATAATTTAAAGAAGAAACATCCAGAAGTTGTAGTTGCCACGCCAGGTAGATTCTTCGACTTTTTCTCAAGTGGTCGTATTAAGGTTGATCAGATTAAGACTTTGGTTATTGACGAAGCTGATGATATTTTGGAATTTACCAAGATGGAGCTTCTTAGCTCATTAGGACAAAATTTGGGTTCCGATGCGCAAATTCTTTTGTTCGGGGCAACAGATTCTGAAATCACAAGGGATGCGGAAGAACAATTTGCCCGTACCTTCTTGCTTATCGATGTTCGCAATGATCAAGTTTCTGAAACTAAGCATTATTTCTTACAGGTTGATAATGCTCATAAAATCGACTTTTTACAAAGATTGACTAGACTCGATAAGTTCAAAGGAATTTTGTTCTTTGATTCTAATCAAACTATGATGCGTTTTGCTGGAATCTTTGGGCATACTAAGACTAAGTTCGAACTTTTAGCAAATGAATTCGGTAAAGAACGTCGTGAAAAAGCATTGCGAGATTTAGCTAGTGGAAATACTAGACTTCTTTTAGCAACTGATTTAGCAGCTCGTGGCTTAGATATTTCCGGCGTAACCTATGTCATTAATTTTGATATTCCAAGTGAAGTTAATACTTATTTGCATCGCGCAGGTCGTACAGGCAGAATGAACGCTGAAGGATATGTTGTTACTTTAGGTGATGATCATGATTTTCGTGATTTGAAGAAATTATTGGAAGATCGTGATGACATTGATCTTAAGAGAGTTTACTTTGCTGGTTATCATTTAACTGAGAAGAAACCCAAAAAGGATAAAGAACCAGATAAGGATAAGCACGAAGAAAATACGCAAAATAACAATTCTAAAAAGTTAAATATTAAAGCTAAAAACAGTAATAAAAAGCATAAAAAGCGTAAGAATAAAAATAAGGGCTATCATCCTCATTATTTGAAGGTGAATAAATGAGTCGGTTAGTAAAATGGCTAGAAGATTACGTACTCCCAGTTGCTAATCGGTTGGCTCAAGTACGCTGGTTAGTTGCACTTAGAAATGCTTTTATTTCAGTTTTGCCAATTACTATTGCGGGGTCACTTGCTGTTTTGATTAAAAGCTTGATTTCGGCAGCAAGAACGCAACTGGGATGGAAAGCTTTTGCATTTGCAATGCAGCCTCTTAGCGCAATTAGCGATATTGTTTGGCGGGGAACTTTTTCATTATTTGCGCTCTTTTTAGCAGCTGCATTAGGCTATCAATTAGCCAAGACCTTTGAGGCTAATCGATTAGCAGGAGCTATTGTATCTTTAGCTTCATTCATGATGAGTGTAGCCAGTTTCGTAAAATTAAAAGTTAGCGGCAATGATTTAATTGCTAAAAATGCTTTCGATATTTCACAATTTTCAACAACGGGAATTTTTACTGCCATCTTATTTGGATCATTGGGGTTTGCCATTTATGTTGTTTGCTATAGAGGTCGGATAATTTTGCATATTAATGCAAATTTGCCTCATGCTGAGCAGGCAGCTTTTGATGCTTTGCTTCCGGGGATGATTTCACTCTTCGGAATCGGCGCTATCAATTATGTCTTTCAGCTTGTTACTGGAACTTATTTTGGCAATTGGCTTCTTCATTCAATTCAAATGCCACTTATTAAGTGGGGCCAGGGATTTGGTACGGTAATGCTTGTTACTTTGCTTGTACAAATTTTCTGTTTCTTTGGTTTAAATGGCTTAGGCGTGTTGGCTCCAATTTTAGATTCAATTTGGTTAACTGCCCAAAATGTTAATGTAACAGCAGCAAATAGTGGCAAGATTCCTAATTTTTTATGGGTACGTGGATCATTTGATTCTTTTGCTTGGTTTGGTGGAACTGGTGGCACACTTGCATTGATTATTGCAATTTTGATGTTTTCAAAACGAAGTGATTACCGTACAGTTGCCAAAGTTGCCTTGGCTCCGGGAATTTTCAATATTAATGAACCTGTAATTTATGGTTTGCCAGTTGTTTTGAATCCCGTTTATTTCATTCCATTAATAATCGCACCACTTGTTAATGTTGCTTTTTCATATTCAGTTACAAAAATGGGATTAGTTAACCCCGTTCAAGTTGCTGTACCGACGGTTGTTCCGCCGATAGTTGGACCATATTTGGCATGTAATTATGATTGGCGTGCAATTATTTTAAGCATTTTAAATATTATTATTGCTGTTGCGATTTGGACGCCTTTTGTCTTCGCGGCTGATAAAATTGCAGATAATGAGCAACCACGAATGTTTTCAAATATTGATTTTTAATGAAAAATAATTAGCTTTCATCAAAGTTTTTTGATAAAGTTAATTATGTATTGGTCCTGTAGCTCAGCTGGATAGAGCATCGGTTTCCTAAACCGTGTGTCGTGGGTTCGAATCTCACCAGGATCATAATGAAGACTAGGACAAAAAGGTCCTAGTTTTTTTGTGCCTTTGTATCAACTGTGGTTTAATTGAATAAAAGAAACATAGAAAGCGAAACATATAATGTTATATCTATTATTGGCTGCGGCCGTTATTATTATCGGTAGTTTCTGTTTGGTATTTGGTTTAGATAAAAGCAAACCAGCAAAAACTAGAAAACACTTACTTTATGCAGCTTTAATCTGTGTCTTCATCGTATGGGGACTCGCAACCGTTATAATGATGAACCCAATGAAATAGTGGAGATATATATTTTATGAAAAAAATTAAAGTTATGACTGTTTTTGGTACGCGTCCAGAAGCAATCAAGATGGCACCGCTCGTGCTTAAACTAAAAAAAGATAAACGTTTTGATGAAGTCACTGTAGTTACTGCTCAGCACCGTGAAATGCTGGATCAGGTTTTGGATATTTTCAAAATTAAGCCAGACTACGACTTCAACATCATGCACAAAAATCAAACTCTGGAAGAAATCACTTCAAAAGTTATGATTGATTTGGCAAAGGTTATTAAAGACGAAAAGCCAGATATCGTACTTGTTCATGGTGATACAACAACCAGTTTTGCGGCAGGACTTGCGACATTTTATGAACAAACTACTTTGGGCCACGTTGAGGCCGGTCTTCGTACCTGGAATAAGTACTCGCCATTCCCTGAAGAAATGAACCGTCAAATGACCGATGATTTAGCAGACATGTACTTTGCTCCAACTGAGCTTTCCAAGTCTAATTTGCTTAAAGAAAATCATAAAGCAGAGAATATTTTTGTTACAGGCAATACTGCTATTGACGCTCTTCACGAAACTGTGCAAAAAGATTATCACCACGCAGTTATGGATGAAATTACGCCTGGCAATAAAGTGATTTTGGTAACAATGCACAGACGTGAGAATCAAGCGAGCCAATGCGCCGTGTCTTTAAGGTTATGAAGCAGGTTATTGATAGCCACGATGACGTGGAAATTATTTATCCTGTTCACTTGTCACCAAGAGTGCAAAAGGTAGCCAATGAGGTTTTGGGTGGCGATCCAAGAATTCACTTAATTGACCCGCTTGATGTTGTTGACTTCCATAATTTGGCAAAGAGAAGTTACTTCATCATGACTGATTCAGGCGGCGTGCAAGAAGAAGCCCCAAGCTTGGGCAAGCCGGTTTTAGTTCTTCGTGATACCACTGAGCGTCCGGAAGGCGTAAAGGCCGGAACTTTAAAGCTGGTTGGTACTGAGGTTGATCAAGTCAGAGAAAGCATGCTTGAACTGCTTGAAAACAAAGAAGCCTACGATAAGATGGCGAATGCCAAGAATCCATATGGTGATGGTCATGCCGCAGACAGAATTATGGATGATATCGCTTATTACTTTGATAAGGAAAACAGCAAGCGCCCAGAAGATTTTGAATAAAACTATAAAACAAAAAAGTAGCGATTATTTATTATCGCTACTTTTTTCGTTATGTTTTTCTTTTTGTTCCCTGATTCGCATCTTAGCACGTTCAATCATTGTATGCTCTTGTTTTTGGAAAACAGATCTGGTTGTTAAATAGTTGAAGATACCGACTAAAACTTGATCAATAACTTTTACAACCAAAGCATTCAAATGAAGCCAGGAGACACCAACCAGCATGATTAAAGTATCAGGAATTAAGCTAATAATTCTGTAAGTGAAAAATACTACCAATTTATGCCAAGTAGTATGCTCATGATCGACATTATTGATAAAGACAGCTTTTTGGTTAAAGTAAAACGAAGCCAAATTGGAAATAATAAACGCAATCGTATTAGAAATTACCACAGCACTATGCCACCATTGATGTAAAACGATGAAGACTAAAGTGTTAATTAGCGCAGCAATAAACCCAAAAATTGTATAAACCCATAAATTACGATGACGCTTAATCAATTTTTGTCCTAGCTTACGAATATTTGCTTCATCAGATACTACTACGGCTTTATTTTTATTATCCTTAGCCATTGAGTTTGTCATTCATTTCTTCAGCGGCTTGATCGATTAAGTCAAGATCCTCGTCTTCAGGTGCATTTTCGATGGTAACGGGTTTAGTGATTTCTTCAGCACCACATTCCTTAAAAAGCTTTTCAAAGTCAAAAACATTTTCACAGAAATGTTCACCATAAGTTTTGTCGCCTGACCCCATTACAGCAAAGTACTTGCCGCTTAAGTCTAAATCTTTAAGTTGATCATAAAAATCGGCAATTTCATCAGTCATTTTGCCTTCACCATAGGTATAGGTGACAAAAATACAAAGATCACTATTTAAATAGTCAGAAGCATCAGCGAAGCTAACGTCATTATTTTCCACATCGAAACCATAGTCTTGTAAATCTTCTTCTAAGATTTCTGCCATGTCTTCGTTATTTCCAGTCATGCTAGCATATACAATTGTTGCTTTCATGATTTACTTCAACCTCTCGTCAATCGTTTTTTAACAATATTATACATGAATTCGGAAAATTTCTGTAATCCTTTAGTAAACTTTTAAAAAACGTTATAATGTAAGTAATTATCTATAAAAATAAAAACATTAATTTAAAGAGGAGAGATTTAGTTTTGATTACTATTAAATCTGTACGTGAACTTCAAGGCATGCAAAAGTCTGGCCGACTTCTTGCTTCAATGTTTGAAGGTTTACGCGACGTTATTAAGCCCGGCATTTCTACCTGGGATATTGAAAAATGGTGCCAAAAGTACGTTAAGTCAAAGGGTGGTCGTCTTTCAGAACAAGGCTTTGAAGGTTACAAATACGGTACTTGTATTTCCGTAAACGATGAAATTGCTCACCAAACTCCAAGAAAAGATCGTATTTTGCGTGAAGGTGATCTTGTTAAAGTTGATGTAACTTGCAACCTTAATGGTTATGAAACCGATTCATGTACTACTTACCCAGTTGGAAAAATTTCTGAAGAAGATCAAGATTTAATTGAAACTACTAAGAAAGCAATGTACCTTGGTATCGATCAAGCTGTTCTTGGTAACAGAATTGGTGACATTGGTCACGCAATTCAAACTTTCGTTGAAGATGAACATCACTACGGTGACGTTCGTGAATTAGTTGGTCACGGTATTCAACCATCAATCCACGAAGATCCAGAAGTTCCTCACTGGGGCAAGGCTGGTCATGGTCTTAGACTTCGTGAAGGGATGACTATTACTTGTGAACCAATGGTTGAGGCCGGTGGTGATTGGCACATTGATCAAAGAACTGTTGATGATCCTAATGATGATTGGGTTTACTACGCAACTCCAGATGGTTCAAAGTCTGCTCAATTTGAACACACTTTTGCAATCACTGCTGATGGCCCTAAGATTTTAACTTTGCAAAAACCATATGATGGTTATGAAAAGTATTTGCCACACTTTGACGAAATGGATGATTAATAACTAATATGAGTTCTTCACCGAGCTCTTTTAGCTCGAAAATTAGACATTTCTATAAAACGTTTACGCAGATAATGTCGCAAGGAGAAATCACGCAAAGTGCAATTGTGATTGCCTATTATATCTTGTTTTCGATTTTTCCTATCATTATTATTGTCGGAAACATTTTGCCATTCTTTAATATTGATACGAGTCCAATTTCAGATTATTTAAAAGTTATGTTGCCTGATGAAGTTTCTAAGTTTATTTTGCCAATCGTAAAGTCACTTCTTGAAACGCATTCTACAGGATATATTTCATTTGGTATTATCTTTGCGATTTGGTCATTTTCTAACTTAGTAAATGCAATCAGGGTAGGAATGAACAAGCTTTATGACGTACATCGTACGGAATTAAAGCTTTCTATACTGAACTTTTTGTGGACGAGATCAATTACTGTTTTGCTTACAGCATTAATGATTATTGTATTTACAGGCATCAGTTTGGTTTTGATTTTTGGTCAACAGGTTTTGGATTTGTTAAGTCCGATCTTTAGCTTTTCTGTTGGCGAAATTAAAAAGATTTTTAGCTATAGTTATCCAGTTGTCTTGCTTATGATGATTATTGCGGTTGCCTATTTGAACTTTGTTTTGCCTAATATTAAGGTGAAAAAAAGAGTCACTTGGCCAGGTGTTTTTGTGACGGTAATTGGATGGATTTTGTTATCATTTGGTTTTAGTTTCTATTTGCATCATTTTCCAATTAGTTGGGAAAACTATGGTATTGTTGGTACATTTATTATCTTTATGTTGTGGATGAACTTAGCATCTCTGCTTCTTTTAGTAGGAACAAGTGTGAATGCAACAATTGTGCGACAACGTTATGGAAAAGTTGAATTTACAGCAGGTCGTCTCGCATCTGTGATTCAAGAAAAAAGACGTGCTAATAGTAAAGATTAGCTATTAATGAAAGTGTTGAATATATGAAAGTTAGAAAAGCTGTCATTCCGGCAGCAGGTTTAGGTACGCGTTTTTTGCCAGCTACTAAAGCTATGCCTAAAGAAATGTTGCCAATCGTTGATAAGCCAACTATCCAATTTATTGTGGAAGAGGCAAAAAAGTCTGGTATTGAAGATATTTTGATTGTTACTGGCAAGAATAAGCGATCAATCGAAGATCACTTTGATGCTAATCCAGAACTTGAACAAGATTTGGAAAAAACGGGTAAAGACAAGCTTCTTAAGTTAACGCAAGATATTACTGACTTGGGGGTAAACTTGTATTTTACTCGTCAACCGCATCCAGCAGGTCTTGGTGATGCAATTTTGAGAGCGCGTAGTTTTGTTGGTGATGAGCCTTTTGCAGTTATGCTTGGTGATGATCTAATGAATGATAAGGTTCCTTTGACTAAACAATTGATTGATCGTTACAATAGAACGCATGCTTCTACAATTGCCGTGATGCCTGTCCCTCATGAAGAAGTTTCTAAGTATGGTGTAATTGAACCGTCTGATGAAATTGAGCCAGGTCTTATCAATGTTAAATCATTTGTAGAAAAGCCACCTGTAGACAAAGCTCCAAGTGATTATGCGATTATTGGTCGTTATTTGCTTACACCAGAAATTTTTGAAATCTTGGCTAACCAAAAACCAGGTCGTGGTGGTGAAATTCAATTGACTGACGCAATTGATACGATGAATAAGACTCAACGTGTATTCGCACATGTCTTTAAAGGTGATCGTCATGATGTTGGTAATAAGGAAGGTTATCTTGAGACCTCTATTGAGTATGGTTTAACTCACCCTGAGACAAGGATGAACTTCGTGAATATATTATCAACTTAGGTAAGAAACTCGAAAGCGAAGATAAAAAGAATAAATAAGAAAAAGGATTCATTTTGAATCCTTTTCTTATAAGTGCATTTTCGTGGTTTAAATAATTTTAAGATGTTATAGTAAATATGTGAGCGGAAAAAGGTTCTAACTATTCTAAAAATGGATAGTTAGAACCTTTTCATTTTCTACATTAAAGTTGCACTATAGTTTTCGATTGAAATCTGAATACCGTATGCTTCAATTTTTTCTTTGCCATTCATCATCCAGATATAAGAAGTGTGACGGTGTAAATTTTTAATCATTTTATACATGCGTTTCTTCGTCATTGCTTGTTTACCTGGATATAGCAAGCATTCGTCTGCAGTAATGGTAATTTTGCTTAATGGATAATCTTGACCATGGATGCGCAAGAAAAGTTCAGTATCTTCATTTAAATTATTAAGAAATTCAATTAAGTTATATAATCTCATATAAAATTATCCTTTTCTATACGAAAGCTAAAATGCTATACTTGTTACTGCTGAATTTTGAATAGAATAACAGAGGATGATTTGATGAAAAGAAAAAAGCTATGGATTTCTTTAGTAGCTATTATAGCAGTGGTTTGTGCTATTTTTGTTGGGGCAGGTTTCTACTTTTTCAATGTTGCTTGTGTCCCATCAAAAAAGAGCTTTATCAGCAACTCCAACGTTGTGAAAAAATCAGATCCTTTATACAAGGAAAAGAAATGGTATTTTGATCATTATAAGCAACGTTGGTATATGACCTCAGCCAGTGATAATTATAAACTTGATGCGAATTATATTCCTGCTGGCAAATCTAAGAAAACCGCTATTCTTTTACATGGTTATATGAACAATAAAAATACAATGTCCGCTTATGCTAATCTTTTTCATAAGCTTGGCTATAATGTCTTAATGCCTGATGCGCGAGCTCATGGTCAAAGCCAAGGAAAGTATATTGGTTATGGTTGGATTGAGAAAGCCGATGTCAAAAAATGGGCGAATAAAGTTGTAAAACGCAATGGTCAAAATAGCAAGATTGTCATTTTTGGTGTCTCAATGGGTGGGGCAACGACAATGATGACAAGCGGTGAGAAACTTCCCAAGCAAGTTAAGGCTTTAGTTGAAGATTGTGGCTATACGGATGTTAAATCAGAAATTGAACATGAAGCCCAATCGTTGTATAACATGCCAAAATTTCCAAGGTTTCCACTTGTAGAGATTCTTAGTGCTATTAATCGTGTTAAAGTTGGTTATTTCTTGGCTGATGGTTCATCAGTAAATCAATTGAAGAAAAATAAACACCCGATGCTATTTATTCATGGTGCTAAAGATACGTTTGTGCCTACTAAAATGGTTTACGCCAATTATAAAGCTTCACAAGGACCAAAAGAATTATGGATTGTACCTGGAGCCAAGCATGCTAAGTCATATGCCACTCATCCTAAAGCTTATGAAAAACATATTGAACATTTTTTGTCTAAATACGTAAATTAAATACTTTGCAAACGGTTTCATTAGTGATATAGTAAAACTAGTGGAAGAGGTAAAAATTGATTTAACAAATATATAAGTAAGTTTTTATCTCCAAATTTAAAGAATTGTATTGTTGGAAATTAGTGCTATTAGCTCATTACTTAAATTCCAATTTAAAGTTACGTTAATGTAAAGACCCGAACAAGTGAATGTTGGTTGCGATCTTATAGTCGCGACTATCAATTGATAGTTTACCTCGTCCACCCTAATGCAAAAAACAATTGCCCAAAGCCAAGACGGCCGGCAATTGTTTTTTTATTTGCTATTAAATTATTTTCTCAAAGTCAACTTTGCGATACATTCACAACGTGGAGTTTGTGGCAACATATCAACATTTTGGATTAAACGTACATCATATGCTTCAGAAAGAAGTACTAAATCTTGTGCCAAAGTTGATGGGTTGCAGGAAATATAACAAAAGTTGTTGGCTTAACACGCAAAAGAGTTTTGATCAAGCTCTTAGCAAGACCAGTTCTTGGTGGATCAACGATTAAGGCATCGATTGGAAGACCGCCTTTTTGAAGCTCAGGTAAAACTTTTTCAACACTGCCTTGGAAGTAATCAGCATTCTTAATATGATTAAGTTCGCAGTTGTGTTTAGCGTCTTCAACAGCTTCAGGAATAGTTTCAATACCGACAACTTGCTTAACTTGATCAGCAGCGAGAATACCTAAAGTACCAACGCCTGAGTAAGCATCGATTAAAGTTTGATCAGGAGTTAGGTCTAAGTACTTCAAAGCCTCTGAGTAAAGGTTAACGGTTTGAATAGGATTTAATTGGAAGAAAGCTCGAGGTGAAAGAGCAAATTTTTTGTCCAAGATAACTTCTGTAATTTGATTCTTGCCGAGCAATTTTTCGGTTTTATTGCCCCAAACTTGAGGGTTGCGCCAGTCAGTTTCGTTTTGGTAAACGCTAACTACGTTAGGAAGTTTCATAATTTCCTTAGCAAGTGGAATTAAATTCTTGATCTTGTGGCCTACAGTAATTAAAGTAACCTGAATTTCCTTAGTGGCTTCAGATTGACGAACAACGATAGTTTTAATGCCGTCTAAATGTTTGCGACGATCTGCAATGAAGACATGAAGTTTTTCAATTAATTTCTTGATTTCCCGTTCGGTTTTTTGTGTGTCTTCGCTTTGAGTTGGCATAACTGGTAAATCGATCAAACGATGAGAGTTTGGTGCGAAAAGTCCTAGCTTGTTCTTACCGTGATCACGTTCAATTTGATATGAAGCCTTATTACGGTAATGCCATTGATCAGGAGCAGGAATTGTGTTCTTAACTTTATATTTTGCGTAGCCACGTGGGTGATACTTCTTTAATGCTTCAAGAACATTATCCTTTTTAAATTCGAGTTGCTTTTTGTAATCAAGGTGAGCAAGTTCCAAACCACCGATTTCAGGATCAACATCCTTAGGGAAGTCGACACGATCAGGACTCTTTTCTTTGATTCGAACTAGAGAAGCATCAATGTAGTGAGGATATTCCTTTTCTATCTTTGCTACAACGACTTCATTAGGAAGAGCACCAGGGATAAAGATAATTTTCTTACGGTAGTAGCCAATACCTTCGCCGTTAATACCAAGACGTTTAATCGTAATGATAACGTCTTTTTCTTTTTGTTCATTTTTACGTTTGTTGTGTCTAAAATTCTTTTGCATATGCATATTCTTTCTACAATAATCAACAACAGTTTGCATATAATTGTACAACGAAGAAAAAGTTCTTAGCAAGCTTTTCAATTATCTGATAGCATTGTTGTAGAAACTAATAGAAAGGTTAAGAAAATGGCAGTTATTACTAAGGTCAGCGCACAAAGACGTCCGGGACGCTATAATATTTTCTTAGATGGTCAGTATGCTTTTTCTGCAAGCGAAAAGACTGTAGCTGAGTTTGTTTTGCTTAAGGGAAAAGAATTGTCTGATGATGATGTAGCTAAGATGAAGCAATTCGATGATGATGCTAAGGCAACTGATTTAGCAGCACATTTTTTAAGTTATGAGCCACGAACAATCTATGAGGTTTTGCAATACTTAAAAAAGCATCAAGTTTCTGATGAAGCTGCTAATAGTGCCATAAGTGAATTGAGTGAACTAGGCTATCTTGATGATCGTCAATACGTACAATTGTTTTTAAAAAATAATCTGCGTGTTGGCTCAGATGGCCCAAAGAGTTTGTCGCGCAAGCTTTCGCAAAAAGGTGTTGATCCTGAAATTAGTTCTAGTGAAATCGAAAATATTGCAGAAGATGATTGGCTTGAAGTTGGTCAGAGGATTATTAAGTCGTTGCATCATCAAGTGGGAAAAATTTCTGCTCGCGAACTTGAACGGAAAATGAGAACAAAACTTATGACGCATGGTTTTGATAGCAGCCTTTCTAGTGCAATTATTGCCGAATTTGATCTTGAGCCTGATGAAGATGAACAAATGGCTGCTTTGAAAAAACAAGGTATAAAAGCTTATAAAAAGTTTCGGCGCTTTGATGAAAGCGAGCGAAGGTTTAAAATTAAAAGGTACCTATTTAGTCATGGCTTTTCTACAGGCGAGATTGATGCCTTTTTAAATGGGGAAGTTATCGACCTTGACGAATTAGCAGAATATTAGAACTTTTAGAGGAGAAGAAATATGGCAGATAGAACTATTGAAGAAAAAGTATTTGTAGGTCGTCCTTTTATGGGCACAATGATGGATGAACGCAGAACTTTTACTAAGACCAATATGGAAATGGAAAATGATGAAACTTTGCAAAAGTTTTTGAAAGATAATGGTTTAGAAAATAGACGCAGCGTTATGCTCGTTTATGGCCCAGAAAACTTCATGTATTGGTATGGTATCTTAGTTGACCCAAGTGTTGAAGTGCCAAATGGTTGATGAAATATGTTCTTCCTAAGGCAGAAATTGCGGAAGAACAAGAAACAGGTGCTCTTTCTAACTTTAACTTGCCACTTAATTACATTGTTCCTGATTTCTTTGGCAAGCTTGAAAAACGTGGTATTAAAGTTTTTGCTAATCCAGGTGACAGTGAAACTCCATATCTTATTCAAGACTTGGATTTGGATAATAAAAAGCTGACCAAGATTTGGTATCTCAAGGCCAGCAAGTAATTTTTATGTTTAATTTAGCTTAATGTTGTGCAGGATCGATTGATAAGCTGTCGTATTCAACATAAGCACCTAAGCAAGTTGAAACAAACATAATCAATAAGGCGATTCCTGTAGCGTTGCCTACAATTTGATCAAGCGTAAGAAAACGACTAATTAGATCCATTGCTACATAGCAAAGTACGAAGTCGAGCAAAACATTCGCAATTAATAAAAAGTAACGGCGACGAATACTAAAAAAGCGTAAAAGTTGCTTAATCAAACCATCGTGAGTTTGCATGGCAAGTAAATCAACGGGACGTTGAATAGTAGCTTTAATTGCAAACATAATTATAGCTCCTACGAATGCGCCGATTAGGCTACGGCAGATTTCACCTGAGTGAAGGACCAAGCATTATATCCGATTCCGATAACTGCCAAACTGCAAATATAGGGGATTAATAATAAAAAGGTGAAAACTAGCAAAACATGACTTTTTTTCATTGTGTTAAACCTCGTTTCTTTATGTGTATTTTAGCATAATAATAAGGCAAACATGCTATAATATGGGTATTTGAAGACATTTTTAAAGAAAGAGAGTAATGTGACTATGAGTAGCGACCCTGCAGCGGAAAATTTATTTGATCGTTTGAAGAGTAAATTTTCAGGTGCTAAGGAAGAAGGAAATCAGGATCATCTAGCTAAGGAAATTGAAAATTTGCATGATCATCATAAACTTAGTGATACTGAGTATTCAATGATGGAAGGTATTCTTGATTTTCAAGGCAAAATGGTCCGTGAAGTCATGGTTCCGCGTACCGATGCATTTATGGTGGACGCAACAACAAGCTTTCAAGATAATTTGGATGAAATCTTGCATCAACCGTATTCACGAATTCCAGTTTATAAAAAAGATAAAGATAAAATTATTGGCGTGATTCATATCAGAACAGTTTTGCGCAAGGCCCGCGAGAAAGGGTTTGACAATATTGATTATGATGATGTGATGAGTGAGCCACTTTTTGCACCAGAAACTTCAGAATTGGGTGAGTTGTTAGTTGAAATGCAGCAAACGCAACGCCAATTGGCTATTTTGCTTGATGAATATGGTGGCGTTGTTGGTTTGGCAACAATTGAAGACTTAATTGAAGAAATTGTTGGCGATATTGATGACGAAGTTGATCATGCAGAAATTTTATTTAATAAATTAAGCAAAGACAGATACGTTATTTACGGAAAAATGCCACTTGATGATTTTAATGAGCAATTCGGCACTAATATTGAAATGGAAGATGTCGATACGGTAGCAGGATACGTAATTACCAAATTAGGCGTAATTCCGGCTAAGGAAGAAAAGCTCAAAGTTGAATTGGATAACGGGATGACTTTAACAACGGGTAGAATGAAGGGCTCAAGACTTTTGACTGTCATTTTAACTGTTCCCGATAATGTAAAAAAGGAAGAAGAACAAAAAGATTAATGGATACAGAGTTACTAGATAAAGTAAAAAAGAGAAGAACATTTGCGATTATTTCTCACCCGGATGCAGGTAAGACAACTATTACTGAACAATTGCTTTTGTTTGGTGGTGTAATTAGAAAAGCCGGAACTGTTAAGGCCCGTAAGACAGGAAACTATGCAACCAGTGACTGGATGGAAATTGAAAAAAAGCGTGGTATTTCTGTTACAAGTTCTGTTATGCAGTTTGAATATAAAGGCAAACGTATCAATATTTTGGATACACCAGGACACCAAGACTTCTCAGAAGATACCTATCGTACTTTGATGGCTGTTGACGCTGCTGTCATGGTTATTGACTCAGCTAAAGGTATCGAACCACAAACTAAGAAGTTATTTAAGGTTGTTAAAAAACGTGGTATCCCAATTTTCACATTTATGAACAAACTTGATCGTGATGGCCGTCCGCCGCTTGATTTGATTGCCGAACTTGAAGATTTGCTCGGTATTGAAGGTGTGGCTATGGACTGGCCAATCGGCTCAGGACAAACACTTAAGGGACTTTATGATATTGCTAACAGTCGTGTTGAGCTTTATCACAAAGATGGCGATGATCGCTTCATTCCACTTAATGATGAAGGGAGATTGCCTGATAGTGAACCACTTAGTCAAGATCAACAATTCCAAGAAACTTTAGATGAAATTGAATTGATTAAAGAAGCGGGCAATAAGTTTGATCGTGAAAAGATAGCTTTAGGTGATCAAACGCCAGTATTCTTTGGTTCAGCTTTGACTAACTTTGGTGTTGAAACTTTCCTTAACAGCTTTGTTGATTTGGCTCCAGCTCCAGAAAGTCATACAGTCAATGGAGACGAAGAGTTAAGTCCAGAAGATCCAGAATTTTCAGGATTTGTTTTCAAGATTCAAGCAAACATGAATCCACATCACCGTGACCGTATTGCCTTTGTACGTGTCGGAAGCGGCGAATTCAAGAAGGGACTTGATGTAACTTTAGCTAGAACAGGTAAGCAAGTTCGTTTGAATAATGCTACTGAGTTTATGTCTAGTGAACGTGTTCAAGTTAGTGATGCCGTTGCGGGAGATATTGTTGGTTTGTATGATACGGGAAACTTCCAAATCGGTGACAGTATTTATGCTGGCAAACGTAAAATTGTTTACCCACCACTTCCTGAATTTACGCCTGAATTATTTATGCGTGTAACTGCTAAGAACGTGATGAAGCAAAAATCTTTCCATAAAGGTATGAATCAGCTTGTCCAAGAAGGTGCTATTCAGCTTTACCGTAATTATCAAACTGATGAATATATTTTGGGTGCTGTTGGTCAATTGCAATTTGAAGTATTCAAATTCAGAATGCAAAACGAATACAACTCAGAAGTTGAAATGAGTAGTATTGGGCATCGTGTTGCTCGCTGGATTGATCCTGAACAACTTGATCCAGCAATGTCTAATTCGCGTAACTTACTTGTTAAGGATCGCTATGACAATCCATTGTTCTTATTTGAAAATGAATTTGCGGAAAGATTCTTCCAAGACAAGTATCCAGACGTTAAATTAACCGAAAAATTATAATACATAAAAATAAGCACTTGGTATTTAAAGCCAAGTGCTTATTTTTTAGTATTTATTAGTCTTTGTCAATATGAACTTCTACAACATGACGACTCTTATCAACAGTTAAGGTGTAAGTTGTATCTGTGTTCTTAACTAAACGCTTGATAACAAATTCAACTTCGTTTTCGCGGATGCGACGATCATGATTTTCTAAAGCAATACCAATAGCGGTTTTACTTTCAGTATAAATTACTGACGTATTGCCTAAAGAATAAACCTTTACATATGTAGCATCAGTGGTGTTAAGCTGACTTTCAACTAATTCTGAATAACTATTAGTTACATCGATTAAGTGCATGCATTTCACCCGTTTCTTTACTATTTACTTGCAACTTTAGTATAACCTAAAAATGAGAATTTTTTCATAATAAACTACAAAAAAAGAGGAACATAAGCATTCCTCTTTTTCATATATATTATCAATTATTCATCAGCAGAATCGGTATCGGAAGAATCTGTCGTATTAACTTCATCTTGATCGCTGATAACAATTTTTCCATCTTTGACGTCAGCAAGTAAGTTCTTACTTGCTGGATGATCAAGCTTGAAGTCAGCTACATTGTCTTCGATTTCTTCTTGAATTGTTCTGCGAAGTGGACGAGCACCCATTGATGGATTAAAGCCATCATCAACAAGCTTTTCTTTAGCAGCCTCAGTGACGTCGATATGCAAGCCTTGATCCTTTACCATGTTGTTAGTATTGTTAAGCATCAAGTTAACAATCTTGATTAAGTCCTTCTTAGTCAATTCATTAAATTCAATGACATCATCAAGTCTGTTTAAAAATTCTGGTTTAAAGAATTGCGTCATTGAACTTCTTGCGGAATCTTTTTCTTCATCACTGTTTTCTGCGGCAAATCCAACGCTGGCATTCTTAATGCCTTGTCCAGCATTAGAAGTCATGATAATGATTGTATCCTTGAATGAAACTGTTCGGCCTTGTGAATCAGTCAAACGACCATCATCAAGGATTTGTAAGAAGAGGTTCATAACATCTGGGTGAGCCTTTTCAATTTCATCAAGTAAAATCAAGCTGTATGGATTATGACGAACTTGTTCGGTCAATTGTCCGGCTTCTTCGTAGCCAACATAACCAGGTGCTGAACCAATCAATTTAGAAACTGAATATTGTTCCATATATTCAGACATGTCGAAACGAATCATAGCATCTTCTGAGCCAAACATTTGCTTAGCTAATTGTTTAGCAAGTTCAGTTTTACCAACACCAGTAGGTCCAACAAAGAGGAATGAGCCGATTGGACGACCTGATTTGTTAAATCCGATTCTGTTACGACGAATGGCACGAGCAACTTTATCGACAGCTTTGTCTTGACCAATAACCTTGCTCTTTAAATCGGCTGCCAAGTTTTGTAATTGATTTTCTTCTTGTTTTTGAATATCACCGACAGGGATGTTGGTCTTTTCTTCGACAATCTTGTCCATAATCTTGTCAGTAATAATAGGAGCCTTATCAGGATCTACTTTTTGATCCTTCATCTTATCGTATTTTTCAATTTGATCACGATAGTAGGCAGCTTTTTCATAGTCTTCGTTTTTTAAAGCATCTTGTTTAAGCTGTTGAGCAGCATCAATTCTTTCCTTCATCTTATCCTTATCAATATAAGGGATGGTTAAGTTCATTCTTGAGCCTGCTTCGTCAAGAAGGTCAATTGCCTTGTCAGGAAGGAAACGATCTTGGATGTAGCGAGCAGAAAGCTTGGCTGCAGCTTCAATAGCTTTATCAGTGTATTTAACGTGGTGATAATCTTCGTAGCGTTTTTGAATACCCTTTAAAATTTTGATAGTTTCGTCAATTGAAGGTTCCTTGACTTCAACTGGTTGGAAACGGCGAGCTAAAGCTGAATCTTTTTCGATTTCACGGTATTCTTTAATAGTCGTTGCGCCAACTAATTGGAGTTCACCGCGGGCTAAAGCTGGCTTAATAATATTTCCGGCATCCATACCACCTTCAGCGTTTCCAGCACCAACAATTTCGTGAATTTCATCAATAAAGAGAATGATATCATTTCTTGATTGAAGTTCCTTGATTAATTGTTCCATTCTTTGTTCAAATTGACCGCGGATACCAGTTCCTTGAACAAGAGAAACTACATTTAATGAAATAATCTTTTTGTCTTGCAATTTTGCTGGAACCGAACCATCAACAATTTGTTGAGCTAAGCCTTCAACAACGGCAGTTTTACCAACACCGGCTTCACCAATTAGAACTGGATTATTCTTAGTTCTTCTATTTAAAATTTCAATTACGCGGGCAATTTCCTGATCACGGCCAATAACTGGATCGATCTTACCCTTTTTAGCAAGTGCAGTTAAATCTGTACCATATTGATCAAGAAGAGAGCGACCACCTTGGCCCCCGTTGCCATTTCCACCGCCCATTCGCATTTCAGGGCCTTGATTCATATTGTTGTTATTTGCGGCATTGCGGTTATTGCTATTTAAAGCATTGAATAAATCGTCAAAGTCGCCAAAAAATTCATTATTATCGTTATTCATATTATTACCTAAATTATTTAAATTTCCTTGTTGATTTCTTAATTCTTGATAACATTGTTGACATAGGTCAACTTCGCGGCTTTGGCCGTTCACTTTTGTATAAAGGTGAATAGAGGCAGGCCGCTTATGACAGTTTTGACAAAGCAAATATATTACCGCCTTTCACTTTAAGCTTACTAAAATTGTAAGATTAGCACTCTATGATGTCAAGTGCTAAGCACCGGAAATACTTATTTTTCGTAAGAGAATATAAATGCTTCATGAAATGATTCAATTTTTAAAATTTTTTAGCAATGAAATAATATTATTCAAAAATTTGCTTAAAAATAGTAATATAATCTGTAACTATTGTTGAGATGCACAATAGTGGTAGGAAAAAAGGAGATAAAAGAGGCTGGTGATAAATTTGGATTGTCAAAAACTTTTGGATCAATTAGCCGACGGAGAGCTCAAGGAATATGAAGTAGAGCCTAAAGATGCCTATGAATTTCAACAAGCTTTGCGTAATTATGGTCGAAGACAGAACATTAGCGGCCGCGCTAAAAGAGGCGGTAATATAGTCTACTTTGGTACAAATAGCGCTGATTAAATGATGTAACTGTTACATAACTGTTGTATAAATTTCAAAAAAATGATAATCTAATATCCGAATAGGTATTTATTACCAGTTTAATTTTTCGAATTTAAAGGAGATATTCAAAATGGAAAAACGCGATTTTCATATTATTGCAGAAACAGGTATTCATGCTCGTCCAGCTACTTTATTAGTACAAGCTGCTTCAAAGTTTGGTTCAGACGTTAACTTGGAATACAACGGCAAGTCTGTAAACTTGAAGTCAATCATGGGTGTTATGTCACTTGGTGTTGGTCAAAATGCTGACGTTACTATCACTGCTGATGGTGATGACGAAAAGGATGCTTTGGATG
This sequence comes from Lactobacillus hamsteri DSM 5661 = JCM 6256, assembly GCF_000615445.1. Classification (GTDB taxonomy): domain Bacteria; phylum Bacillota; class Bacilli; order Lactobacillales; family Lactobacillaceae; genus Lactobacillus; species Lactobacillus hamsteri. Next base: position 61,563 of record NZ_BALY01000004.1, on the reverse strand, counting down.
CAATTGCTGACACTATGAAAAAAGAAGGTTTAGCTGAATAATGACCAAGACTTTAAAAGGAATCGCAGCTAGTGACGGTATTGCCATCGCTCCAGCTTATCTTCTTGTTGAGCCTGATCTTTCATTCTCTAAAACAACCATTAGCGACATTGATTCAGAAGTAAGTCGTTACAAGAAAGCTGTTGCTGATTCAACTACTGAAGTTGAAAATATTCGCGATATTGCTAAGAAGAGCTTAGGTGAAGAAGAATCTCAAGTCTTTGAAGCTCACCTTATGATCTTGAACGACCCAGAATTTACTGGTGCTATTGAAACTGAAATTAAAGATCAAAAGGTTAACGCTGAAGCTGCACTTGATGAAACTGCTCAAAAATTCATTGCAATTTTTGAAGGTATGACTGACAACCCTTATATGCAAGAACGTGCTGCCGACGTACGCGATGTTTCTAAGCGTATTATGGCTCACCTTCTTGGTAAGAAGTTGCCAAACCCAGCTTCAATTGATCACGAAGTTATCGTAGTTGCTCACGACTTGACTCCAAGTGATACCGCACAACTTAACAAGAAATATGTTAAGGGCTTTATTACTGATATTGGTGGTCGTACAGCTCACTCAGCAATTATGGCACGTTCATTGGAACTTCCTGCTGTTGTTGGTAGTGATTCAATTACCAAGGACGTTAAGGATGGCCAAATGTTAATTGCTGATGGTTTAGACGGTGATGCTATCGTTGAACCTAGTGATGATCAGGTTGCTGAATACAAGCAAAAGAGTGAAGCTTTCCTTAAGCAAAAAGCCGAATGGGCTAAGCTTAAGAATGAACCTTCAGTAACTGCTGATGGCAAGAAGTTTGTTATTGCAGCTAACATTGGTACTCCTAACGATATGCCAGGTGTTCATGATAACGGTGCTGAAGCTATTGGTTTATACAGAACTGAATTCTTATACATGAATTCTTCTGACTTCCCAACTGAAGATGACCAATTTGAAGCTTACAAGTCAGTTATCGAAGGTATGAACGGTAAGCAAACTGTTATCAGAACCATGGATATTGGTGGTGATAAGCACCTTGATTACTGGGACTTGCCAGACGAAATGAACCCATTCTTAGGTGTACGTGCTATTAGACTTTCACTTAAGAATGAAGAAATCTTCCGTACTCAATTAAGAGCTTTGCTTCGTGCTTCTGCTTACGGTCCTTTGGGCATTATGTTCCCAATGATTGGTACTTTAGCAGAATTACGTAAGGCTAAGTCAATCTTAAATGATGAAAAAGACAAGTTGGTTAAGAAGGGCGTTAAGGTTGGTGACGACTTACAAGTCGGTATGATGATCGAAGTTCCTGCTGCAGCTGTTTTGGCTGATCAATTTGCTAAGGAAGTTGACTTCTTCTCAATTGGTACTAATGACCTTATTCAATACACTATGGCTGCTGACCGTGGTAACGATGAAGTTTCATACTTGTACCAACCATACAACCCTTCAGTATTACGCTTAATTAAGCATACTATTGATGGTGCCCACGAAAATGGAATTTGGGTAGGTATGTGTGGTGAAGCTGCCGGTGATAACACCATGTTCCCAATTTTACTTTCAATGGGACTTGATGAATACTCAATGAGTGCAACTTCAATCTTGAGAATTAGAAGTTTGATGAAGAAGTTAAACACTGAAGACCTTAAGGAATTAGCTAATGAAGCATGTTACGTTTCAGAAACTGCTGAAGATAACGAAAAATTAGTTAACGACTTAATGGCTAAGCTTAACAAGTAATCATTAACTGAATATTAAGAAAATACAATTCAGAGTCATCTGAATTGTATTTTTTTGTTTAATGCTTTTTAAATAAAATGTTCACACTTTCTTCACGAAATACCTCTATTATTAGATATGTCAAATGAAACAAGTGTATATCATAAAAGTGTACTTACAAAAGAGAAGCAAAAGTGTTATACTATACATAAGTTGAAAGATGTAATGTTTTATTCTAAGGAGCGTGAACTTTATGGTAGATTTATACGTATCTCCTAGCTGTACCTCATGTCGTAAGGCAAAGGCTTGGCTTGAAAAACATGATATTCCATATAAAGAAAGAAATATTATGTCAGAACCTTTGACTAAGGTAGAATTATTACAAATTCTGCGTATGACGGAAAATGGTACTGAAGAGATTATTTCTACACGCTCAAGAGCTTTTCAACAATTAAAAATAAATTTAGACGATTTATCAATTGATCAGTTACTTGATTTAGTAGAAAAGAACCCAAGTTTATTAAGAAGACCAATTATTATGGACGATCGCAGACTTCAAGTTGGCTATAATGAAGACGAAATTCGTCGTTTCTTGCCACGCAAGGTGCGTCGTTTAGAGCTTGCAGAAGCACAAAAGATTGCAGATTAATAATTACTATAAAGCGCTAGTTTTCGTAAACTAACGCTTTTGTTCTAAACAAAATTAAGGATACTTTGTTATACTATATACAATGAATCAACTTTACGGAGGTGAAAGTGATGGAGATTCGTCGAATTGATGAAAATACAATTCGTGTACAACTTTCTCGAGAAGAATTAGAAGAACGTGGCGTTAATGGCTTAGATATGTTGAGTGATCGTCATAAAATTCAAGATTTCTTCTATACAATTTTGTCTGAAATTGATACAGATCATGATTTTGCCCATGATGAACCAGTTTCTTTTCAGGTAATGCCTAATAATGGAGGCTTAGATTTATTAATCAGCAAAGCAAAAGATGGCGGAATTAACAGTTTGCAAAAAATGCTGAGAGGTGAATTGGATGATGATATTAGTAATACTAATTCTCAACCAGTTAAGCCGGGCTTTTCCGATTTAGATAGTAATAATGACAAAGCTGGGCATAAACAAAATGTTGCTAAGGTAAATCAAGGCTTTTCTTCTCATGATGACAATAGTCAAGAGGAAAATTTGAATCATGCTTATGCATTTAACGATTTGGATACAGTAATTGAACTTGCTGATAACTTGCGTGCTAATGATATTGCGTCTAGCTTGTATTATCAAAGAGGCAAGTATTTTATGGAAATAGCTTTTCTTAGTGAAGAATATTCTGAATTAAAGCCTAATGATGCTTGGGCAATTGCTAATGAATATGGCATTAAGATTAATGAAAAAGAAATGAACTCCGTAAAAGAAATAGGTAAATGTCTTTTTAGACAAGATGCTTTAGGAAATATACGTCATTATTTCATTAAACCAGCTAAAATTTAAATATTAAGAAACTTTAAAGAATAAAAAAGAGCAGGAAAATTCCTGCTCTTTTTTCATATATATACATGGGTGAAAAAATGTATGCAGCCATGTTAAAAAAGAAATTAGTATTAGCAGTTGATGAAGAAAGGCACGTTTTAAATAAAGAAAAAAAATTAAATTTCGAGAAATATCGTTGTCCGCATTGTCGAAAGCCAGTAATTTTGATTTTATCGCAAAAGAAGAGTGCATTTTTTAAACATTTATCTGAAATAGATAATACAATGGGCGAAAAAGAAGAACATTATACTAGTAAAAATTTATTGAAGTCAGCCTTTACAGCTGCAGGATTTAATGCTCAAATGGAAGTTCCGCTTGCCGACGGACAATTGCGGGCAGATGTTTTAGTTTCGCCAAAGTTGTCGTTGGAAGTTCAATGTGCTCCTCTTAGTAAAGAAGAATTTTTGCATCGACATAATTTATATAAACAAATTAACGTTTTAGATTTATGGATTGTGGGTCAAAGACATTATTTAAAGACAAAGCTCAAAAAAACACAGCTCATTTTCTTTAGAGAGAATAAGCTGTGGGGTATCTATTATTTAGAAATTGATCTTAAACGTAATTATTTGCGTTTAAAATATAATGTTATTCAAGAGCCAATTACTAATAAGCTACGATATCAAATTGTTAATTTTAAGTTAGATGAGATTGGTATGCGAAAGTTTTGGTATTTTAGACCTAAAAGGAAAAAGTATCAATTAAATTCTGATTCGCAACGGCAATATTTAATGCGCCAAATAAAACAAAAAACTCATTTAGGCTTAGCTGTGGCAGAAAAATTATATCGAAATCATCTTTCTGTTGAACAACTGCCAGATGAGCTTTTTGAAAAATGGCGAAAACCAGGTGAAAAGAGTTCGCTATTTAAATATTTAGAAAAATTAGATCAAGCGTAGATGACTGTTGCCTGAAAAGACATTAGAAATATCGGTATTTTCTGTTGCTTCTATTTTTGGGGATGCAGGAGTTAAAAGAGTAGTAAGTTCATCTTGATTAATTACGCCTTCTAATAAAAATCCATAGTTATTATCATCATCTTCATTGAAAATAATAGTTGTAGGAGTTTTATGAATCTTCCATTGTTCAGCTAATTTACGATCTTGTTTGATAGAATTTTGAACGTAATCTGATTCCGCTAATGATTGAACATCTTTATAATTCAATCCTAAATTAAGAATGATTTCTTTAACAAGACAAGCTGAAAAACATGAACTATCAGTAGTCATTTTTTGTTGCAAATTAAAAAGGAAAGTTCGAGCTTTTTTATTTCCATAAGCTAGTTTAATTGCGTGGTAAATTTGTAAAGCTTGATTTGCAGTGAGGGTGTAATAAGAAAGGCCACAAGTTTTTTGCTCATCTTGATGACGACGAATAATGTCATCTTTAATAATATTCATACTTGTAATTGGTACAAAATGATAACAAGTATCAATATTTAATCTTTGAATGGTTTCCTTAATTCGACGCTCAGTATCGTAGCAATAGATACCAGTAGGGTTAATAAAAAGAAAGATCTCAAACATAAACTTAACTCCTGTTCATTTATTTCATAGTTACTTTAGCAAGAAATAATTGAAGAAACAAAGAATATGTTTTGTTTTCTATACAAAAATTTTCTTTATGTGTTATTTTCTGTGTGCTAAAGCGCGGGCAATTTTATTTTGATTGGTATTTTCTTTGGTCTGTGTAAATAAAAAATCTTTTTCAAGTTGAAGCTGTACTTTTTTAATTAATTCAGGATCAGTATTTTCAATTTCCAGTTCATAGTCTTCATAACCGTCAGGATATTGCGTATCATCCAAGGTTAATTCACAATTTTCAGGACCGTTTGCAAGTATACGGCGAGTTTTACTCCAAGTAAAAAGATTTAATTTCGTTTTCTCATCTTTAAAATGTTTGTCTAGATATGAACCAATATTACCAGAGAAAACAAATTTTTGATTGTTTTTTGCTTGGTCAACAAAATTTTTAGCATCGTCTAAAGAAAGATCATCGTTAATTTCAATGACTTCATGGAACTTCTTTTGCAAAGGGCGCGTATCTGGTACTTTCATTGTTTGTTCAGCATGATCACTATAAATACGAATTCGTAAACCGATATTGTGATCTTTTAAAACCCAGTCGGGCGTATCAAAATAATAATTTTCTTGAATAAAATCACTTTTCACAGGAAAGGCGGCAATTAGCTTTTGATAAACTTCTTTGCTTAGTATAGTTTTTGCTTCGATTTCACGATTTTTTGACAATTAGGTTCACTCCAATCTCTATTACTTAATTATATGTTAAAATTACAGGTGTTTGAATAAGAAAGGATTTTTTCATGAATATCGATTGGGATAACTTCTTATGGCCTTATAATGAGGCTGTTCGTGAATTAAAAGTAAAATTTCGTTCTTTAAGACAAAGCTTCTTGACTAAAGGAGAACATTCGCCGATTGAATTTGTGATTGGTCGAGTAAAAACCGTCGATTCAATTAAAGAAAAAATGCAACGGCGGGTAATCAGTCCAGAAGTTATTGAAACGGATATGCAGGATATCGCGGGAATTCGAATCGTAACGCAATTTGTTGATGATATTTACAAGGTTGTCGATTTGATCCATGAACGTGATGATATGGAAGTTGTGGAAGAGCGAGACTATATAAAAAATGCGAAGCCATCCGGTTATCGTTCATACCACATGGTAATTTCTTACACAGTTTATTTGCCTGAAGGGCCTAAAAAATTAATTGCTGAAATTCAAATTAGAACAATGGCAATGAACTTTTGGGCTACGGTTGAACATACGCTTAATTACAAATATCAGGGTGTATATCCGGAAGATATTTCTGAGCGTTTAAAATCAACTGCTGAAGCTGCATATCAACTTGATGAAGAAATGTCGGCAATTAAGGATGAAGTGCAAGAAGCACAGAAGATTTTTACAAAAAATAAGGGCAAGGAAAAATCATGAAAGTTGCAATTGCGCACAATAACTATAAAAACACCTTGAAGGTAGTTGCTCATTTAAAGGATTTATTGAGTAAAAAGAATATTGTTTATGATGAAAAATATCCTGATATAGTGATTACTGTTGGTGGTGATGGAACGTTGATCAATGCATTTCATCGCTATGCAAATCAGGTTGATTCAATTCGTTTTATTGGGGTGCACACGGGCCACTTGGGCTTTTATACAGATTGGCGCAATTATGATGTTGATAAGATGGTTGATGCCTTGCTTTTGCAAAAGGGTGAGGCGGCTAAGTATCCACTACTTGATGTAAAAATGATTACTGAATCAAACGAAGAACGGCATTTCTTAGCATTAAATGAATCAGCTATTAAGAGAGTATCGCATACTCTTGAAGCCGATGTTTATATTGAGGATCAATTATTTGAAAATTTTCGTGGAGATGGATTATGCGTTTCAACGCCTACTGGCTCAACTGCCTATAGCAAATCATTAGGTGGGGCCGTTATTCATCCAGGATTAAAGGCCTTGCAAATGACAGAAATTGCTTCAATCAATAATCGAGTTTTCAGAACTTTATCAGCTCCGATTGTTATTGCACCTGATCAATGGATAACGATTATTCCAAATACGGATCACTTTGTAATGACAATTGATGGTGAAAGAAAAGATGTCCGTAATGCCAAGAAGATTATTTATCGTATTTCTAAGCATTCAATTCAGTTTGATCGCTTTGGACATCATCATTTTTGGTCGAGAGTAAAGACGGCATTTATTAACGATGAAGAGGAAGAATGACACTTTTTAAGTTGAGAGTAACAGAAAAGGATCCCAAGAAATTAGGATCCTTTTTATTAAAAAATGGTTTTTCAAGACAAGCCTTAAATAAGTCTAAGCATCACCATGGGCAAATCTTTGTTAATCATAAACGGCGTTATACCAGTTATATTCTTAAGGTTGGAGATGAGGTTCTCTTTTTAACGGGAGAAGAAAAGAAAAATCCGTTTCTTAAGCCTTCAAATGGTGAAATTAATATTGCTTTAGAAACAAAAAATTATTTAGTAATTAATAAAGCGGCTGGCGTATTATCTATTCCTTCAAGGTATGAAGATGATGACGCTTTGGTTAATCGAGTAATGGGCTATTTTGCTCGTAAAAATGAGACCGATTTGAAGCCACATGTCGTAACTCGTCTTGATCGTAATACATCTGGCCTGGTTTTAATTGGGAAAAATGCAATTGCGCACGCGCGTTTTAGCAAAATTGGCAAGCAAGATTTTATTAAAAAGTATCATGCGATCGTTCATGGTAATTTTAATGAAAATGAATTAACTGGTTTAGTCGATGCACCGATTGGTAAAAAAGGTACAGGAGTTAAACGCAGTGTAATTATAGGCGGACAAAGTGCTCAAACCGAATATCGCGTTTTAAAGCAAGTTGATGGAGCGAGCTTGGTCGAACTGCGACTTTTAACGGGAAGAACGCACCAAATTCGCGTTCATATGAGTCATATAGGTCATCCCTTATATGGGGATGATATGTATGGTGCAAATGATAATTTTTCACGTCAGGCTTTGAACTGTTTTTATTTAAAATTTCCCGATCCTTTTTCCAATGAAACTCGTGAAATTAGGATTGAAGATCCGCAGGATATGACAGCTTTATGGAACAGATTATGCAAGTAATCTGTTCTTTTTCATTAATCAAAAGTTATAAGCAGATTTAAAGTTTGTAATTCTTTGAACAAATCCATTGATAAATGAAACCGCTTTTAATACAATAGAAGGTGAAAGATAAAAGCTATACTTATACAGAAAAGAGGAACAATATGTATTATTCAAATGGTAACTATGAAGCTTTTGCAGATACTAAAAAGGCAAAAGATGTTGATCATAAATCTGCATATATCATTGGTAGTGGCTTAGCTGGACTTTCTGCAGCTGTATTCTTAATTCGTGATGCTAAGATGAAGGGTGAAAATATTCATATCTTAGAAGAATTACCTGTAGCCGGCGGTTCACTTGACGGAACAGATCGTCCAAATGCTGGGTTTGTTGTACGTGGCGGACGTGAAATGGAAAATCACTTTGAATGTTTATGGGATATGTATCGTTCAATTCCAAGTTTGGAAGTGCCAGGCGCATCATACCTTGATGAATATTACTGGCTTGATAAGAAGGATCCTAACTCATCAAATTGTCGTTTGATCCATAAGCGCGGTGAACGTCTTCCAAGCGATGGTCAATATGGTTTAGGTAAGTGCGCAAATGAAATTGTTAAATTGATTATGACACCAGAAAGTGAAATTCAAGGTGAAATGATTGAAGATTTCTTCAGTGATGAATTCTTTGAAACTAATTTCTGGGCATATTGGTCAACCATGTTTGCCTTTGAAAAGTGGCATTCACTTTCTGAAATGCGTCGTTACTGCATGCGTTTCATTCACCATATCGATGGCTTGCCAGACTTTACTGCTTTGAAATTTAACAAATACAACCAATATGAATCAATGGTTAAACCAGTTTTGGCCTACCTTAAAGATCATAATGTTGATATTCAATACAATGTTCATGTTCAAAACGTTATTGTTGATCATGAAGCTGACAAGAAGATTGCTAAGAAAATTGTCATGACTAAAGATGGCAAGCAAAGCGACATTGATTTAACAACTAATGATCTTGTCTTTGTAACTAATGGTTCGATTACTGAATCATCAACTTATGGTGATCAAAACACTCCAGCTCCAGTTTCTCATGAAAAAGGCAGTTCATGGAAGCTTTGGGAAAACTTAGCTGCTCAAGATCCAGCATTTGGTCATCCAGATGTCTTCTGTGAAAATATTCCGGAACGCAGTTGGTTTGTTTCAGCAACAACTACAATGAAGACTAAGAAGCTTGCGCCATACTTTGAACGTTTAACTAAGCGTAGCCTTTACGATGGCAGAGTTAATACTGGTGGTATCATCACCGTAACAGATTCAAACTGGGGCTTAAGTTTTACTATTCACCGTCAACCTCACTTCAAGAGTCAGAAGCCAAATGAAATTGTAATTTGGATTTATGCTTTGTACTCAGACACAGAAGGTAACTACATTAAGAAGAAGGTTACCGAATGTACCGGTAAGGAAATTTGTGAAGAGCTCCTTTATCACTTAGGTGTTCCAGAAAATGAAATTTCACAAGATGCTAGCGAGGAAAACATGAACACAGTTCCTGTTTACATGCCATACATCACAAGTTACTTCATGGTTCGTCGTGATGGTGATCGTCCAGCTGTTGTTCCTGAAGGCTCAGTAAACCTAGCCTTTATTGGTAACTTCGCAGAAAGTCCAACCAGAGACACAGTTTTTACAACTGAATATTCCGTCAGAACTGGTATGGAAGCTGTTTACACGCTTCTTGATGTTGATCGTGGTGTTCCTGAAGTATTTGACTCTATTTACGATATCCGTCAACTTCTTCGTGCAATGTACTACATGGGTGATAAAAAGAAATTGGTTGATCAAGAAATGCCAATGCCTGAAAAGCTTGCAATTAAGACAGGTATGAAGAAGATTAAGAAGACATGGGTGGCTCAACTTCTTAAAGAAGCCAACTTAATGTAATGAATAAATAATAAAAAATCTGGATTTATTCCAGATTTTTTTGTTTTTCTCTAGAAATATAAAAGTGCTTGTTTTAGTATAAATTATGTAGAAAACGCTTACAGGAGAAAAATGATGAAATTTAAACAAGATAATCAAAGCTTTATTTTTAATAATGATAAAAGAGAAATTTCTTTAACAGTTTTAACGCCGGAGATTATTCGCTTTTTTGAAGATCATGGTGAAGCCAATCCTTCTTTTGCTATTGAAGGAGATAAGCAAATCAAAACAGATGTGAGTGTAAAAAATGATGATAATAAGATAACTTTAAAAACGTCCGCGTTAAAAGTCCTTGTAGATAAAGACTTGCATGTTGATGTTTATGATCGTATGGGACATCCTTTGGTTTTGGATTATAAAGAAAAAAGAAAACTACTTGATCGTGGAATTAATCCTGAACAAGAAAAATTAGCTGCTTCAGAAGGACATAATGTTAATGATGGATTAGAACAAGACAAGATTTTAGTCATTAAGAAAATGGCTACAGATGAACAGTTTTATGGTTTAGGGGATAAAACCGGATTTTTGGATAAACGTGGTTATGAATACGATAATTGGAATACTGATAATCCTGATCCTCAAGTTGAAAGTTTCAAAGCCTTATATAAGTCAATTCCATTTTTGATAGGTGTGAAGGAAGGACATCCATACGGATTATTCTTTGATGATAGCTATAAGAACCATATAGATTTAGGTAAAGAAAGTCAAAAATATTACTACTATTCCGCAAAAGATGGTAATTTAGATTATTACATTATTGGTGGAAAGACTTTAAAGGAAGTTATTACTAATTATACTTATTTGACTGGACGTGTTCCTTTGCCACAAAAATGGATGTTGGGTTACCAACAATCACGGTGGGGATATAGCGTTAGTCAAAAAGAAGTAAGTCGAATTGCAGATAGCTTGCGTGATAATGATTTGCCTTGCGATGTTTTGCATTTTGATATTGATTATATGGATGGTTATCGTGTTTTCACTTGGCGCAAAGATACTTATGAAGACCCTAAGAAATTTATTGCGGAATTACGTGATAAAGGATTTAGAGTTATGCCAATTATTGATCCTGGTGTAAAAGTGGATGAAAATTATTGGGTATATCAAGAAGGAATTAAGAATGGTTACTTTGCTAAAAGTCCAGATGGAACTGTTTATGTGAATAAGGTTTGGCCTGGGGATGCTGTTTACCCTGATTTTGCAAGAAAAGAAGTTCAAGATTGGTGGGGCAAAAATATTAAGTTCTTGGTTGATCTTGGAACTTGCGGCGTTTGGAACGATATGAACGAACCTGCCTCTTTTAACGGCCCACTTCCTGATGATGTTGTCTTTTCTGACGGTGAAAAAGCATCAACTCATGCCAAGATTCACAATGTTTATGGGCATAATATGGCTAAAGCAACTTACAATGGCTTAAAGAAATTATCTGGCAAGCGTCCGTACGTAATTACTAGAGCGGCTTATGCGGGAACTCAAAAGTATTCAACTGTTTGGACAGGCGATAATCAAAGTCTTTGGACTCATATTCAAATGATGATTCCGCAATTATGTAATTTAGGATTGAGCGGTTTTGCCTTTGCTGGAACAGATATTGGGGGATTCGGTGCTGATTGTACGCCGGAACTTCTTACGCGTTGGATTGAAGCTGCTATTTTCAGTCCGCTTTTGCGTAATCACGCTGCTGTTGGTACGCGTTCACAAGAACCATGGGCGTTTGGTGAACCAACTTTGTCAATATATCGTAAATACTTGAAATTGCGTTATCACTTAATTTCATATCTTTATGATCGTTTTTATCATGAAAGCAAAACAGGTTTGCCAGTCATGCGTCCGCTTGTTTTGAATTATCCAAATGATAAGCATGTTCGTAAGATGAATGATGAATATATGGTAGGTAGCGACTTATTGGTAGCACCAATTCTTATGGAAGGTCAGACAGCTCGCCAAGTTTACTTGCCAAAGGGTGAATGGCTCAATTTCTGGACAAACGCTGAATATACGGGTGAAAATACGATTTTAGCTAATGCACCACTTGATACTTTGCCTTTATTTATCAAGAAGAATACGATTTTGCCATGGGATAAAGAAAGAGATCATGTTGACCCAGATGATCATGATTTGATGACCTTTAGATTATTTGGCGATCATGGCAATTACATTCATTATCAAGATAATGGTGTTGATTTTGATTATGAAAATGGTAAATATAATTTATACGAAGTGAAGATTACTGATCAAACCTTTAGTGTTGATATTAGTCATTTTGGTTATGATAAGCCATATAAACGTATTGATTTGATCTCAGACCAAAGAAAGCAATCATTTGTTTTTGATGAAAAAGAAAATAAATATCAAGTAATGAAATAAAATTAAATTGAATAAAATAAAAAAGATTTAGGTTTGAATTGAAGCCTAAATCTTTTTTGTATGCTTTTTAATTTCACGCATAATCATTAAAAATGCAACAGCGATTGCAGCGATAATTACGAAGACAACAATTGTAGTAATAATTCTTTTAGCGTCTAAGTGCAAGATTGAGTCGCCGCCGTAAGCATATAAATATGCCATTGGAATGGCACCGATTGAAATTGGAATTAATCTGTTTTTGAATTCTTTGTTTATTAAAGCATTTGCGTAAGCAATTGTTGCGCTAGGGATGAATGGCAACATGTAACCAACTGTCAAACTTACTTGAGGATAATTTTGTCCCATCATGAGCTTATAGATTTTGCTGTGCTCCAGTTTTTTAGGATTATAGAGTTTTTGCAGTAAAAATAAAAGAATTATTTGTCCCAAAACAGCACTGATCCAGTTAACGATAAATCCGCGGGCTGGGCCATAGAGAATACCATTTAATACGCTAAATATACCATTTGATAAACCCGGAATAGCTACGGCTAAAGTATTAAGAACGAAAACAAAAATTAGATCTTCCCAGCCATGGCTGCGAACCATTTTGATCAACAATTCTTCATTATGATGATCGAAATGCATTAAAAGTTTTATTTCTGGTAAAAAGCTCAAATATAGATGATATAAAACAAGAAGGCCAAGCAAGCCACCAGCAATAAATAGCAATATTCGAATAGTTTTTCTGTTCATAAAAGACCTCCTCATTACATGTATAATTCTATTTTAACCTAAGAAAAAAGCTATGACCAACTGTCATAGCCTTTGTATGCAATAATTTTTAGTTATTAGTTACTGAAAACAACGCAGGTGCCCTCAGGAATTTCAATATCATGTTGAATAGGAGTAAGCATCCCATCTTCACTGCTTCTTAAGTAAAGAGTGGCATTATTAGTATTTTGGTTGGCAACAACAACGTATTTTTCGCTGTCATCCCAGTTGAAATCACGTGGGAATTCACCAAATACTGAAATTCTTTGCAATAATTTTAAAGTATGATCTTCATTAACTGCAAAAACAGTAATTGAGTCATTGCCACGATTTGAAACATAGATAAATCTACCATCATTACTGATGCGAATTGCGGCAGCACCATTATGCTTGTCCCAATCAACAGGAATAGTTGAGTAGGTAGCAATATCTTCAAATTCCCAGGTGTTTTCGTTGAATTTAACTACATTAATTTTGCTTGAAAGTTCACCAGCAACATAGAAATAGTTGCCATCTTTTGAAAAGACAATATGACGATCACCAAATCCAGCTTCGTTCTTGTAGGTGGCAAGGTGTTCGAGCTTATTTTCATCATTTAGGCGGTAAAATTCAACAGTGTCGTTGCCTAAATCACAACAAACCAAATTTCCCGCAGGTGTTTCATCAAAGAAGTGTGGGTGAGCGCCGTCAACTTGTTCAGGACGTGGGCCTAAAGTCTTAGCAGTGTGGGTATCAGTATCGAGTAAAGTTAATTTGCCGTTTTCGTCATAGCTGAATACTGAAATGATGCCTGTGTGATAATTGGCAGTATAAAGAAGATGTCTTTCACGATTGATTCCTACATAAGCTGGGGATGAGCCAGGGGTTAAGTAAGTTTCAACTTCTTCATATTGTCCGTTGTTTAATTTAAAGACGCTAATACCGCCTTCGTTGTTATTAGGCTTATTAATTGCAAAAATTAAATTGCCGTCTTTTCTAAAATAAGTAGGGCCACTAACTTCAATTATATTTTTCGCTTCATCTAAGCGAGCGGTTTCGTTTTCACCAGAAAAATCTAGTTCGTAAATTCCTTTAGAATCATGTTTGGTATAACCACCAATTAAAACTTTCATAGGGTAACCTCCATCTGAATATTCATAAAACTATTATAGAGCAAATATAATTTTTAAGTCGAAATTAAGTAGTGAGAAAATAGTTTTTTAAATAATTCTAGAAAGTTGATCGCTTAATTAGTTAAGCGGTTTTTCTTATGATAAAATTATAGGTAAGTAAGGAGTTGGATTTTTATGAAATGGACTGCAAATATTAAACGAATCGGAAAAAAAGCCGTTGATTCTAAAGACGGTATGGTAATTTTATTTGGCGTTGGTGCCAACAAAGAATTAGAAGATGTATCAGTTATTCAACAATTTAATACTGATACGCCTGCTAAGACTTTTGTATTTAAAAAAGGCGATACTATCACTGTAGATGGTCAAACTTATGTTGCTAATTATGTAGGCCCAATGGTTGAAAGCAATATTAAAGCTTTAGGTCACGCAACTTTATTCTTCAATCGTCCTGTTCCTAAGGCACCACTTGCCAATGCTGTTTACTTTGATCCAGATCCTGATCAAGCAATGCCAGATTTTAAGCTTGATGACGATATTGTTTATGAACATATTTAGTAGGATCTTTGATGGAAAATAGAAAACATTTTAAAAATACTTTTTTTGATAAATGGTTTTTAAACAATCGTTTTAGTGTTATATTATTTAATCTCTTGTTGTTCTTCCTAATTATTTGGGTGTTCAACAAGATTTCTTTTGTACTAAATCCGGCTTGGCTTTTCTTCAGTGCAATCTTGCCACCACTTCTACTTGCAGGAATTCAATTTTACATTATGAATCCGATAGTAGATTGGCTAGAAAAGCGTTGCAAAGTACCACGAGTGTTAACAATTGCGGTTTTATTCGTATTGGTGATTGTTGCTTTAATTTGGATTATTAATACAATTATTCCTATTGTGCAAGGACAGGTTAATTCCTTAATTAAAAATTGGCCTCACATTTGGAATGATGCGGTAAATACTACTCAAAATGCTTTAAGTGATCCACGCTTGCATGGTGTCCGCGGTAATATTGATAAATGGATTAACAACACTCAAAAAACCTTGTTTAGATCAGGTCAAGATACGATTAATGCGACAATTGGCAACATTTCTTCAGCTGTCAGCATCATTACAATGATCATGATGACCTTGCTTACGGCACCGTTTATTTTGTTTTTCATGTTAAAGGATGGACATCAGCTTAGACCATATTTGACTAAATTTGCGCCACAACGTTGGCAAGAAAGTTTCAGTCAATTGTTATATGACATTAACTTTGCTATTGCTTCATATATTCGTGGACAAATTACTGTTGCTTTTTGGGTAGGAGTAATGTTTGCGATTGGTTATAGCATTGTAGGTCTTCCATATGGTTATGCTTTGGCTATTTTGGCTGGAGTTTTAAACTTAATTCCATATTTTGGTACATTTATTGCATTTATTCCTGTTTTGGTAATTGCAATCATGACCTCTGTTCCAATGCTAATTAAAGTATTAATTGTTTTTGCAATTGAACAAACAATTGAATCTCGTTTAATTAGTCCTTTAATAATGGGCAATAAGTTGGAGATGCATCCCATTACAACAATTTTGCTCTTAATAGGTGCAAGTTCAGTTTGGGGACTTTGGGGTGTAGTTTTTGGAATTCCAATCTATGCATGCTTGAAGATTATCATCTCTCGTGTGTACAATTATTATCGAAAAGTATCAGATGTTTTTGATGATACTGATGACACAGCCACAAGAGATTTGATTTTAAATAAAGATATATCGAATAAAACGAATAAGTAAAAAACGTGGTTTGTTGAACCGCGCTTTTTTGCTAAAAAGGGAGAAATTTTATGACTAATCACGTAGTTTTATATGAACCATTAATGCCTGCAAATACAGGAAATATTGCACGTACATGTGCAGGTACGCATACTGTTCTTGATTTGATTGAACCATTAGGTTTTCAAATTGATAATAAGAGAATGAAACGTGCAGGTCTCGATTATTGGGATAAAGTGGATATTCATATGCATGATGACTTGGATGCATTTTTGAAGACTTTAGGTCCAAATGATGAAATGTATTTGATTTCCAAGTTTTCATCAAAAAATTATTCAGAAGTAGATTATACTGATCCAAATAAGAATTATTACTTTGTTTTTGGTAAAGAAACTACTGGTTTACCAGAAACATTTATGCGAGAATATTATGATCGCAATTTGCGTATTCCAATGTCTGATGACATTCGCTGTTATAATTTATCAAATTCAGTAGCTATGGTGCTTCTTGAAGCTTTGCGTCAACAAGGCTTTCCAAATATGGAAACTAGCCACCACTATGAAAATGATAAATTAAAAGACGACTATAATCGTCCAGAAAGATATGAACGTAATTTAGGGGATGAGAAGTAATATGGAATTTGAAAAGGAAACGCCAGTCATGGTGCGTGCATTTCACTATGATTTAAATGATGAACCAAAAGTAAAGAATGAAGTAAATGTTGCCTTTAGAAAAGCTGCTCGTCAAAACGAGGATGGGACAACTGATGAAGGTGAAGGTGGCAGTTATTTCGAAGTTTCTGTTGTCTTTGATGTTGCCCCAAGTCCGGGTGAATTTTCAGTAAGTGGACAAATTAGTCAAATTGTAAAATTAAAGGATTACTATGGCGATGGTCAAGATCTTGATAATAGTGACTATAAAATTTTAAGTCGTCCTCTTGTTGAATATATTGAAACTTTGACTTATGAAGTTACACAAGTTGCTTTGGATCAGCCAGTCAACTTGAACTTCCAAGCTAACTTTTAAATTTGATTAGGTGAGGTCATGCCTAAGAAAAGAAAAAAGAGAGTAATAAAGAAAAAAACTACACGAAAAACAAAAGCAAAAAAAGAACAAGCTTTGTATTGGGTAACGGCGGGGCTTGTTCAAATTGTGTTGGCTATTCTTGCTTTTAGTAAAGTAGGAGCTCTTGGCAAGCAAGTTGCTAATTTGATTCGTCTATTTTTTGGTGATTCTTATTTAATAGCTAGTGCCTTAATGGTGATTTTTGGCCTAGTAATGGTGATTTATAACCAACCAGCACATCTCAAAGTTAAAAGAATATGTGGCCTAATTCTTGCACTTTTTGGCATACTTTTAATTCAAAGCAGCATATATTTTGCTAACGAAGAAGTGAATAATGCATTTATGAATTCCTTTTGGCATGAAATGTCAGGTGAATTCGGTCGTGCTGGCGTAACTGTATCTGTTGGCGGTGGCTTATTTGGAACATTAGGCTTTCAAATTTTGTATTCACTTTTGGGACAGATTGGGATTCGTGTATTAGCTATTTTATTTATCCCTGTTGGATTTTTGATGTTTTTTGACGTCAAATATCGGACTATCATTAATAAGTTTCAATTTGTTAGCCAAAACTTTATTGATAAGAATAAAGAGGTTGGCAGCAAATTAAAAGATAAATATGGTGAGTTGCGTGAAAAACAGCAGGAACGCAGGTTAGAAAAGAAATCTAATCGGGATTCTTTACAAGATCCATTAGCTGATGATAGTAAAGATATTTTTCCGGATATGGGTGACTTTAATAGTCAGACCTCTTTGCCGGCTTCATCTGTAGAAGAAAGTAATGATGAAAGCGAAGAAGAGAGTGTGCCAGAAGTTATTACCTCTGATGATTCCGACGAAAAGGAGAAACCAAGCTTTTATTCCGATGATCATTCTGAACCGCAAATCCAAGTTGCTCCTCAATCAGGTGAAGATCCTGTTGAAAGCGATAGTTTGCCCAAGTCTCATTCATTTGCTGATGAAGATAATAAAATTAAGCAAGAATTAGAAGGCGTTGATCATGGTGAAATTAAACCTACGAAGGTTAATCCAACTTATAAAAAGCCGCCTTTAACATTGCTTGATCCAATAAAAAGTACAGATCAAAGTACTGATAAGCAGCTTATTCAAAAGAATACGCAGACTTTACAATCAACTTTCAAAAGTTTTGGTGTAAAAGTTATTATTAAAAAAGCAATTTTGGGTCCAACCATAACTCGTTATGAAGTTCAACCTGCAGTAGGGGTTAAAGTAAGTAGAATTGTTAATTTGTCAGATGATTTAGCATTAGCCTTGGCTGCTAAGGATATCAGAATTGAAGCGCCTATTCCTGGAAAGCCGTATATTGGTATTGAAGTTCCTAATCGTGCAACTTCAGTGGTGTCATTTAAAGATGTAATGGAACATCAAGATGCTAAGGCTAAAAAAGATCCATTATCAGTTCCACTGGGAAAAGATGTTACAGGACAAACTATTTCAGCTAATTTAGCTAAAATGCCCCACCTTTTGATCGCTGGATCTACTGGTTCTGGTAAATCTGTTGCAATTAATACGATTTTAACGAGTATTTTGATGAAGTCGCGACCAGAAGACGTCAAATTGGTTTTGATTGATCCAAAAATGGTTGAATTATCTGTTTACAACGGTGTCCCTCATTTATTGATTCCTGTTGTTACAGATGCAAAATTAGCAGCTAATGCTTTACACAAAGTTGTTAAAGAAATGGAACGACGCTATAAGTTGTTTGCGGCCAGTGGTGCTCGAAATATGGCTGAATATAATCAAAAGGTTGCTGAAAATAATCAGGATAAAACTAAGCCTGCAATGGAAACTTTGCCATGTATTTTAGTTGTTGTTGATGAACTTAGCGATTTAATGATGGTGGGTGGTCATGATGTTGAAGGTGCAATTGTTCGTTTGGGACAAATGGCACGTGCTGCCGGCATTCATATGATTTTAGCAACTCAACGTCCAAGTGTGGATGTTATTACTGGATTAATTAAAGCAAATGTTCCATCAAGAATTTCATTTGCAGTTTCAAGTGGAGTAGATTCACGTACAATTCTTGATCAAACGGGTGCTGAAAAATTGCTTGGTCGAGGAGATATGCTTTATATGCCAATTGGTGCTTCTAAGCCTGAACGTATTCAGGGAGCCTATATAGCTTCTCATGAAGTAGAAAAAGTTATTTCATGGGTAAAAGAGCAACAAACAGCGGAGTATGATCAAAACATGATTCCACAAAAGGGAGCAGCTTCTTCATCAGAAGGATCGAATAATGATGAGCCAGAAGATGAGTTTTATAATGAAGCAGTTAGCTTGGTGAGAAAGCAACAAACAGCAAGCGTATCAATGCTGCAACGTAGATTTAGAATAGGTTACAATCGTGCTGCAAGAATTGTTGATGAAATGGAAGCTAAGGGAATTGTGGGTCCGTCAGAAGGTTCCAAACCTCGTCAAGTTCTTGTTCCGCCAGAAAAGGATGAAAATAATGCTCAAAGTTAATACTTTAGTAAAACAAAATACTAAATTTACAACAGCCACTCTAGGCTGTTTTTTGCGTATGCCGTTGACAAGTCATAATTTGGCTTACGCAAGTTTGATTGCTAAATCTCAAATGAATGCAACGATATATTTTCGTACAATTCGTGAACAGCAACGCGAACTTTCTAAGTTATATGATTTACAATTTGAAGTTACGCCACAATTATTTGGTAAACAAATTATCATTTCATATGTAGCCAATTTTCTTGAGCCTACAGAAGTATTAGATCCTGAATATACGTATGAAAAAATTGTAGATATTTTGGAAAAGCTTATTCATTGTCCAGATGTCTTTAATTCAGATTTGCTTGAATTAACTAAAAAGCAATTATTATCAGATTATAATGAATTAATGCAACAGCCATCTAATTATGCAATTGAGCGTTTCTTTAAGTTGTGGTATAAACATCAGCCAGATTATGCAGAAAATTTTATGGGCCCAATTGAAGAAATAAAGGAAGCTAGTATAGCTTCAGCTCAAAAGTTTGTTAAGGCTATGGAAAAGATGCCGTCTTCAGTTATTTGTATAGCTCGTGATAGTAAGCAAATGGAAAAATTGATCAAAGATAATTTTAAGCAAGTCGGTGTTCTTGAAGAGTTTATGACGAATGATTTTAGTATACCTGCTGAAAAGTTAGACATTGATCAAGTTGATAATTATGGCAACTTACAAGCCCAACTTATGATGGGATATGGCTATCGAGAAAAGCTAGATTATAAAAAACAAATTTGTGGTATGGTTTTGTCACAGTATTTAGCTGGTGATCAATCTTCAAAGCTATTTACTAAAATTCGTGAGGAGTTAGGTGCAGCTTACGATGTTGAGGCAAATAATTATGCAAACAATTGCTTATTCTTAATTAATGCCGGACTTGATCCTGATCAAGTTGATGAAGCTAAGGCAATTATTAAGAATGAAGTAAAACAAGTCGCGATTGGTAAAATTGATCTTGATCTTTTAAAGAAGGCAAAAAAGAGTTTATTGAATACACAACTTATTGGACAAGATCAAGAAAATTGGCAACTTGCCCAAATGTTGAGAGATCAATTGTTTCCAGACTATCAAGATTTTGATCGTGAGAAGGCGATTAAGTATGTAACTGCGAAGCAATTAGAGAAGTTTGCTCAAAATCTATTTTTTAATGAAAGTTATGTTTTAAAATGATTTCACCTAAAATTATTAAACGTCAATATGATTCTGGCTTTGAAGCAGATATTTTATTACGAAAGCAATTTAATCAACGTTTTTTTGGAATAATTGTTGATTTTGGTAGTAGCGATCCTCAAGAAATTGCTGGTTCAGCACATTTTTTGGAGCATAAGCTTTTTGCTAAAAAAGATGGCGATATTTCGCATAAATTTGAAGAATTGGGTGCGGATGTTAATGCATTCACTTCATTCAATGAAACGATGTTTTATTGTAGCGGGATTGAACATAATCAAAAATTAATTGAATTGTTGTTTAGAATAGTTGGGGAACCATATTTTACTAAAGAAAATGTAGCTAAAGAGGCTCCAATTATTCAGCAAGAGCTTGCTATGTATCAAGATGATCCTAATTGGGCAATTAATAATACAATTATGAAAGAAATGTTTGCCACATCAAATTTAGGATTGGATGTAGCAGGAACTAAAAAATCAATTGATGCGGTAACCGCCGAAAAATTGTTACAGGTCTATAAAGAGAACTATTTGCCAACTAAAATGCATTTTATTGCTTGTGGTGATTTTTCGGATTATCAAGTTAAAACAATTTTTAGTTTAGTTAATAAATTACAAAAGAAATATTTTTCTACTAATAAAAAAGCAAAATTTGATCACACTGAAGTTATAGGTCAAATGAAGGATGTTGCTTTATCATCGCAGAGCAATTCAAATTTGTTTGGAGTGGGAATTTATTTAAAAAACTTTAAGAAAGTATTATCAAGTCTTGATTTAGCTCAAACTTTGCTTGAAATAATGTTAGAATCAAAACTAAGTGTAATCAGTCCGTGGTTTGAACGAATGAAGAAAGAGAATTTATTGAGCAATCCGTTGCAAATTTCGGTAAATTATACTCGGCAAGGAAGCTTTGTGACTATTTTTGGGGTTAGTGAACAGAGTCGAAGAGTAATTGATGCAATTAAAGAAGAGCTGAAAGAATTAGTTCCAAATAGGGAAAGGAATTTTTCAGAGGACTTTTTTGAATTGCAGAAAAAAGAATGGTTAGCACAAAATGTGCGAAGTTTGAACAACTTATCATATTTAGCAGTTGAAACAGCAGAGGAAAGTTTAGATAATGAAGATTCTTTTGCTAATTTGCGCAAATTGCAAACTATGAGTTTTGATCAATATCTTGAACACTGTGAAACTTTAATGAAAGATAGTCAAATTTGCTCAGCACGTCTAAAAGGAAAGGACGAAAAATAGTGAAGCGGGCAATTGTTTTTGGAGCAACTGGCGGTATTGGACAAGCAATCTGTAATGACTTAGCAGATGCTGGTTGGTCGCTTTATTTGCATTGCAATAGTAATTTTGATGCAGCAAATATCGCTAGCCAAGAATTGATGAAAAAATATCCAAATCAAGATTTTATTCCTGTTAAACTTAATTTTGCGACATCTGATGAAGAATTGACAAATTTTGTCAATAATTTATTACCAGTTAATGCAGCTGTTTTTGCACAAGGAATAACTAAATATGGTTTCTTGAATGACCAGAAGTTATCGGATATTGAGAAAGTTATGCAAGTTAATTTAACTGTACCTGTTAAATTGACTAAATTGCTTGAGCCAATGCTGATTAAACAAAATTTTAGTCGAATTGTATATTTAGGTTCAGTTTATGGCGGTCAAGGCAGCGCACTTGAGGCTGTTTATAGTTCTACTAAAGCTGGCTTGACTAGATTTACGCAAGCTTATGCTCGTGAAGTTGCATCGACTAATTTAACTGTAAATGTTATTGCGCCAGGAGCGGTAAATACTGAAATGAATGCAATGTTTTCTAAAGAAACTTTGCAAGAAGTGAGGGACGAAATTCCTGCTGGCCGATTAGCAGAAGGTAATGACATTTCCTTTTGGGTAAAAACTTTATTGGATAAACGCAGCGGTTATTGTACGGGACAAACGATTTACATTACAGGTGGTTGGCTTGTATAATAATTAAAGTCGGGTTTTAATACCTAAGTAGTTCATGGTATACTCAATTTGTTAACTTAAATTTTGAAGAGGTAAATATGGCAGATATCGGAGAAAAATTACGCAGTGCCAGAGAAGAAAAAGGTTTATCGATTGAAGATATTGAAAAGGCTACCAAAATTCAAAGTAGATATCTGACAGCAATCGAACAAAATGATTTTGATAAACTTCCTGGAGATTTTTACGTAAGAGCATTTATTAGACAATATGCACAAATTGTTGGATTAGATGGTAAGGAATTGCTTAGCGAATATCATCAAGATGTGCCTGAATCTAAACCAGATGAATATGTTGAAAACTCTATTGATAATAAGAGTGAAGAGGTCCGTGAAACAACGGATAATAAGAAGAATTTGTGGAAGAATTACTTACCAAGAATTGCTATCGGTCTTGGTGTAATTATTGTTATTTTAGTTGTTTATGTTTTGTATGCTAGACTTTCTTCTAACAATCAAAATAATACTGCAGATAACAATGATAACGTTACTGTTTCTTCACAAAGTTCTTCTTCTAAGAAAGCAGCTCCTGTTGTTAAGAAGAATAATGTAAAGGTTAGCCGTATTTCTGATAATGAATATCGTGTTACCGGCTTGAAGAATAATCGTCGTTTGGTTATTAAAGCTGGGCAACAAACTATTACCACAAGTGTATCTGTAAACGGAACTCCTGTAGGTACTCAACAAAGTCTTGCTGCAAATCAAAAACGTACCGTAACTGTTCCAAGTGATGCTCAACGTGTAGTTATTACTTTAGGAAATGATAATGGTACTTCAATTAAAATTGGTGATAAGCGTGTATCATACGCACCAATTGGTAATTACCGTTCAATAACTTTGTTGATTGGTAAGGCTAAGCATCAATCTAATAACCACGATCATAATGCTAATAGTACTAATAACGATAATGCCAATAATAGTACTACTAATAGTTCTTCAACAACTAATAATCGACAAAGCAATAATACTACTCAAAGTAGCAGAAGCCGTCAGAGCGAAACTCAAAGTAGTAGAACAACAACTCAGTCTTCTACTCAAAGTCAAACTCAAAGCAGCCAAACTCAAAGTAGTCAACAACAATCTACTCAACAATCAAGTGCTGCTAATACTACCAACAATGGCAACAACGGTGACAGTGGGAATGCTCAATAATTGAGTTTTGACATAAAGTAAAAATAGGAGATTAAAATGAATTTACCTAATAAATTAACAATGTTCAGAATCTTTATGATTCCAGTATTTATGTTGTTATTAATTTTTAAGGGTGCAACAAATGGCTATGTAGCACCAACAGGCGTTATGCAAGGCCACGTTGTTTCTTGGCTTCAAGTCATTGCCATGGTTGTGTTTGCAGTCGCTTCAGCAACCGACTGGCTTGACGGTCATATTGCTCGTTCACGTGGATTGGTTACCAACTTTGGTAAATTTGCGGATCCACTTGCAGATAAAATGTTGACAATGACAGCATTTATTTTCTTAGTTAGTTTAAAATTGGCACCAGCTTGGGTTGTTGCAATTATTGTCTGCCGTGAACTTGCTGTTACAGGTTTGCGTTTGATCGTTGTTGAAAACGACGGCGAAGTTATTGCTGCTAAAATGCCAGGTAAAATTAAGACTACTGCTCAAATGTTAGCAATTATCTTTTTACTTGTTGGCGATCCATTTTACATTGGTACAGTTTTACTTTACATTGCTTTAGTATTTGCTGTTTACTCAGGTTACGATTATTTCCATTCATCATGGAGCGTATTCAAGGGTTCAATGTAATCATAATTGAAAATATTTATGAAGAGAAAGTTTTTATACTTTCTCTTTATTTTTTTCGGCAAAAAATAAAATTTTTGCGTATTTATATATGAGAGGGTAAAAAAACTAAAACGCTAGTTCGCTTTTTTCTTGCAATCTCACTAGGATACAAAGTATAATTATTAAGTAAATTCATTAGGAGGTATTAAAGTTTGGCCAAAGATGAAAAAAAGGCTGCTTTAGATGCAGCGCTTAAGAAAATTGAAAAGAACTTTGGTAAGGGTGCTGTTATGCGTATGGGTGAAAAAGCTGATACGCAAATTTCAACAGTTCCTACAGGTTCAATTGCTTTAGATGCAGCCCTTGGTGTCGGTGGATATCCTCGTGGCCGTATTATTGAAGTTTATGGTCCAGAATCATCAGGTAAAACTACAGTAGCTTTACATGCTGTCGCTGAAGTTCAAAAGCGTGGCGGAACTGCTGCTTATATCGACGCGGAAAACGCAATGGACCCAGCTTATGCAGAAGCATTAGGTGTTGATATTGATTCGCTTATTTTGTCACAACCCAACACTGGTGAAGAAGGATTGCAAATTGCAGATACCTTGATTTCTAGTGGTGCTATCGATATCGTTGTCGTGGATTCTGTAGCTGCCTTGGTTCCTCGTGCTGAAATTGAAGGTGAAATGGGTGATGCCCACGTTGGTTTGCAAGCAAGACTTATGAGTCAAGCTTTGCGTAAACTTTCAGGTACAATTTCTAAAACCAAAACTATCGCAATCTTTATCAATCAGATTCGTGAAAAAGTTGGAGTTATGTTTGGAAATCCTGAAACAACACCCGGTGGCCGTGCTCTTAAGTTTTACTCAACAATTCGTCTTGAAGTAAGAAGAGCCGAACAAATTAAGCAATCTGGTGAAGTTTTAGGTAACCGTGTCAAAATTAAAGTTGTTAAAAACAAGGTTGCTCCACCATTTAAGGTTGCAGAAGTTGATATTATGTACGGCAAGGGGATTTCTCAAAGTGGGGAATTGCTTGATATGGCCGCAGATAAGGATATTATTGATAAGGCTGGATCATGGTACTCATATAAGAGCGATCGAATTGGTCAAGGCCGTGAAAATGCTAAGAAGTATTTGGAAGATCATCCAGATATTTACCGAGATATTCAATCTCAAGTTCGCCAAGCTTACGGTATTGATGAACAATCAATTGCTGATCGTGAAAATCCAGAGAAAATCAAAGAAAAGCGTGAAGCCGATAATAAAGCAAATCCAACAGCTTCTGATGATAAAAAAGATGCCAGTACGGAAAATTAAAGAAATTAGTTTAAACCTTGGAATTTAATTTCCAAGGTTTTTTCTTGCTGATTGACAGAGACATTTTTGTTCTTTATCATTGAATTGTGTGAATAATTCTAAAAAAAGGCGATAGTAATCATGGTAAATAATAATATTTTGATTCCCGCCGTAATTGCTATTGTTTTTCTTTTAGTGGGATTAGGCATAGGTTATGCTATTCGAAAACATTCTTGGGAAAAGAAAGCCCAAAATGCTCAGAATGATGCAGATCATATTCTCGCAGATGCTAAGGCACA
Source organism: Lactobacillus hamsteri DSM 5661 = JCM 6256 (assembly GCF_000615445.1). Classification (GTDB taxonomy): domain Bacteria; phylum Bacillota; class Bacilli; order Lactobacillales; family Lactobacillaceae; genus Lactobacillus; species Lactobacillus hamsteri. Next base: position 35,602 of record NZ_BALY01000004.1, on the reverse strand, counting down.
AGTTGCAACTGCCAAAGCAGAAGTTGATGCACAAAAGCAAGCTGCTCAAGCAGTTAAGCAAAGTGCAGAAAATACCAAAAAAGAAAAAATTCTTGAAGCTCAAGAAGAGATTAATGATTATCGACAAAAAACAGAAGATAGTTTGAGCAAGAAACGTGATGAAGTTTCTCGTGCAGAGAACCGTCTTCAACAACGTGAAGATACTCTTGATCATAAAAATTCTTTGTTGGATGAACGAGAATCCGATATTTCACAAAGAGAAAACCAATTGAAACAGCAGCAAGCTAATTTAGATGACAAGCTTAATGAAGCCAATGATTTAATTGAGCAAAGACGTCAAAAACTATATGAAGTCGCTGAACTTGATCGAAAACAAGCTGAAAAGATCGTTCTTGATCAATTATCTGACGAATTAGTTAAGGAACGTGCCGAATTGATCCGTAATAGCAATGAAGAAGTTCAAGCTAAAGCAGATCATTTTGCTCATAAAGTTTTAGTTGATGCAATTCAAAGTAGTGCAGCTGATACAGTTGCTGAAACTACAGTTTCAGTTGTTGATTTACCTAATGAAGAAATGAAAGGTAGAATCATTGGTCGTGAAGGACGAAATATTCGTTCTTTTGAGGCTTTAACTGGAATTGATTTAATTATTGATGATACACCAAAAGTGGTGACATTAAGTGGTTTTGATCCTATTAGACGTGAAATTGCCAAGCGTGCGATGGAACGTTTAATTAAAGATGGTCGTATTCATCCAGCTCGCATTGAAGAAATGGTTGATAAGGCTCGTAAAGAAGTTAACGATGATATTTATGAGGCCGGAGAAAGTGCTTTGATGGATTTGGGAATTCACCGTATGAATCCAGAATTAGTTAAAACTCTTGGACGACTTAAATATCGTACTTCTTATGGTCAAAATGTTTTGGCTCACTCTGTTGAAGTGGGTAAGTTAGCTGGCACAATGGCTGCGGAACTTGGCTTAGATGAAAAACTAGCAGTTCGCGCGGGATTATTACACGATATTGGTAAGGCCATTGATCATGATATTGAAGGTTCACACGTTGAAATTGGTGTAGAACTTGCTCGTAAATATCATGAACCAGAGGTCGTTATTAATGCAATTGCCGCACACCACGGGGATGTACCTAAGTTATCGTTTATTGCTGAACTGGTTGTTGCAGCAGATACGGTTTCATCAGCACGTCCTGGTGCAAGAAGCGAAAGTCTAGAAAATTACATTAGACGTTTAACAGAATTAGAAAAGATTGCGATGAGTTATCAAGGCGTTAAGCAAGCTTATGCAATCCAGGCTGGACGCGAAGTTCGCGTAATGGTTGAACCTGACGAAATTTCAGATGATCGCATTGTTGTTTTGGCACGAGATATCCGTAATCAAGTTGAAAAAGAATTAGATTACCCAGGTAACATTAAAATTACTGTTATTCGTGAAAAACGTGTGGTTGCAGTTGCAAAATAAAAGCGTAGGAAGAAGTCCTACGCTTTTTTCATTGCTTTAGTGGGTTGATTGTTATTTGGATCTACTTGTATAATTAGAACAAGTATTTAAAGAAAGTAGTCAAATATGTTTAAAATTATTGTTGATTTATTCTTTATGGTTATAATCCAAGCAGCGATTACACCATTCATTAGAAGATTAGCTTTTGTGTTAGGCGCTGTTGATAATCCTAATGCAAGAAGGGTTAACAAAAAGCCTATGCCGACAATTGGAGGACTGGGAATTTTTGTAACTTTTAATATTGGTGCTTTTGTATTATTGCGTGAACAGTTTCCAACACACGAGTTATTCGCTGTATTGCTGGCTTCAAGCGTAATCGTTTTGACAGGATTGATTGACGACATTCTTGAATTAAAACCAAGACAAAAGATGTTTGGAATTTTTATTGCTTCCTTAGTTATCTACTTCCTTGCAGGAATTAGAATGAATGTATTGAATCTGCCATTCGTTAGTCATGAGGTTAACTTAGGTTGGTGGAGTCTGCCAATTACCATTTTTTGGATTTTAGCATTAACTAATGCGGTTAATTTGATTGATGGATTAGATGGTTTAGCAGATGGAGTATCAATGATTTCTTTGGTAACAATGGGAATAGTTGGTTATTTCTTTTTGCATACGCATCAACTTTATGTGCCAATTGCTTGTTTTATGCTTGCGGCATGTTTACTTGGCTTTTTACCATATAATTTTCATCCTGCAAAAATCTTTTTAGGTGATACTGGAGCACTTTATATTGGATTTATGATTGCTGTATTATCCTTAAAGGGATTGAAAAACGTAACTTTTATTTCATTGCTTGTACCAATCATTATTTTAGGTGTACCAATTACGGATACTGTTTATGCGATGATTCGTCGTCGACTTAATAAGCAGCCAGTTTCTCAAGCGGATAAGCACCACCTTCATCACCAATTAATGAGAATGGGACTAACACATAGACAAACAGTTTTAACAATTTATGCCTTGTCACTCATTTTTTCATTTATTTCATTATTGTTTTTACTTTCACCATCATGGGGTATTTGGCCATTAATTTTGGCATTATTGTTGGCTCTAGAAATATTTGTTGAATCGATTGGTTTACTAGGTGAAAAATATAAGCCATTAATGCATTTGATTCAAAAAATTATTAATAAAAAGAGTAAAGTTGATCCTACTGTAGAAGTTTGGCACTTGGGTCAGGAAAAACCAGAGCAGTTAAAGAGTAAAAAAGAGAATAAATAAAAAGAATCAGTTCATTTGAACTGGTTCTTTTTTAATGCTCATGAAAATTATTGTCTTCAATTGGAATTTCATTATAACGTTTTTCACCTTTAGAAAACTCAACTTGACCAGAAAGAAGATTAATAATTTTATCTTTAAAATCATTTAAATCATCTTCATCTAGGAAAACCTTAATGGTAACGTTAACGCCATATTGTGTATCAGAAACAAAAACCTTATTTTGTTTGATAAAGTGATCGATTTCGTCGAAACGATTGTAAGGGACGGAAAATATCAATTCTTGTTGTAAAACACGCTTAACGACACCGATATGTTCAACACCTTGAGTAACGCTGTTTGAATATGCACGAATTAGACCACCGGCTCCGAGTTTTATTCCACCAAAGTACCTCGTAACAACAACGGTAACGTTTTTAAGATTCATTAATTGAAGCGCCTTAAGTTCAGGGATGCCAGCCGTGCCAGAAGGCTCACCGTTATCGCTGGCTTTTACTTGATCATCATTTAAACCGATTGTATATGCGTAGGTATTATGAGTGGCGTCATGATGTTGCTTAGATATTTTTTGAATGAATTCATTTGCCTCGTCAACAGTTCTAGTTCTTGCAAGGCTAGCAATAAATTTACTCTTTTTGATAATAATTTCATGACTGCCATTTTCTTTAATTGTTAAAAAATTTTCTTTTTCTGACAAAGATATCGCCTCTTTTTGCGTATTTAATAATGGGAGGTAAATTATGAATGATAATTCAACTCAGTTATTAGGCCGACAATGGCCGACCAGTCAAAAGGATTCTAGCATATTTACGGATTGTAGCAAAATTTCAGCAATTGAAAACGATCATTGTAATCGCTGTGGCAGTGAAGTAAAAGAAAAATTGCCAAATGGAAAAAGATATTGTCGAGGCTGTATTGGTATAGGGAGAATTGTTGAAGGAGATTGGCTGGTTAGAAACGAAAGAGAAATTAAATTTCCCACTTTAAAAAATGGTGGATTGACTTGGGATGGAAAATTAACCGATCTGCAAGAAAAAATATCTGAACAGTTGGTAACCAATTTTTCTCGAAAGAAAGGAAGTCTGGTTCATGCTGTAACAGGTGCCGGAAAAACAGAGATGCTTTTTCAAGTGATTGCGGAATGTCTGAAAAAGGGAAAGAGAGCATGCATTGCCATTCCAAGAATTGATGTTGTTAATGAACTTTTTCCTCGATTTCAAATAGCCTTTGCAAATGTAAAAATTGGAAAATACCATGGGCGTGAATATCATGAACCAAATAATGAACAGTTAACGATTTGTACAACACATCAATTACTGAAGTTTTATCATGCTTTTGATTTATTGGTGATTGATGAGGTTGATTCTTTTCCATATGTTGGAAATAAACAGCTGCATTTTGCAGCCAAAAATGCGGTGAAAATTGATGGTGTTCGAACTTATTTAACAGCAACGCCTACTCAGGATTTATTACAAGAAGTTAAAGCAGGAAAGTTAGAAATTTTAAAATTGAATCGTCGTTTTCATGGAGGCCTTCTTCCTGTGCCAAAAGAAAAATTGTTTTTCAGACCCTTTATTTATAAAAATAAAATTAATACTGCACTGATTAAAGAAATTGTTCATGTAATCAAAAAAGGACATCCTTTGCTTTTATTTGTTCCTCGAATAGAAGAAATACCAATTTATTTAGAAAAGTTACGAAAAATAGAAGAATTAAAAAATATAGAAATATCGGGTGTTCATGCTGCTGATCCACAAAGAATAGAAAAAGTTCAAGCTTTTCGTGAACAGAAAATCCAATTGCTAATAACAACGACTATTTTGGAGCGTGGAGTAACTTTTAAGCATGTTTGGGTAATTATTGTCGCAGCCGACGATTCAATTTATACGGCCGCAAGCTTAGTACAAATAGCCGGTCGAGTGGGTCGAGCAAAAGATGATCCCAATGGATTAGTCTTATTTTGTTATCGAAAATATACTAAGAATTTACGCTTAGCCGTAAAACAAATTAGAGGGATGAATCAATGAATCGCTGCTTATTATGTAACCAATATTTTATTCCTGAAATTTCATTTTTGAATATTCTTTCTCCAGTAGAAAAGCATGAAGCAAAATTGTGTCAACATTGTCTAAATAAGTTCGAATTGTTAGGAAAAATACGTTGTTTTTTATGCTCTAAGAATTTGAATAAGGAAGGGATTTGCAATGATTGTCAAAGATGGCAAACGATTTACAGAAATGACCCTCTAAAAAATTATGCAATTTTTCGCTACAATGCATTTTTTCATGATTTGATGGTGAATTATAAACGTTATGGTGATTATGTTTTGTATCAAGTTTTACAGGAATTATGTCATGAAAAATTAAAAAGTATGAATTATGATGCATATATTCCGATTCCTACTTCCCCTGAGCATATGGAAAAAAGACAATTTGATACTATTTCAGCTATATACGCTGATCTTGTGCCACTTACGCCACTTTTGCAAAAAAAATAGTGGTAGTGGTGCACAGGGAGAGAAAAGCCGCCAGGAAAGGCTAATGAGCCCGCAAAGCTTTTTGATTGCAAAAGATGTACAACTAAGGGAAAATATATTTAAGGGGAAAATCTTACTATTAGATGACATTTACACAACAGGAAGGACGCTCTATCACGCACGTGACAAGCTTCGAGAGCTTTTTCCTGAAACTATAATTGAAAGCTTTTCAATTTGTAGGTAAAAATATGTTAAACGCTTACATTTTCTGGTATAATATAAATATAAAGAAAACCGCATAGCGGTGAAAGGAGAACCTTATATGTTAAAATACAATGTTCGTGGAGAAAATATTGAAGTAACTGATGCTTTAAGAGACTACGTTGAAAAGCGTTTAAAGAAACTTGAAAAGTACTTTGAATTAAACCAAGATGTAATTGCTCACGTAAACTTAAAAGTATATCGTGATCACTCTGCTAAAGTAGAAGTTACTATTCCTTTACCATACTTAGTTTTAAGAGCAGAAGAAACCACGGATGATATGTACCGCAGTATTGATTTCGTTTCTGAAAAACTTGAACGTCAAATCAGAAAGTACAAGACTCGTGTAAACAGAAAGAGTCGTGAAAAGGGCTTAAATGACTTCTTTGTTGAAGAACCTGTAGAAGAAGAAAAGAAGTCTAGCGAATTCGACATTGTTCGTAACAAGCGCGTAAACTTGAAGCCAATGGATCCAGAAGAAGCTATTTTACAAATGGATATGCTTGAACATGACTTCTTTGTATTCCAAGATGCAGAAACTAATGGTACTAGCATCGTTTACCGTAGAAACGATGGCAGATACGGTTTAATTGAAACTGACGAATAAAAAATATAAACATAAATAATTTTTGAAAGCCTCGCGCGATAAAAAGCACGGGGCTTTCGTTGTGAAAATTTTTATTTTGCAGATATTCATGGTAAAATTAGTCTGTATTTTTAGACTTTCAACATATAAGGGACCGATTTAATGGTAAATATTTTAAAGAAACTTTATAACGAAGATAAACGAGAACTTAAACGATTTGAAAAATTAGCAAATAAAGTTGAAAGTTATGCTGATGAAATGAGCAAACTTTCAGATGATGAATTGAAGGCAAAGACTCCAGAATTTCGCAACCGTTTGAAAAATGGTGAAACTTTGGACGATATTTTACCAGAAGCTTTTGCCGTTTCAAGAGAAGGTGCTAAGCGTGTTTTAGGTTTATACCCATTCCACGTACAAATTCTCGGTGGTATTGCTTTACACTTTGGTAACATTTCCGAAATGATGACTGGTGAAGGTAAAACTTTGACTGCTACCATGCCAGTTTATTTGAATGCTCTTGAAGGTAAAGGCGTTCACGTTGTTACTGTTAACGAATACTTGTCCAGTCGTGATGAAAGCGAAATGGGACAACTTTATAAATGGCTTGGCCTTACGGTTGGTTTGAATTTAAATTCAATGTCACCAGATGAAAAGCGTGAAGCCTACAATTGTGATGTTACTTATTCAACTAACTCAGAACTTGGTTTTGATTACTTGCGTGACAACATGGTTGTTTACAAGGAACAAATGGTTCAACGTCCACTTAATTACGCTATTATTGACGAAGTAGACTCAATCTTAATCGATGAAGCTAGAACTCCTTTGATTATTTCAGGCCAAGCTGAACAAGCCAATAGTGATTATATTCGTGCCGATCGTTTTGTTAAAACTTTATCAGAAGATAAAAGCGATGATGATGCTGACGATGATAAAGATTATGGTGATTACAAGATTGACTGGCCAACTAAAACTATTTCTTTAACTAGAACTGGTATTGAAAAGGCTTGTCAACATTTTGGCCTTAAGAACTTGTATGATGTTGAAAACCAAAAGTTGGTTCACCACATTGATCAAGCTTTGCGCGCTAATTACATTATGCTTAAGGATATTGATTACGTTGTTCAAAACGGCGAAGTAATGATTGTTGATTCATTTACTGGTCGTGTAATGGAAGGACGTCGCTATTCAGATGGTCTTCACCAAGCCATTGAAGCTAAGGAAGGCGTAAAGATTCAAGAAGAATCTAAGACTCAAGCCACAATTACTTACCAGAACTTCTTTAGAATGTATAAGAAGTTATCAGGTATGACGGGTACTGGTAAGACGGAAGAAGAAGAATTTCGTGAAATTTACAACATGCAAGTAATCACAATTCCTACAAACCGTCCAATTGCCAGAAAAGATATGCCAGATATTTTGTATCCAACTTTGGATTCAAAATTCCATGCAGTTGTTGAAGAAATTAAGAAGCGCCACGCTAAGGGACAACCTGTTTTAGTTGGTACTGTTGCTATCGAAAGTTCAGAACGTTTGAGTAATCTTCTTGATCAAGAAGGTATCCCACACGCAGTTTTGAATGCTAAGAACCACGCCAAAGAAGCACAAATTATTATGAATGCAGGTCAACGTGGTGCCGTAACTATTGCGACTAACATGGCTGGTCGTGGTACTGATATCAAACTTGGGCCAGGCGTCAAGGAACTTGGTGGTTTAGCCGTAATCGGTACTGAAAGACATGAATCTCGTCGTATTGATAACCAGCTTCGTGGCCGTTCAGGTCGTCAGGGTGATCCAGGTTATACACGTTTCTACTTATCACTTGAAGATGATTTGATGAAGCGTTTCGGTGGTGATCGTGTAAAGAACTTCTTAGATCGCTTGTCAGATAACGATGATGATAAAGTTATTGAAAGTCGCTTGATTACTCGACAAGTTGAATCGGCTCAAAAGCGTGTTGAAGGTAACAACTACGATACTCGTAAGCAAACTTTGCAATACGATGATGTTATGAGAATTCAACGTGAAATTATTTACGGTGAAAGAATGCAGGTCATTGAAGCTGATAATTCATTAAAGAATATTTTAATTCCAATGATTCACCGTACAATTGACCATCAAATTGCAATGTTTACTCAAGGTGAGCGTGAGGACTGGCGCCTTGATTCGTTGCGTGACTTTATCGTTTCAAGTTTAACTTCTGAAGATGTTGCAGACTCAATTGATTTTAAGACAATTAGTGTTGATGATTTAAAGAAGAAACTTTACGACATCGTTGAAAAGAACTTTGAAGATAAAGAAAAAGCTTTAGGCGATCCTTCACAAATGCTTGAATTTGAAAAAGTTGTTATCTTACGTGTTGTTGATGATCGTTGGACAGATCATATTGATGCAATGGATCAACTTCGTCAATCAATTGGACTTCGTGGTTATGGTCAATTGAATCCATTGGTTGAATATCAAGATTCAGGTTACAGAATGTTTGAAGAAATGGTTTCTAATATTGAATTTGACGTTACTCGTTTATTCATGAAGGCAGAAATCAGACAAAACTTAAGTCGTTAATAAAAGAAGGGGAGGAAGTATAAGCTTTCTCCTTTTTTGTTGAAAATTAAGGTGAAAAAATGGAATTTAGTGAAATTCAAAGTGTGCTAGACGAACTTAAAAAACGTTTAGATCACTTTAGGGGGTCTCTTTGACTTAGATGCAATTGATGAAAGCATCGGTATTAATGAACAAAAAATGGCTGAACCTGATTTTTGGAATGATCAGGATAATGCGAGAAAGTTAATTGATGAAACAAATTTATTAAAAGAAAAACGTGATTCATTTTTGTCCTTAAAACAAGGATATGAAGATGAAATTACTGCATTGGACTTGCTTCGTGAGGAACCTGATCCGGATTTGCATCAGGAAGTTGAAGAAGATTTGAGTAAATTGCAGGATGAATTTCATGAATATGAATTAGATTTGCTTTTATCGGGTAAATATGACAATCATAATGCATTAATGGAAATTCACCCTGGTGCCGGCGGTACGGAAGCTATGGATTGGGCAGATATGCTCTTGCGGATGTATCAACGTTATTGTGAAAACAGCGGCTTTAAATTTGAAATAAATGATTATGAAGCAGGTGAAGAAGCAGGCGTAAAAAGTGTAAGTATTCGTATTGTAGGAAAGAATGCTTATGGGATGCTAAAATCTGAAAATGGAGTGCATCGTTTAGTTAGAATTTCACCTTTTGATTCGGCTAAACGTCGTCATACCTCTTTTGCATCCGTAGAAGTAATTCCTGAAGTTGATGATAGTATTCAAATTGATATCGATCCAAAAGATTTGCGAATTGATGTCTATCGTTCAAGTGGTGCTGGTGGACAGCATATTAACAAAACTTCTAGTGCTGTTCGAATTACTCACTTGCCAACAGGAATTGTTACAACTTCACAAGCTCAACGGTCACAAATCCAAAACCGTGAGACAGCAATGAATGAATTGCGGGCCAAACTTTTCCATCTGGAAGAAGAGAAAAAGCGAAAACAAAAGCAAGCTTTAAAAGGTGAGCAGAAAGAAATTGGCTGGGGTTCACAAATTCGTTCGTATGTTTTCCATCCTTATAATTTGGTTAAGGATTTACGTACTGGTCATGAAACTGCCGATACTAAAGGCGTAATGGATGGTGATTTACAACCATTTATTTATGCATACCTACAATGGCGTCTTAGTCAGGAAAATCCAGAATAGGTGAAAAAATGAGTTTTAGTGGAATATTAATTTTAGTACTTGCTGCAGTTGTAATTCTTGCTTTGCTGTTTGTATTTTTCCATGTTTTTATTGCCCTGCTTCCGGTAGCACTTATTGCAGTAGTAATTATTTGGTTAATTTATCGGTTTACGGGTAAGAAAAATAACGCTAATATTTTAGATAAGGAAAGCGATTACAATAAAGACTGGTTTTCTGGTTTTAATAATTCAAATCAAAGCGAACCTCGCAAAAAGGCTCGTAATGTTCAAGTCAAAGATATTGACGATAAAAAATAGAGGCATAAAAAATGGTAGAATCAGTTAAATTAACAAAATTAATTCGTGACATTAGTGTTGTTCACGTTTATCAAGGCAATCAATATGTTGCAGAAAAAAATATTAGCGTATCAGATATTTACCGTCCAGGATTGGAATTAACAGGATATTTTGATTTTTATCCTAAGCAAAGAATCCAATTATTAGGAAGAACAGAAATTTCTTATGCTGCGCGTTTGGATCATGATATTCGCAAGCGTGTTTTTACGAAAATGTGTACACCAGATACACCATGTTTTTTGATTTCACGTTCTCTTCCTGTTCCTGAAGAACTGAAAGAGGCAGCGGATGAAGCAAAAATCCCAATTTTGCAGTCAGCCGATTCTACTACATATTTATCAAGTATTTTAACGGACTATTTGCGTCAACGTTTAGCCGTTAGAACCAGTATTCACGGTGTATTAGTTGAAATTAAAGGAATGGGTGTGCTTTTAACAGGTGTTTCTGGTGTTGGTAAATCAGAAACAGCTTTGGGTTTAGTTCAACGTGGGCACCGTTTAATTGCTGATGATCGTGTTGATGTTTATCAAAAAGATCATGAAACCGTCATGGGTGAAGCTCCAAAGATTTTGAAGCATTTAATGGAGATTCGTGGCATTGGAATTATTGATGTCATGAATTTGTTCGGTGCAGGTGCTGTAAAGGACCGTACCCAAATTCAATTGGTTATCAACTTAGCTAACTGGGATAATAAAGCCAATTATGATCGATTAGGCTTTAACGAAGATACTCGTGAAATTTGTAATGTACCAATTCCACAAGTTACAATTCCGGTTAAAGTAGGTAGAAATATTGAAATTATTATTGAAGTAGCTGCCATGAACTTTAGAGCTAAGAAGATGGGCTATGATGCTACCCAAACTTTTGATGATAATTTAGCTAATTTGATTTCTGATAATTCTAAAAAAGATACAGAAAAGGAAAAAGGAAATAAATAGATGCTTAGTTTGGCCTTAAATCCAGTTGCTTTTCAACTAGGCTCACTTAGCGTTAAATGGTATGGCATAATTATGGCTGTTGCCATTGTATTAGCGACTTGGATGGCAATAACAGAAGGTAAGAAAAGACAAATTATTCCCGATGATTTTGTCGATTTATTATTATGGGCAGTGCCACTTGGTTATGTTGGTGCTAGAATCTATTATGTAATTTTTGAATGGGGATATTATTCTAAACATCCTGATCAAATAATTGCGATTTGGAACGGCGGAATCGCTATCTATGGGGGATTAATTGCTGGCCTTATAGTTTTACTAGTATTTTGTTATAAACGTTTCTTACCGCCATTTTTGATGCTTGATATCATTACTCCCGGCGTAATGGCCGCACAAGTTTTAGGACGCTGGGGTAATTTTATGAATCAGGAAGCTCATGGTGGCCCAACAAGTTTACATTTTTTAGAAAGCTTGCATTTGCCGGAATTTATTATTCAACAAATGAAAATAAATGGCGTTTACTATCAACCAACTTTTTTGTATGAATCATTTTTGAATTTAATTGGGTTGATTTTAATTTTGAGTTTACGCCACAAAAAACATTTATTTAAGCAAGGCGAAGTTTTCATGTGCTACTTAATGTGGTACGCTGTAGTTCGATTCTTTGTAGAAGGTTTAAGAACAGATAGTTTGTATATTTGGGGTACAATTCGTGTATCACAAGCTTTAAGTTGTGTTTTATTTATTGTAACTTTAATTTTATTTATCTATCGGCGTGTTAAAATTAAACCTAAATGGTATCTTGATGGTAGTGGGTTAAAATATCCGTATACTAGAGATTAAAAATTCAGTTAGAAAGATTGAGAGAAAAAATGACAAAAATTGCAGTTTTAGGTAATGGTTCTTGGGGTTCAGTATTGGGCTCAATGTTAGCAGATAATGGAAATGATGTAATTCTTTACGGAAATATTGATAGCGTAAATGAAGAAATCAATGCTACTCATACTAATAGTCATTACATGAAGGATTGGAAATTAAATCCTAATACTAAAGCAACCGGTGATCTTGAAGAAGCTTTGGATGGTGCAGAAATTGTTTTATTTGTTTTACCAACCAAGGCGGTAAGAATTGTTGCCAAAAATGTACGCAAAGTTTTGGACAAAACAGGTAACAAGCCACTTCTTGTTACTGCTACTAAGGGTATTGAACCTGGAACTAAGAAACTTATTTCAGAAATTTTAACTGAAGAGATTTATCCAAACGATACTGATAAGATTGTGGCAATTTCAGGTCCAAGCCATGCAGAAAATGTTGCTCAAAAAGATTTAACTGCTATTGCTTGTGCTTCTACTAATGAAGAAAATGCAAAGTTTGTACAAGAAAAGTTTTCAAATGATTATGTTCGTTTCTACACTAACGATGATTTAATTGGTGTTGAAGTTGGTGGCGCTGTTAAGAATGTTATTGCAATTGCTGCCGGAATTTTAGTTGGTAAGAAGTATGGTGATGATGCAAAGGCTGCTCTTATGACTAGAGGACTTGCTGAAATCGCTCGTTTAGGTGTTAACTACTTTGGCGCTAAGCAATGACTTTCAGCGGCTTGTCAGGTATTGGTGACTTGATCGTAACTTGTACATCATCAAATTCACGCAACTGGCGTGCAGGTAAGCAAATTGGTGAAGGCAAGAGCTTGGATTATGTTTTGAATAACATGGGTCAAGTAGTTGAAGGTGCAACTACTGTTAAGGCTGTTCATGAATTAGCTGAAGAAAAGAATATTGATATGCCAATTAGTGAAGCTATTTACCATGTTCTTTATGAAAATGCTGATGTTGATGAAGAAATTAAGAAGATGATGGGCAGAAGTCCTAAGTCAGAAATTCGTCTTTAATATTGAAATATTTAAAAGTGTTTAAGACTTTGCTCTTAAGCACTTTTTAATTTTTATAATCAAATTTGTTGTAACGTAATTTAAAGTAGATTAGAATTAGCTTATAAAAAGTAAGATCGAGGTGCTAATATGGCAAAAGAATATGATGTAATCATTATTGGAGCAGGACCAGGTGGATTGACAGCTGCAATTTATGCTTCTAGAGCAAACTTAAATGTTTTGATTTTGGATCGCGGACCATATGGTGGTCAAATGAATAATACTGACGCGATTGACAATTATCCAGGCTTTCCGGACATTAAAGGTCCAGAATTAGGCGAAAAAATGTATCAATCTGCGATGAAATTTAATCCAGATTTTGAATATGGCGATGTTCAGTCTGTTAAAGTAGAAGGTCAAAATAAGATTGTGACAACAGATACAGCTGAATATAGTGCTCCAGTTGTCATTATTGCAACAGGGGCTGACCATAAAAAATTAGGGGTTCCTGGCGAAGAAGAATATTCTGGAAAAGGTGTTTCTTATTGTGCAGTTTGCGATGCCGCCTTCTTTAAAGACGAAGATGTAGCCGTAATTGGTGGTGGTGATTCCGCAATTGAGGAAGGAATTTATCTATCACAAATGGCAAAATCTGTGACAGTTGTTCATCGTCGTGACCAATTGCGTGCTCACCCTAACTTGCAAAAACGTGCTTTTGATAATGACAAGATGAAATTTGTGTGGAATGCACAAACTGAATCAATTGACGGAGATGGTAATAAGATTACTGGGATTACTTATCGTGATAAAGAAACTGGTGAAGAAAAGCACTTATCAGTTCGGGGCGTCTTCATTTATGTTGGCGTAATTCCTCAAACCGCGCCATTTAAAGACTTAGGAATTTTAGATGAACAGGGTTGGATTCCAACTAATGAAAATATGGAAACTAAGGTTCCCGGCATTTTAGCTTTAGGTGATGTTCGTTCTAAAGATTTGCGTCAAATTGCTAATGCGGTTGGTGACGGAAGCATTGCTGGTCAACAGGCTTATAATTATATTCAAAGTTTAAAAGATTAATAAAAATGCTTACATTTTTGTAAGCATTTTTATTTTAGAGTTAATTTATCTAGTCTAAAATAGTAAAATAGAGAACGAGGGACAAAAGTTAAAATTTTCAATGAAGAATTGAGGTTCACATGGACGCACAAGAAACTTTTGCAGAATGGAAAAAAGCTAATAATTTACCAGATTATTTAAAAGATCAATTAGATCAATTAGGTCAAGATCCTAAATGGGTTGATGATGCTTTTGGTCAAGATATTAATTTTGGTACGGCCGGAATGCGTGGTCGACTTGAACCAGGTACTAATCGAATTAATTTATTTACCATTGGTCGAGTAACGGAAGGGTTGGCACGTTTAATCGATGAAAATGGCGATGAAGCCAAAAAGCGTGGCGTTGCTATTTCATTTGATTCACGTTATCACTCAAGAGAATTTGCTGAACATGCAGCACGTATTTTAGGTGCACATGGAATTCACGTTTACTTATTTGATGATTTGCGCCCAACTCCTGAACTTTCATTTGCAGTTCGTTATTTACACACTTTTGCAGGAATTAACATTACTGCTTCACATAATGCTAAACAATATAATGGTTATAAGGCATATGGTGAAGATGGTGCTCAAATGGCTCCAGAAAATGCAGACCGTTTATTTGCGTATGCTCAAAAGGTAACTGATATTTTTTCTGTTAAGGCAGCTCCAGTAACTGAATTACGTGCTAATGGTACATTGCAATTAATTGGTGAAGATGTTGATGAAGCTTATTTAAACGAATTAAAGAATGTCAACATTGATACTGAAATGGTCAAAGCAAATGCAGACAAGTTAAAGATTATCTATACTCCACTTCATGGTACAGGAAAAATGCTTTATGACCGTGCCTTTAGACAAGGTGGATTTGATAATGTGATTCCTGTTCCAAGTCAATCAATTATTGATCCCGAATTTCCAACAACTATCAAGCCAAATCCTGAATATCGTGATGTCTTTAAGCCTGGTTTTGAATTGGCTAACAAGGTTAATGCTAATGTAATTATTGCTACTGACCCTGATGCTGATAGAATGGGTGCTGCAGTTAGAAAAGAAGATGGCGATTTCCAAGTTTTAACTGGTAATCAAATTGCTACTTTAATGGCTAACTATTTGCTTGAACACCTTAAAGAAAGTGGCAAATTGTCTAGCGATTATGAAATTGTAACTTCTGTTGTTTCAAGTGCATTACCATTTAAGATTGCTGAAAGCTACGGTATTAAGACTAAGCATGTTTTAACCGGATTTAAATATATCGGTGAAGAAGTTGACCGCATGAAGAAGGAAAATGATGGCAAATTCTTAATGGGCTTTGAAGAAAGTTACGGTTACTTATTCAAACCATTTGCACGTGATAAGGATGCCATGCAAGGTGCATTAATGTTTGCTGAAGTGGCAAGCTATTACGCTTCTAAGAATATGACTGTCTTTGACGGTTTGAAAGAAATTTGGAAGAAATACGGCACAGCTTACGAAATAACTAAAGCAATTGAAATGCCAGGTATTGGTGGCCAAAAGAAGATGGCAGCTCTTATGAGCAAACTTCGTGATGAACATCTTACTGAAATTGGTAATGCCAAGGTTCTTAAAATTCAAGATTTCTTGAAGAAAGAAACTATTGAAAATGGTAAGACAACGCCACTTGAAGGCTTCCCAGAATCTAATGTTTTGAAGTATTTCTTGGATGATGAAACTTGGGTTGCTCTTCGTCCATCAGGTACTGAACCGGTAATTAAGGCATATGTTGGCGTTAATAAGAAAGATATTGCTACTGCTAAAAAGGCTGCAGAAGATTATCAAGCAGTTTTAGCAGATTTATTAAAATAATGCATATTAAGTGCGAAAGCACGTTCGAAGTAGTAAAATATAATCATCAATAAAAGTTGGACTCTGAGTCCAACTTTTTTCATGAGGAGTATTTTTGATGATTAGACGACAAGAAAATCGCAAGTTTGAACTTGTATCAAAATACAAGCCTGCTGGAGATCAAGAACAGGCAATTGATAAATTAACTGAAGGTTTTAAAAAGGGCTATAAAGAGCAAATCCTAGAAGGTGCAACTGGTACAGGAAAAACTTTTACAATGGCCAATATTATTGCCAAACTGAACAAACCAACTTTAGTTATTTCACATAATAAAACTTTAGTTGGTCAGCTATACGGCGAATTTAAAGACTTTTTCCCACATAATGCAGTTGAATATTTTGTATCTTACTATGATTACTATCAACCAGAAGCTTATGTGCCTCAATCAGATACATATATTGAAAAGGATTCATCAATTAATGATGAAATTGATCAGCTTCGTCACGCTGCTACGTCTGCTTTGATGGAAAGAAATGATGTAATTGTAGTAGCCTCTGTTTCAAGTATTTATGGTTTAGGTGATCCACGTGAATATGCGAAGAGCGTTTTGATGCTTCATGAAGGTGATGAGTATGAACGCAATACTTTGCTTAGAGACTTAGTAAATATTCAATATGATCGTAATGATATTGATTTTCAGCGTGGCAGATTCCGGGTTCGCGGTGATGTTGTCGAAATTTTTCCAGCTGGCAATTCTAAGCATGCTTATCGTGTTGAATTTTTTGGCGATGAAATTGATCGAATTGTTGAAATCGATTCATTAACTGGTGAAGTTATTGGCGAAAGAGAAAGTATTTCACTCTTTCCAGCAACTCACTTCATGACTAATGATGAACAAATGAAGCGAGCACTCAAGGCAATTTCTAAAGAAATGAATTTACAAGTCAAAAAATTTGAAGGCGAAGGTAAACTTCTTGAGGCACAACGAATCAAGCAAAGAACTACCTATGACATGGAAATGATGGGAGAAGTTGGCTACACTAACGGTATTGAAAACTATTCTCGTCATATGGAAGGTAGAAAAGAGGGTGAACCGCCTTATACTTTGCTAGATTTCTTCCCAGATGATTTCTTGATTTTAATCGATGAATCCCACGCAACTATGCCGGAAATTCGCGCTATGTACAATGGTGACCGTAATCGTAAGAAGACTTTAATTGACTATGGTTTTCGTTTGCCATCTGCGCTTGATAACCGTCCTTTGAAACTTTCAGAATTTGAAAAACATGTTCATCAAATTTTGTATGTTTCAGCTACTCCCGGTGATTATGAATTAGAACGAACCGATCATAAGGTTGAACAAGTAATTCGTCCTACGGGATTGCTTGATCCAAAAGTTGAAGTTCGTCCAATTGAAGGACAGATCGATGATTTAGTTGGCGAAATCAATAAGCGAATTGACCGTAATGAGCGAGTTTTTGTCACGACCTTGACTAAGAAAATGGCAGAAGATTTAACGGATTATCTTAAGGATTTGGGCATTAAAGTCCGCTATTTGCATTCAGATATTAAAACACTTGAAAGAATGCAAATTTTACGTGATCTTCGTCTTGGAAAATTTGATGTTTTAATCGGAATCAACTTGCTTCGTGAAGGAATCGATGTTCCAGAAGTTTCTTTAGTTGCGATTCTTGATGCTGATAAGGAAGGATTTCTTCGTGCTTATCGTCCACTTGTTCAGACAATGGGACGTGCGGCTCGTAATGCCAATGGGGAAGTAATTATGTATGCTGATACGATTGCTGACTCCATGCGTGCAGCGATTGATGCAACTAATCGTAGACGTAAGATTCAAATGGAATTCAATAAAGAGCATGGAATTACGCCTAAAACAATTATTAAACCAATTCGTGATGTGATTTCTGCTACTAAGAATGGTGGTAAGGACGAAGAAAAATCTGACAGTTTTGCAGATTTGAACTTTGATGAATTGACTGCTAAGCAAAAGCAAGCAATGATCCAAACTCTACGTCAGCAGATGCAAGAAGCCGCTAAAAAGCTGGACTTTGAAGAAGCTGCTAATTTACGTGATGCAATTTTAGAGTTGCAAAATGAGAACAGAAAGCCAAAAAAGATAAAGGGGAAGAATTTCAATGGTAAATGATAAGATTGTAATTCGTGGGGCCCGCGAACATAATTTAAAAGATGTTAATTTAACAATTCCTAAAGATAAATTGGTAGTTATTACAGGGTTGTCTGGTTCAGGAAAAAGTTCTTTAGCCTTCGATACTTTGTATGCCGAAGGTAGAAGACGATATGTTCAATCTCTATCAAGCTATGCGCGTCAATTTTTAGGTCAAATGGATAAACCTGATGTTGATTCAATTGATGGTTTAAATCCAGCTATTTCTATTGATCAAAAGACAACGTCTCATAATCCTCGTTCAACTGTAGGAACGGTTACAGAAATCAATGATTATTTACGTTTGCTTTGGGCTAGAGTTGGTACGCCAATTTGTCCTAATGATGGTACGGTGATTGAAAGCCAAAGTGTTGATCAAATGGCTGATCGGATTATGGCTTTGCCGGAAAGAAGCAAAATTCAACTTTTAGCTCCTGTAATCCGTGAAAAGCGTGGTGAACATAAAGAAGTATTTAAACGAGTTCAGCGTGCGGGATATGTTCGTGTAATTGTCGATGGTGAAATGCACGAAATTGGTGAAGATTTTGAATTAGAAAAAAATAAGCGCCACTCAATTGATATTGTAGTTGACCGTTTAATTGTAAAGCCAAGCATTCGTTCACGTTTATTTGATTCAATTGAAGCTGCTCTTCGTCTTTCTGATGGCTACATGAATGTTGACGTTATTGGTGGAGAAATGATGAATTTCTCTGAGTATTATGCATGTCCTAAATGTGGTTTTACTGTTGGTGAGATGGAACCACGTTTATTTTCATTTAATGCTCCCTTTGGTGCTTGTCCTGCCTGTGATGGATTAGGGATGAAATTATCTGTTGATGAGGATTTAGTTATTCCAGATAGATCAAAAACTTTATCTGAAGGAGCATTAATTCCTTGGAAGACTTCTAAATATTATACTGGCATGCTTGAACAAGCTTGTGCTGCCCTTAAGATTCCAATGGATAAGCCTTTTAATAAATTAACTAAAAAACAACGTCAAACAATTTTATATGGATCCGATAAACCAGTAAAATTTCACTTAACTGGTGATTTTGGAGTTAATGACACAACGCAAGCTTTTGAAGGTATTATTAATAATATCGATCGTCGTTATCACCATCCAATGTCTAAGTTTATGAGGGACGCGATGGGCAAGTATATGACAGAGCTTACTTGTACTACTTGTCATGGCAAGCGATTAAATGAAAAGGCGTTGGCAGTTAAAGTTGGAGATCTGGATATTGCAGAGGCTTCAGATCTGTCAATTAATAAGGCTTTATCCTTCTTTAAGGGATTAAAATTTGGCGAGCAGAAGACAACTATCGCTAAACCAATTTTAAAAGAAGTTAGAGATCGTTTATCATTTCTTGATAGTGTTGGTCTTGATTATTTGACTTTGTCACGTTCAGCCAATACTTTATCTGGTGGAGAAGCTCAGCGTATTCGCTTAGCTACGCAAATCGGTTCTAATTTGTCAGGTGTTATGTATGTATTAGATGAACCATCCATTGGATTACATCAACGTGACAATGACCGTTTAATTGCTTCACTTAAGAGAATGCGTGATTTAGGCAATTCATTGATTGTTGTTGAACATGACGACGAGACAATGCGTCAGGCAGATTATTTAGTTGATATGGGTCCGGGAGCCGGGAGTTATGGTGGTAAAGTTATGGCTGCCGGTACGCCTGAAGAAGTAGAAAAAAATCCTGATTCATTAACTGGTCAATATTTAACGGGAAAGAAATTTGTTCCTGTTCCGTTGAAACGTAGAAAAGGTAATGGTAAGAAAGTAACTGTTAAAGGTGCGGCAGAAAATAATTTAAAGAATATCAATGTTGATTTTCCATTAGGAAAACTTAATTTGGTTACTGGAGTTTCTGGATCAGGGAAATCTACGTTGGTTAATACAATTTTAAAACGTGCTTTGGCACAAAAATTAAACAATAATTCTGCAAAACCAGGAAAATACAAGAGTATCACTGGCTATAAAAATATTGAAAAATTAATTAATATTGATCAAAGCCCAATTGGTCGTACTCCACGTAGTAATCCAGCTACTTATACGGGCGTTTTTGATGATATTCGTACTTTATTTGCGCAAACTAATGAAGCAAAGATGCGTGGGTATACTAAAGCAAGATTTTCATTTAACGTTAAAGGTGGACGTTGCGAGGCTTGTCACGGTGATGGAATTGTAAAGATCGAAATGAACTTTTTGCCTGATGTATATGTTCCTTGTGAAGTTTGTCATGGTGCACGTTATAATTCTGAAACCTTGGAGGTAACTTATCGTGAAAAGAATATTGCCCAAGTTTTGAATATGACAATTAATGAAGCTACAAAGTTCTTTAAGAACATTCCAAAAATTGAGCGCAAGCTGCAAACTATTGTTGATGTTGGTTTAGGCTATGTAAAACTAGGGCAGTCAGCTACAACTTTATCCGGTGGTGAAGCTCAAAGAATGAAGTTGGCTGCCGAACTTCAAAAATTATCAACTGGTAAAAACTTCTATATTTTGGATGAACCAACGACAGGTCTGCATACAGATGATATTAAACGCTTAATGAATGTTTTAGAACGCTTGGTTGATGAAGGAAATACTGTTTTGATTATTGAACATAATCTTGACGTTATTAAGTGTGCTGATTGGATCATTGACTTAGGACCTGAAGGAGGAGAAGGTGGCGGAAATATTGTTGCAACTGGAACTCCTGAAGAAATTGTTAAAGTGAAAGAAAGTTATACAGGTAAATATTTAAAGCCTGTATTAGATCGTGATAAGAAGTTAACTGAAGAAGCTGAAAATAAATAATTTTTAATTATCGACATGTTTTGTTATCCTTGAATAAGTATAAAAAGTTCTTCAAGGAGGAATAATAATGGATAATTTTTCTACTTCACGAAATAGTCGTGGCTTTGACTGGGGCGCATTTATTGCCGGAATTTTAATGGTAGTTGCCTCATTCTTATTAATTCGTCACCCAGAAAAAGGTTTGCATGCCTTTGTCTTAGTGTTCGGTATTGTTTCAATTTTGCAAGGTCTTGTATGGCTTGCAGGTTACTCACGTTTTCGTAATTTCTTTGCTCGTAGCTGGGTAACTTTGGTTTCTGGTATTTTGGATATCATCGTTGGTATTTTGTTCTTATGTTCATATGATATCGGCGGTTTAACAATTGCTTACTTATTTGCTATTTGGTTCTTTGTTGACTCTGTAGTCGGCATTGTATTCTCATGGCACTTAAAGGATTTTGCTAATGGATACTTCATTTTTAGTTTGATTATGAATATCTTGAGTTTAATTATTGCAATTTTCTTAATTCTTAATCCAGTTATTGCGGCATTAAGTTTAATTTGGTTAGTTGCATTTTGGTTATTAGTATTTGGAATTAACCAAATTGTAGTTGCTTGGATGCACCGGTAAGATAAATTAGAGCCTCAGGGCTCTTTTTTTTGCGTAAAATAAAAAAGAAACACCCGGTATGCTATAATTGGATCAGGAGGTCTGACTTTATGGCTGATGAAGAAAAAAAACAGTTATTGATTGTAACTGGAATGAGTGGCGCAGGAAAAACAGTTGCTGCACATGCTTTAGAAGATATGGGTTATTTTGTTGTTGATAATTTGCCACCAACTTTGTTAGGTAGTTTTTGGGATTTAATGATAAATTCTAATGACTTTAAAAAAGTGGCTGTTGTTATTGATTTAAGAGTAAAAACTTTCTATACAGATCTACTTGATGAAGTAAATTCACTTGAAGATAGTGGTAAAGGTCAAGCAACAATTGTTTACTTGGATTCTTCAGATGATACTTTGGTAGCTCGTTATAAAGAAACACGCCGTTTACCACCTTTAGCAACCAGTGGTCGCCTTCTTGATGGGATTCAGGAAGAAAGACGTATTCTTACACCTATCAAGAATCGTGCTAATTATATTATTGATACCTCAAAATTATCTGCTAAGGAATTAAAACAAAAATTATTAGACACATTTAGTGAACGAAAGCATCAACAATTTTCAATTGAAGTAATGTCATTTGGATTTAAATATGGTATGCCAATTGATGCCGATATTGTAATGGATGTACGTTTTTTGCCAAATCCTTTTTATATTCCTGAATTAAGACCTTTTACTGGTTTAGATAAAAGGGTATTTGACTATGTAATGAATAAAGAAGAAACACAAGTCTTTTATAAAAAGTTGCTTGATTTGCTTGAAACGGCAATTCCCGGCTATGTAAAAGAAGGTAAAGAGAAACTTACAATTGCGATCGGTTGTACTGGGGGACAACATAGAAGTGTTTCTATTGCACAACAACTTGCAAGAGATTTAGCTAAAAAATATCCCGTTGATATTACTCATCGTGAAGTTAGTCGTTATATTAGAAAGTAGGTGTTGAGTGTGACGTATGGAGAAACTAAAATGGTTCGTGTTATTAAGGGCAGACGACCCCGCGTTGTAGTTATTGGTGGCGGAACTGGGCTTCCCGTTGTACTTAATGCTCTTAAGGATCAAAATGCTGAAATTACTGCTATAGTTACTGTTTCCGATGATGGTGGTTCATCAGGTTCAATTAGAAACTTTATTAATGTTGTTCCCCCTGGTGATATTAGAAATGTATTAGTTTCATTAAGCGATATTCCTCAGGAAGAAAAAAATATTTTCCAATATCGTTTTGATTCTTCAGATTCATTTTTCTCGGGACATGCTATTGGTAATCTGATTATTGCAGCTTTGAATGAAATGCACGGCAATATTTTTGATGCAGTTCAATCACTTTCTAAGATGATGAATGTTGACGGACATGTTTTCCCAGCATCTAATGAGCCGCTGACTTTAAACGCTGAATTTGTTGATGGTACGACTGAATCTGGTGAAACGGAAATTACTTCTAAAGATAAGCGTATAAAACGTGTTTGGGTAACTGATACAGATGATGATGAAACTCCTAAAGCTGTTTTGCCTGTTTTAGCTGCAATTATGCAAGCTGATGCCGTAGTTCTTGGGCCAGGAAGCTTGTTCACCTCAATTTTACCTAACCTAATGATTTCTAATTTAGGTGAAGCCGTTCGTGAAACTAAGGCCGAAGTAATTTATATCTGCAATATTATGACTCAACGTGGGGAAACTGATCACTTTAGTGATGCGGATCATGTTCGTGTGATTAATGATCATTTAGGTGGCCATTATATTAATACTGCACTTGTTAATGGCGCTAAAATCGATATGGATAAATTCCATCCTGAAGACTATGATGAGTATTTAGAGCCAGTGCGTAATGATTTTAAAGGTTTACGTGAACAAGACTGCCGCGTAATTACGGATGATTTTATTGATCAACGCCACGGTTTAGTATTTCATGATGGTGAAAAAGTTGGTGAAGAAATTATCAATCTAGCTTTTGAAGCAATGTCACGTAAGAGAATGGATGAAGATAATGGCTAGTTATGCTAGTGATGTTAAAAAGGAGTTAACTTCGCTTCCTGTGCACCCAGAACATGCAAAAGCAGAGTTAGCTGCTTTTTTGCGTATGAACGGTGTTTTAAATTTGCACGATCATCAATTTAGTTTGGATATTACAACGGAAAATCCAGCAATTGCAAGAAGAGTTTTTAAGTTAATTAAGGTAGCTTTTGGTGTTGAACCATTATTAATTGTTTCTCGTAAAATGAAGCTAAAAAAGAATAATCAATATTTAGTACGTCTTCAGCAAAAAGTGCAAGAAATAATGGAAAATCTTCAAATTTGGGATCCAGAAAAAGGTTTAATTACCCGAATTCCTAAAAAAATTATGGACTCACGAGAAGGGGCTATGTCATATTTACGTGGTGCCTTTTTGGCTGGTGGAAGTGTAAATAATCCTGAAACAAGTCGATATCATTTAGAAATTTATTCAACTTATGAAGATCATAATGAAGATTTGCGAGATTTAATGAATAAATATTTTTATTTAAATGCGAGGGTAACTAAACGTCGGAGTGGCTATATTGCCTATTTGAAAGAAGCAGCAAAAATTGGCGACTTTTTACATATTGTGGGTGCTTTAAATGCGATGCTTTCATTTGAAGATTTGCGTATTATGCGGGATATGCGTAATTCCGTAAATCGTTTAGTTAATTGTGATACGGCTAACATGAAAAAGACAGCTTCTGCAGCGGCCAAGCAAGTTGAAGACATTCAATTGATTGAGGAAGAAAAAGGTTTGGATACTTTACCCGAAAAATTGCAAAGCTTAGCACGTTTTCGTTTGCAACATCCGGAACTTTCCCTAAAGGAATTGGCTGCTCAAATTCCTGATGGTCCCATTTCTAAATCGGGAGTTAATCACCGCTTAAAAAAAATACGTGAAATAGCAAATAATTTGAGAGAATGAAAAAAGGTTTTACTACTTTTTGTAGTAAAACCTTTTTATATGTATATCTTTTATGCTTATTGATTAATTATTACTTTTTCTTGTTGACCATAATTTCGTCGATCAAACCATATTCTTTAGCTTCTTCAGCAGTTAAGTAATTGTCACGTTCGGTATCCTTTTGAATCTTTTCCAAAGGTTGACCAGTAGTTTCGTGCAAAATTTCGTTGATCTTCTTGCGGCTCTTTAAGATTTCGTTAGCTGCAATTTGAATGTCGGTTTGTTGACCTTGAGCACCACCTAAAGGTTGGTGAATTAATACAGTTGAGTTAGGAAGTGCGAAACGCTTACCCTTAGTACCGCTAGTCAAAAGAATTGAGGCCATTGAAGCAGCCATACCAATTGCAATAGTAGATACATCTGATTTAATAAAGTTCATAGTATCCATAATTGCAAGACCAGAAGTAATAACGCCACCTGGTGAGTTAATATAAAGAGAAATGTCCTTGGTGTTGTCTTGTGCATCAAGGAATAATAATTGGGCGATAATTGAGTTGGCCATTTGGTCATTGATTTCGCCACTAAGCATAATGATTCTGTCTTTTAATAAACGTGAGTAAATGTCATAAGCGCGTTCACCACGTGCTGTTTGTTCAATAACTGTAGGTACAAGCATGTATTTGCCTCCTATAAATATTTAATTAGCACTCTTATAAGTACAGTGCTAATTAAATCACTTACTTTTGTTCATGTCAAACAAAGTGTATTAATTTTGTATTTTTTGTTACACTACTTTTATATTACAATATAAAAGTAGTAATTTATTGTATTTATGGGGGATATAATTTGAATTATAAAAAATTATTGACAGTCACTTCAGCTGTAACACTCAGTTTTGGATTGTTAGCAGGATATTCAAACTCTGTTTCTGCTAAAGATTCAGATAAAGACAGTGATAAGACAACTATTAGTAAGGATACTAATGTAACTGAGAAAAAGTCTACTCCAGCACAAGTAACTACTAGTTATGATTTAATGACAAAAGTAGCCGGAAGCAAAAATTACAAGGTATGGAAAACAGTTAGTGGCGGGAAAGTTTATACTAAGGTTGCTGATGGTATTAATTTCCGTTATAACCATATTCAATCAAATCAAAGTATTAAAACTAAGAAGTATACTTATTGGTTGATTTATGTTGATGGTCGTCGTGTTGGTTGGGTCAATGAAAATTATTTCTCAAGAAATGATATTGCAGTTCCTAAGACTGTTTCTCTTGTAAATAATGAAAATGCGCTTTTTGATACAAGAAATGCTATTAGTTATGCAACTGATGATACAGGAACCGTTGTTGATAATAATGAAGTTAAAGTTTCAAGAGATAGTGTAAACTGTACTGATCCTAAGACTTATACAATTAAATATACTTATGGTAAAGCCAAAGCTTCTACTAAGGTAACTGTAAGAAAGTCTACTTCTGAAGGTATTGGTGATGCTGATGCTGTAACGCCAAAAGAAGGAACTAATAAACTTAAGAGTCCAAATAGTCACTATGGTTCTTCACTTAATTACATTAATCCTAAAGAATTTACTCCTGAAAAGAAGACTCACTCTTGGACTAGTGGTGATATGACTTTAAGTACTCGTCTTTTCCAACCTGTTTTGCTTAGCGTAAAGACTGATACAAACAATGATGGTAATATTAACCGTGTTGGTCATATTCCAGAAGGTTTGACTGTTTCAAATGGTTGGGCATATACAAGTTTGCTCAGTCATACCAATTTGATTCAAGGTCACATTGTTGGTTATAATTTGGATAAGTTGACTAATCCATATAACGCACAAAAATTACTTACTATGAGCCAATCTAAGTTTAATTCTTACGTTAAAAACATTAAAGTAAGTCCATACATTCCAATTGGTCATGGTCAGGCAATGGGCTCAACTAAAAAATATGTATATGTTTTAGTTAACGATAATACTGAAAAAGATAGTAACGATTCAGAAGAATTAATTCAAATTCGTAAGAGTGATATGCTCATTAATAAGATTTGGACCGTTAAATGCTGGAATGGCGATGAAAATTCACCACGTTACTTTAAGAATGCGGTAATTACTAGTGATCATCAAATGTATGGTCTTTATTATGATAAGATTAATGACCGTTATGAATATTGGTCATTGACTCGTACTGGTGATAACTGGAATACAAGTTTAGTTGGGGCTACAAAAGGTACTTTTGTAGATAATGATTCACCAATTCAAGGTTTTACTTATGATACTAAGCACAAGAATTTCTATCTTGGTTTTAATGATTTAATTGTTAAGGTAGGTCGTACTGGTGAGTTGAAGAAGTCATACACATTTTCAACTGGACGTGAACTTGAAGGTATTTCAGTGAGCGATCAATACTTGTACGCTAACTTAGCACAACGTGCTGAATTACTCAAAAGTAAAAGTAAAATTAATTGATTCTATTAACAAAAAAGCGAGATATTACATCTCGCTTTTTTTTGTATTTAGTTTTTGTTGACATTCGGGGCAGAGACCATAAATTTCAAGATGACTTGAAGAAGCTATGAAGCCAGTTTGTTTTTCAGATTCTGAACGCATTTTATTTTCAATTTGATCAAAATCTGGATAAAATACATCAGCAATTTTGCCACAATTTTTACAAATTATATGAAAATGAGGCTTTATAAAATAATCATAATGACTAGAATTACTACCATTTTTTATCTCAATAGCAATACCAACAGAAATTAATGAATTTAAAGTATTATAAATAGTTGCCTTGTTTAATTGACCATGATCGGTTAGATCTTTATAAATAGTATCGACTGTTGGATGATTATTATGATTCATGAGATAATTTAAGATTTTAAGTCGAGGTTTAGTAGCTTTTAAATTTCTTTCATGAAGGAGTTCTTCTGCTGTCTCTTTAATCAATCCATTTGCCTCCATATGGTTTTTTTCTTCAATATTAAGTGTATCATGAAATATTAAGATTATTAGTAGAAATACCCCAAACAAAAAAAGCACCGATTGGTGCTTTTTCTTATATAAATTATTTTGTTAGGCTAAATTATTTTCTTGATGTTTCTTAATAGCTGGCAAAATTAAACCTAAAGCTACTAAAACAATTGGCGTAATAATATTCAAGAATAATGTGAATGGATCTGGTGAGTAAATACCGAAGATACAACATGCGGCGGTAACTACGAAACACCAGACACCTGCAGTGTAAGCTAAACCTTGATGCTTAGTCATTTGGTATGTCGTTTCAAATTTTTGTTGGTGTTTTCTCAAAGCGATGTAAGCTGCGAATACCCAAAGGTAACGAAGTGGCATGGTAGTTGAATTTAACTTAACCAATTGTGCCATAACAGCTTGAGCATCAGGAAGCAAGGCTTGAGCGGCAATTAAACCACCGGAAAGGATAACAATCATCCAAATACCATTAATGTATGCACCATGCTTGTTAAGCTTAAGTAAGCCTTTAGGAATAAAGTTTTTAGCTTCTTTACTACCAAGTAACATTCTAAGCGGTGCGTCAATACTGATAACAAGAGTAGAGAATTGACCAATTACATTACACCATGAATAAATGTACATGAATAAACCGCCAACATGGTAGTATTCACCTAATTTTTGGAATGCCATGTAAGCACCGTTGGAAATGTATTCGTTTAAGTTGTTGTTAACAACTTTAGGATTAAACATCATTGCCATGGCAAAGGTACCAAGAATTGCAGATACCATAACCATAATTGCTAAAGCCATCATTGCTTTAGGGAAGTTCTTTGATGGATCCTTAACCTTGTTAACATATGGTGAGATTTTTTCACATCCACCAACAGCAAATACTAAAATTGAAAGTGAGGTTAAATATTTAACATTGAAAGTTGGCATTAAGCTCTTCCAGTTAAAATTGATAGAGTAGTAGCTAGCATGTGGATTTAATGCTGGAGCTGCGAACATCATGATAATGAATAAAATAGACATTACAAACATTGAAGTACCGGCAACAGTAGCCAATCCCTTCAAAACAGGAATACCACGGCTAGCAACCCAACAGAAGAATAAAAATACAACTAGAGTTGCAAGCTGAGTTGAAGCAGTTGGTAAGCTATCGTACCAATAGGTATTTCCGAAAATCCCCCAAGCCATAGCTCTCAAGCCGCCTGTACCTTTACTTGAAATATATACAATATGGCAAGCCCAATAAGTCCATCCAGCATAATATGCCCATTTGGCGCCCATTGTAGCATTTACCCAAGATGAAACCCCACCTTCAGAATTTTTGAAAGTAGCGCCAAGTTCCCCGACCATTAAAGCATAAGGAACAAAGTACAGGAGGAACATAATTATCCAACTGAAGATAACTTTTGTTCCGTCGAAGTAGACATAACCGTTAACAACGTTACCGAATCCCCAAACAGTGGAGAAGGCCATCATTGCTAGAGTCGTCCACATCATTTTTTTAGGATTATTTTGCGATTCAACCATAAATTTCTCCCTATTACTAATATAATTGTGAACTTTTTAATTATATAACAGATAGGAGTTATTTGGGTGAAGGTTAATAAAACTCTCATAAAAATGTATTTCCATAATTAAGAATTGTGGTAAAATAACTTTGTTTTTATGGGAGGTATAAAAATGAATGTTAAGAAAAGAGTAACCTGTGCATTAGCAGTCAGCGCTTTATTTTGTAGTAGCGCCATTTTATTTAATAGTAATCATGTTTCTGCAAAGAGTTATAGTAAGGCTGTAACTAAGATTGCTGGAAATGGTAATTATGCAATTTATCATCGCGTTTCTAAGAATGGTCCATCTGGAAAGTTTACTTCAACCAAGTATTTTAAGCATGGACAAATTCAATCTAAGAAATATATTTCTACTAAAAAGGGAAATTTCTGGGAAATTATTGTTGATGGACGCAATGTAGGTTGGGTAAGTCAAAACTTTTTTGCTAGAAATCAAATTTCTGTAGCTAAAGAAGTTTCTTTAGTAAAGAATTCAGATTATTCATTCCCAACTAGGGATGCTATTAATTATGTTACTGATAGTCAAGGAACAGCTGTAAATCCTGATAAGGTTAATGTTTCTCAATCAGGTGTAAGTACTAAGTCTGCAACTGTAAATTATAGTTATGGTAAAGCAAAAGCTAGTGTAGATATTACAGTTCATGATGGTGATGATGCAGATGCAGATAAAACACCACAAAAAGGTTTTAAGACTGTAAGTACTTGGAAGGGTAGTTCAAAAGGTTCATCTCGTAATTGGAACAGAGCTCATGGATATCGTTCAGAAACTCGAGGCAATGTCTTTAAATCAAATGGCTTAACTTTAAGAACCAGATTATTCCAACCACGCTTTGTAAGTTTAGGCTATGGTCAGGCTGCTGATCGTATGGGTCAAGTTGGTGTCATTCCAGAAGGTATTACTGTTAATAACGGAATTTTCACTACTTCAATGTTTACAAGCAGTTCAGATAATCATGGTCACTTGGTTTCTTATAATTTAAATGCAATTAAAAGTAAAACTGCAGCTCAAAATTTGACTACAATGAGTTGGAATACTTTTAAATCATATGCTCAAAATATTAAAGTGAGTCCATATATTAAATTGGGACATGGTCAATCACTTGGATCATCAAGTTCTTATATTTATGTAATGGCTAATGATAACAAGTATAATAATGGTCCTAAATCTGAAGAAATCTTCCAAATTCGTAAGAGTGATATGAAGATTAATAAGATTTGGACTTTTAGAATTGCTTCTAACCGTTACATTCATAATGCAACATTTGTTGGTGATGGTACCATGTATGCTTTATTCCACAATGGTGGTAATAATTATTATGAATATTGGAAGTTAACTCTTGATGGAGATAACTGGGATGCAGAAGAAGTTGGTGCAACCAATGGTAATTTTGTATCAAATTCACCAGTTCAAGGCTTCGCTTATGGCAATGGTCGTTTCTTCATTGGATTTAATGATAATATTTTCCAAGTTTCAGAAAACGGTAAGGCTCAAAAGCATTATCACTTTAATGCTCGTCGCGAAATCGAAGGGTTATCTGCAACTGGATCAAAACTTTATGTTCAATTTGCACAACGTGCAGAATTAACACAGGGAAATATTTAGTTCAATAAATTTTTATATTGTATGTTATAAAAGTTGTCTTTTTTAAGACAACTTTTTGATTGGTTGAATAAATGAAGAATAAAAAAGTCGGATTTGTTTTTCTATCGTTTTTAACTATTGTTTTTTTATTTTGCTATTCTAAGAAAACATATGCAAAAAGCTATTCTGATTATCAGACTAAAATTGTTAATAATCATAAATTTAATATTTATCGCTTTTTGACTAAAAGTGGGCCCAAAAGTGTAATGAGCAATACAAAAACATTACACTATGGTAATTATCAATCCAAATTAATGCGTAAAAATCATCATCAACGATATTGGTATGTATTGATTGATGGACATAATGCTGGATGGGTTAATGAAAAGGCATTTCAACGAAATAAAATTTCCGTAGCTAAAAATGTTAGCTTAGTTTATAACCCGGTTTATAATTTTCCAGTTCGAGATGCTATCAATTATGTTACAGATAAACATGGGACTTCTGTGAGTGCTAACAAAGTTAAGGCTTCGCAATTATCGGTATCATCTAAGGATATTGGTGAGCATAATATTAAATATTCTTACGATAAAGCCCACGCATATTCAACCGTTGTGGTTAGAAAAGATCAAAATGAAGGGATAGTTAAGCCAAAAATAAAAGCTCAACCGGGTAAAAGTACATCAACTTGGAAGCATCATTTTAAGAGTTCTGGAAATTGGGGTAAAAGTTATGCTCCCGAAACTAAATCACATGTTTTAATAAGCGGAGGATTAAAACTTAGAACTGTTTTTTATCAACCAGCAACTTTAAGTCAAGGAAACACATTACGAGGTACTGTTGGTCCAACACCTGAAGGGATGACTATTTCAAATGGCCGAGTATATATATCAATGTATTTGGATCCTAATTTGCAACATGCAAAGGTTGTTTCGTATAAATTAAATAAAGTTCCTAATAAATATGATTTACAAAAGTTACCATGGCTTCCTTGGAATAAATTTGTTAGTTTTGCAAAGTATATTAAGGTTAGTCCTTTAATCAAAATGGGACATGGACAGAGTTTAAGCTCTACTAAGAAGTACTTATATGTAATTGCTAATGATCATTTGCTTAAAAATAGTTTTAATTCTGAGGAAATAATCCAAATTAAAAAGAGTAATTTACAAATCAAAAAAATTTGGACTTTTAGGATTTGGAACATAAGTAAAAAATACAGCTATTACATTCATAATGCTGTTTTTGTAAATGATCATGAATTCTATGCAGTTTTCCATAATTCTACCAGACATAAATTTCAATATTGGAGAGTTGTGCGTCATGGTAATAAATGGATACCTAAAGAGGTGGGAGTTACACAGGGAGAATTTATGAAAAATAATTCACCAGTTCAAGGCTTTACCTATAACACAAGTAATCAACAGTTTTATTTAGCATTTAACGATTATATTTTTAGAATTGCTAGAAATGGTCGTTTGTTAAATACAAGTCATTTCCATACGGGAAGAGAATTTGAGGGAATAAGTATAGATAAAAACAAATTATATGCAGAGTTAGCTGAGCGACCAGAATTAATGGCAAGTTTAATCAAATGACAAAAAGCACTTCAAGTGAAGTGCTTTTTGTCATTTGATTTATTCAATTCTTTACTCTAATATTATTACGTTAACCCATAACGTAATAAGGAATGCAGATAATGATAGAAAGAATTCATAATTTAATTAAAAGTGAAAGTTTTATTCAATTGGTGAAGTATGGACTAATTGGAATTTTAGGATTAATAGTTGATTTTGGTATTTATGCCCTATTGACTATCTGGCTTAAAATGAATCCAGAAATTGCTAATTTTATTTCATCTAGTTGTGGTTTGATTAATAACTTTTTTTGGAATAGCTTTACTAATTTTAAGGTTCATGATCATTTGTTTAAAAGGTTTATTGAATATTATATTGTGGGTCAAATTACAACTTTGTTTACAACAATTTGCTTGTTTGTCTTTGTAAATTTATTGCATCAAGACAAGATAATTGTCAAAGTAATTGCAACTATAATTGCAACCTTGCTTCAGTTTGGTGTGAATAAGGCAGTAACTTTCAAAAAGGAATAAAAATTGAATAAAATAAGAAGTACTAATTGGCAAAATTGTTTAAAAAATTGTTGGCCATTTATTGTAATACTTTTAATGACATATTTATTAGCTGCGATTCAACTTCGTAATGGCGGAACCATTTTAGATATTGATACGATTTTTCACTATAATCGTTTTTTTGATGCTAGTGAACAACTTCGTACAGGCAATTTTTCGTATTTTCAAACTAATTTTGCGTTTAATCAAAGTGGTAGAGTTGTTAATGCAGTATATGGACCATTATTTGCTTATTTCAATGGCCTATTAATATTAATTTTTGGCACTTGGTATAATTATCAAATTGCAACATATTTTATTATTTGTATGTCTGCAGGAACGGGGATGTATTTATTAGCGCGTAAAGCAAATATTAATAAATATATGTCGACTGCTTTAGCAATTTTATATTTAAATATAGGTACTATTCAGGCATGGTTTGATCATTCTAATTTGGCCGCATGGGGTGGTGTCTTCGCACCTTTTATTTTGATTGAGGGAATAAATATGGTTCAAAACCATAAATCTCCTCTACGTTGGATACGCCTGATGCTTGTAATGAGTTTAGTTGCGCAGACACATATTCTTAGCACATTGATTTTGACTTTAGCTTTGATTCCATTTTGGTTTGCCGGATATTTTAAAGCGATTGATCGTAAAAAGATGATTATCGATCTCCTTAAAGCGATTGTAGGTACAATAGTTTTATCTGCAAATGTTTGGGGTGCGATTTTAGTTATTTATCAAAATCATATTGCTCCGACTTTAAGTCATAATTTGGCAAATAATGCTTTGAAAATTAGTGGCTATGGAAGCTTGCGGGATGATATTCTTGCTAGTTTGCTTTTCATTTTTATAATTCAGATCATTTATGTATTGTTAAATTATAAAAAAATGCCTCTTAATTTGTTTGTCACGATCGAGGGTGGCATATTTTTATTTCTTTCAAGTAAATTGATGCCATGGGATTTTTTACAAAGTAAGGTGAAATTTTTAACGTCTTATTTGCAATTCCCGCATCGTTTTTTACTAGTTGCATATCCATTATTGCTATTAGGAATTGGACTTTCTATGAATAGCTTGAATCTATTGAAGAATAATATCTTTTATAAAATAGCGTGGGTAGCAGTAGGAGTTGTAATTTTAGAAAGTTTTGGATCTAATTATTCTCGAATTACACAACGCTCAACTTTTAATCGTGCGGAAGTATATCGAGCAAATTCATCTAAATATTATTCAACCAAAAATATGTATGATAAGTATCGTTATACTGAGAGCATAAATGATATGCCGGATGATTATTTAGTATCAGGTTTTTCTAAAGATGATAAAAGTAAATTATATGTTCAAGTACCGGCTCGTGGTATTTACTATAAGAATACTGGTGATATTAAGAAAATTAATCAAATTCTTCATGATAAAAATAAAAAGAAACAATTATTGGATTTAATTATTAAAATAAATCCAGATTATTTGCCAATATATCATGGTAAAAAATATGGATCAGAGGTTGATTATTACTATATAAATAATGTAATCAAACCTGAGCAAAGCGGAAAATTTAAATATAGGGTCCTAAGGTGGGTCTTTAAAGCTCACTTGGGATAGTTCTAAAGATGAAGAAATTTCTTTACCCTTGGTAATGTATAAACAATCTAGCTTGACTTTTAATGATAAAAAAATATCTGATCCAAAATTAGGAAATATTGGCACGCCTGTTGTTAAGCAAAGAGTAGGAAAAAATACTGCTGTATTAAAATTTATTACCCCGGTGTGGTTTAAGCTATTAAGTGTAACATCGATGTTAGCTTGGATTATAATGTGTATCTATATTGTTAAATATTTATGTAGGTATAGAAAAAGATTAAGAAGGATATAATGAAGAAATTATCAATCGTGGTTCCATGTTATAACGAAGAAGAAAGTGTACCACTATTTTATCCAGCTGTTGAAAAAGTGGTTAAAGAAATGGATGTAAGTATTGAGTATTGGTTTGTTAATGATGGATCTGAAGATAATACTTTAAATGAATTGCGGAAATTGCATGCCAATCATCCGCAAGAAGTTCATTATGTTTCTTTTTCACGTAACTTTGGCAAAGAGTCTGCTCTTTATGCTGGGTTACAGGCAGCGACAGGCGATTATGTAGTTGATATGGATGTCGATTTGCAAGATCCTCCGGAATTTTTGCCACAGATGTATAAATTGCTACAAACTGGAGAATGGGATTGTATTGGGACTAGGAGAGTTGATCGAACTGGTGAAGCGAAAATTAAATCGTTTTTAAGCGATATGTTCTATAAATTTATAAATAGAATTTCGAATACCAGAATTGTCCCTGGAGCTCGTGATTATAGAATGATGACGAGACAAATGGTTGATGCGGTTTTGTCAATGCGAGAATACAGCAGATTTTCAAAAGGAATTTTTTCTTGGGTTGGTTTTAGAACTAAGTATCTTGATTATCATAATATTGAAAGAGTTGCAGGAGAAAGTGATTGGAATACTTGGAAATTATTTAAATATGCTTTTGATGGAATTGCGGATTTTTCCCAAGCTCCATTAAATATTGCCGTTTGGATAGGAAGTACCTCAGCATTTATCGCCATTATAGGATTTATTGCTGTTATAATTAGACACGCACTTAATCCGGATGCGGCAGTATTTGGTTGGGCTTCATTAGTAAGTATCATTTTGCTTATTGGTGGTTTGCAACTACTATGTATAGGTATTATTGGTAGATATATTGGGAAAATTTTCTTACAAGTAAAGCAAAGGCCAATTTATATTATTCAAGAAAAAAAGTAAAAAGGTTGTCACTTAATGTGACAACCTTTTTTAATATGGACCCCCTGGGAGTCGAACCCAGATTTTAAGAACCGGAATCTTACGTGCGATCCATTACACTAAGGGTCCGTATAGACACTCTAATTATAGCAAAAAATATTATGAAATAAAAACCTTTTCACTTCGGT
>NZ_BALY01000005.1 GCF_000615445.1 Lactobacillus hamsteri DSM 5661 = JCM 6256 | reverse complement strand
AAAAAATTCGCATTCTATTTTAGGATGCGAATTTTTTTGTTTATGATGGAAGATTTGGGACGTATTTTTTTGGGGAAATACATTCATTCGATTGAATGAAAATTAATTGCACTGCTGTAGTGCAAAACAAAAGTTTAATGGAAATGCTTGTTTTAAAAATATATAGGAGGATTTAAAAATGGCTAAAAATATTCTATTAATCTGTGGTTCAGGTACTTCATCGTCTTTTATTAAATAAGACTGTGTACTCCCTTTTTTAATGCAATAAAAAACCTGTTAACGGGAAAAATTATAGAGTCTTTTTAATTATCTTCTTTAGATATTAGCCTTCTTAATATAGCGACCTTTGCCAATTCTGACGAACTTACCCTTCTTGCCAAGAACAGTCACATGTTTACCTTTCTTCAAGGCTTTGGCATGCTTAATTCTCTTGCCTTTAGCATTATAAACGTAAGCGTTCTTCTTCAAAAGACGAGTTGACTTGCTACTCTTGGTTAATTTAGCTGGAGTTTGAGTTTGTTCAATACCATCTTTAACAGTTCTAGTGATTGTGACACCAAAAGGACGATTTTCAACCTTACTAATGCCATTAATTGTTGGCCCAACCACTTTGGTATATGCTATATCACGAGTGGTCAACGTATAGCCATTATCTTCTAGTCCAGGTTGCCATCCATCAGTCCCTTTTTTATGATCCCAGTTAACTTCATCAACTTGGTGATCATCCTTGCCACCAACTAAGGTATAATACAAGTGTTTCTTAACTGATTCACGTAAGACTGAACCATCAAGTGCCCGATCAGTATAAGTAATTGGCAAAAAAATTTGTTGAGCATAGGTACTATTTTGTAACGGTGAAACTTTTTCAATCTTACCGTTATTTCAAACCAAAGTTAAAACACCATTCATCAATAATGATGAGAAGTGGTTACGAATATCCTGGCGCTCACTTTTACTAATATCGGCAAAATTATTAGCTGAAGTATATGGATGTGAACGCACTACGCTTGGCATCGTATAATATTCAGTGTAGGTCGTGGCGGTTTCCACTGCGTTAACTTTTTGGTTGTTCAAATAAGCAGCACCTGCAGTTGCTAAAACTACAGCGCTGGCAATGGCTGCTATTCTATTTTTAAACTTCATATTTTTCTCCTCCAAGAGTCAAATAACTTTATAGCAGTAATTATTAAACAAAATTTGATTAATTTCAACAGCAAATATTTGGTATTCCTTTTAATTTCAAGCCTTCTGAATATTTCCTATAGTAAATTATTGCCCTCTGTTCAATGTATTAAAAAAGCGTTAAAAAATAGTAATATTTCGTAGATATCCACAAAGTACATTAGCGGACATTGAATAAAGGAAGCGAAATATAAAATCATGTAAACATGAAATTTGATGAAAAATAAAAATACGCTTTTATAAGCGTGCGATACTTTCTGTGATTTTCTGAAAAACTATTTTTAATTACTAGTTTAAGGGGTTGACGTTTAGTTTACATTAAACTTCCATTTCTGAGTTCTTTATGTGTAGTTATTGTTGTAAATCTAATTGTCTTTTTAGATTCTATTTTATAATAGACGACTAATAAATTTCCTAAAATATGATATTCATTAAATCCAATCCATGGTTCGTCAGTTAATTCATGATCGTAAAAAGGGCCATCAGGATCATGAGAATTGTTTCCGTTACGGGGTAATTTGCCATCTCGCTTAAGTATTTTCATAGTATACTTAAGCGTTTCGATAGCGTCACCAGCTTCATCATCTGTTAAATTAAAAGTTTTCTTCAAATTAGCAAAACGTTTATCAAAAACATTAGTTGTAGTAATTTGATACATAAACTAAACTCCTAATTTTTTGAAATATTCATCTAAATCGTCTACTTTATTATCATCATCAGGAATTAATCCATTAACAATAGCTAGCTCTTTAATCATTGCTTTTTTACTTTCTTCATCGAAAGCTTCATTTTTGTCAGGAACAACCTTAAGACTGAAGGGAACTGCTTGTTCTCTGGCCACACGGGTAACGAAAATATTAAGCAATGCAGATGATGATAACCCCATTTTTTCTGCAGCTTGAGTAAACAAACTTTTTGTTTTTTCATCAACTTTAAAATTCATTGAAGCAGTTGCCATAGCTTATCTCTCCTTTTAATGTTCTATTGTATGTCTAACATATATAATGATTATACTAATTAGACATATTTAAAACAACTGAAATGATCTTATATCATAAGTCTATATTAATTATTACAATACAAGAAAATTGAAGATAAATTAAAAGAACTTACTCCAATATAATATTGGAACAAGTCCTCAATGGCATAATATCAATGATGTGTCCGAAAAATACGGTCACTGTAAAATATTTTTATTTAATTAAATATTGTAAGCCTGCGGCTAAAATACCACCTACGATTGGTCCTACCATTGGAACCCAAGCATAGCCCCAATTTGCATCTGATTTGTTAGGGATTGGTAAAACTGTGTAAGCCAATCTTGGAGACCAGTCACGAGCAGGGTTTAAAGCAAATCCAGTTGTACCACCCAATGCTTGACCAATAACCATAATTAACAAGCCGACTGCAATTGGCTTTAATCCTTTGTCGAAATCGCCTAAATTAAGTAGCGCAAATACAAAGATGAAAGTAGCAATTGTTTCACTTAAGAAGTTAAATAAATTGTTTTTAATTGCTGGGCCTGTAGCAAAAATACCAACACTATTTCCTTCTTCAGGAGTCTTAGTCTCTTTAAAATGAGGGTGAAATTGAATTGCTACTAAAGCTGCACCAATAAAAGCACCTAAGAATTGACCTAGTAAATATGGACCTACTTCGCTCCAAGGGAAGTAGCCAAAGAAAGCAAAACCAAGAGTTACAGCTGGGTTTAAGTGTCCTTCAGAACCTAAGCTAGCAGCTACATATACACCAAAGGTAACAGCCATGCCCCAAGCTATTGTGACGTAAAGCCAGTTAGAGCCTTTGGCATATGATTTTTTCAAATTGATCGCTGCGCCACATCCTGTACCAAGGACGATCAATACCATGGTTCCAAAGAATTCTCCGATAAATCCTGACATGAGAGCACCTCGTTTCTTTTAATCTTTAATTGTTAATGGTTTAAGTTGCTTTTCAATATCATCCAAGCTAACTCCAGCTTGAATTAATGAAGCAGCAGTATATGCACCTTC
Organism: Lactobacillus hamsteri DSM 5661 = JCM 6256; assembly: GCF_000615445.1. Taxonomy (GTDB): domain Bacteria; phylum Bacillota; class Bacilli; order Lactobacillales; family Lactobacillaceae; genus Lactobacillus; species Lactobacillus hamsteri. Next base: position 86,908 of record NZ_BALY01000005.1, on the reverse strand, counting down.
AATAAAAGCAGTATTGTATAGATGAACTTTTTTATCAGACATTTCCATTGCCATCTCTAAGTTCATTTTTGCGCTTCCGAGATCATAAAAGGCCAAAATTTCATCTGCGGAATTATTATCGAAAGCGCTCATGATTTTTTCCATGCTTGTGCCAATGTCTCCATCGTTCGTACCACCAGCAGTTGTAATAGGCACATCTTTTGCAACTTGATTTAATAATTTAGGTAGTCCTTCAGCAATATCGGAAACATGTGAAACAAGAGTGATACCTAAACTCATAATAATCCCTCCGTTTCAAGCATTGCTTTAAATAAGTAACTACTTGATTCAGAACCTGGATCAATATGGCCTTTTGAACGTTCACCTAAATAACTTGCACGTCCTTTTTTAGCGACCATATCTTTAGTTGCTTCAACAGATTCTTTAATTTTATCTTCAGTTAAATTGCCAGCCTTAACGTCTGGAACTAAAGTGCTCCACACGTCAACCATGGTTTTATCACCAGGTTTTGCACCACCACGCATTTGAATACCTGCAAGAGCTGCATCTAGCAATTCACCAATATCTTCAGTTGAGGTGCTCTTCTTAGCCATTTCAAGAAAAGCTGTTCCATAAAGAGGGCCAGAAGCTCCACCAACTGTTGAAATAAGTGCCATAGCGATAGTCTTAAAGCCAGTTGTTAAGTCAGCAGGCTTTGTAGCTAATTTTTGTTCGACAGCTTTCATACCACGATCCATGTTGAAGCCGTGGTCACCATCGCCAATTGGTGTATCTAAATCACTTAAATGTTGTTTGTTTTCTTCAACTTTATTTGCAAAGTTATTCATCCAAATTGTTAAAGTATCAGTAGTTAATGCCATTTTTAAGTCCTTTCTACCAAGCAATAGTTTTAACTGGATAATTTAGATAATCCAACCACTTATCGTCTTGGATCTCTAATAAAGTAAGAGAAATTCCAGCCATATCAATTGAAGTCATATAATTGCCAATTTTCATGAATGCTGGTTCGATGTTGAATTCATTTAATTTATTTAAAACATCATTTGCAAAAACATATTGTTCCATCAAAGGAGTAGCCCCCATACCGTTAATTAAGCATGCGTACTTTTTCGAATTATCAAGTTTCATTTCGTCATTTAACTTACCAATTAATTCTTCTACTAAATCCTTTGAAGCTCTAATCTTTTCACGACGGTATCCTGGCTCGCTATGAATACCAACACCAAATTCAATTTCATCTTCTTTAAGTTCAAAACCTGGCTTACCAACTTCTGGATTGGTTGCTGCAGAAAGGGCGACAGCTATTGTTTTAATATTTGGTAATACTTTGTGTGCTAAAGCATCAATTTCATCTAGACTTGCTCCTTGTTGGGCAGCTGCGCCAAGAATTTTGTGCATAAATACTGTTCCAGCAACGCCACGACGTCCTTGAGTATAAAGGCTGTTTTCGACGGCAATATCATCATCGACAACAATTGATTTAACTGGAATATTATCCATACTTGCTAAATCTTTTGCCATATCAAAGTTCATAACATCTCCAGAATAATTTTTTACAACTAAAAAGACGCCTTGACCTTGATTTACAGCTTTAATTGCTTCATAAATTTGATCTGGAGTAGGTGAAGTAAATACTTGACCACAAACGGCTGCACTAAGCATCCCTTCTCCAACATAACCAGCATGGGCAGGTTCGTGACCTGAGCCACCGCCGCTGACAATTCCAACTTTTCCGTTCATAGAATCTTTATCAGAACGGACCACAGCTTCTGTACCTGCAACTTTTTCAATGATTTGAGGGTAAGATTTAGTCATACCTTCAACCATTTCTGGCACAACATTATGTGGATCGTTAATAATTTTCTTCATAAAAAGACCCTTCTTTCAAATAAATACTATGAAATCGTTTACATTATTTAATTATAACTTATTTTGTTTTAGTGGACTAGTTATAAGAAAAGAAGGATGATAGTTATTTTATTTACTTATTATTCTTTATAGTGGCCGATAAACTCTGAAAAGCTCAGATGAACTTTTCAGAAATAAAAAGTATAGTAATTAGGAATATATTGTATTAACATGGAAATATTTAGGAGTGGGGATAATGAAGAAATTTTTTAAAATTTTTATTGCATTGATGATGTGTGTTGGAACTATAAGTTTGATAACTAATACCAACCAAACTGTTGAAGCAAAGAGTTATGCTAAAAAATATCATTTAAAGACATATAAAATTCCAAGTAGGTTTTGGGGTAAGTGGTATCAGGGTAAAGATAAGATAAATATTTCTAAGTATCGCATTGATGGCTACAGTACTTACCGTAGTAAGCATACGGGAATTCTTCCTTATCACAAACGTGTTTATCTTGTAGAACCACATGGTAAAGAAATTATTGTAATGATTCCACAATCTGATGGCTTTAGCTTAAAGCGTAGTGGTCGTTCACTTATTTGGTATTCAATGGGTACAAGAGTTAAGTATCACCGTTATTAATTCAAGGAAGTTACTGAATTATCAATTAAATACGACCGTCGGCTATAAAGAAATATATTGTTTGATATCGATAAAGTTGTAAAAGTGTTAAGCGACTGTATAGTTAAAAACTTTCCCTTTAGCTTGCATTGTGATAAGGGTTAACTTTGGAAATCTTGAAGAGGCAAAGTCCTCTTTAATGAATTGGAAAAGTAGTTATCGGTGTTAAACTTAAGTAGAATATTTTTCGATCGCATTCCTGATTTGGGGATGCGATTTTTTTATTAATTATTAGTGCTTATGCACTTGATGTATTTAAGTGAAAATGTAATATTGTTACATTTTATAAAAAATTGTTTAATAGATTTTTTATAAAATGACTTATTTTTTCTTTACAAAATGTAAATATCATATTAATATCTAAGTATAGAAAGCGCTTACGGCACAAAAATGTTTTAATTGTCAGCTCTTTCGCAAAATGAAATATTGTTACATTTATACGTAAAGGAAGCACATCATGGAAAAGGATAAATATCAATGCCTGAGTGATGAGATCTATGCACAAATAGGTGGTATAGACAATGTTGAATCTCTTATTCACTGTATGACTCGGCTAAGAATTAAGATACGCGATATGTCAAAAGTAAATATGGTTGCGTTAAAGAAAATTAATGGTGTTTTAGGTGTCGTTGAAGCAGACACTTTAGAAATTGTTCTTGGTCCAGGTGTTAATACCAAAGTAGCTACGATCATGAATGATGAAGCAGGAGTTAAGGAAGGGGAAATCTTTCCAACTAATTCTTATCAAGCTAGTAAAAGTGAAGTAGAGAGGAAAGCCGCCGAAGTTCACGCAGCTCATAAGGCGTCTCTTAAAAAGACTTGGTGGAGAGTTGCTTTACAGCATATTTCAGCAATTTTTGTTCCATTAATTCCAGCTTTCGTTGGTGCCGGATTAATTTCGGGTGTAGCAGGTATTTTAAGGAACATGCTTACTGCGAAAATGTTGCCAGAATCTTGGAGTTTAAATATTACTGTTTTGGCAATGATTTCAAGTGCGCTTTTTTCTTTTTTGAACATTTATGTTGGTATTAATACTGCTAAAGAATTCGGTGCTACGCCAGGATTAGGTGGTATTATCGGAGGTATTGTTTACCTTCCTGGCATTGTTGCTCCAATAACTATACCTAACATTTTTGATGGTAAACCATTGGCTGCTGGTCAAGGAGGGATTATTGGAGTCTTACTTGGAGTATGGCTTTTATCTTATGTTGAAAAATTCTTCCACAAGCATATAGCTGATTCGGTAGACATTATATTTACACCATTTTTAACGATTCTAATAATGGGATTATTTACAGTATTCTTCATTATGCCGTTAGCTGGATGGTTCTCAAACTCATTAGTTGGTGCAATTAATTGGGTTCTTAAAGTGGGTGGACCTGTTTCTGGATTTATTCTTGGATTATTATTCCTGCCAATGGTAATGCTCGGTTTGCATCAGATTTTGACACCAATTCACTTAGAAATGATTCAAAAAATAGGTTTTACACCGTTGCTTCCTATTTTAGCTATGGCTGGTGGTGGTCAAGTAGGCGCCGCTATTGCTTTGTGGATAAAATGTCGTAAAAATAAGCAACTTGTTAATATGATCAAGGGTGCTTTACCTGTTGGTATTCTTGGGGTTGGTGAACCATTAATCTATGGTGTTACCTTACCATTAGGACGTCCATTTATTACTGCCTGTGTTGGTGGTGGTATTGGTGGTGCTGTAGTTGCGATGTTTGGTCAAGTAGGCTCGATTGCTATTGGACCTTCTGGTGCAGCATTAATTCCATTAATTGCTAATAACATGTGGTGGGCTTATGTACTTGGGCTTTTAGCTGCATATGCAGGTGGATTTATTGCTACTTACTTTTGGGGTGTGCCAAAGGAAGCAATGCTTCCAGACGATCAAGCAAGTCCTGCTGTTGCTGAAAGAAGAGAAGCTGAAAAAGAAGCTTCTAACTTAGATATGAAAACTTCTACAGTAATTCAAGAAATTGAAGCTCCAGTTTCTGGAAAAATTGAAAATTTGGAAAAAGTAGATGATGAAGTATTTTCACAAAAAATGCTTGGAGACGGGTTCGCAATTATTCCATCTGATGGATCAATTGTAGCTCCACTCGATGGAAAGATCGTAAGTGTTATGTCCACTAAGCATGCATTGACTATGATGTCTGCAAAAGGTAATCTTGAAATTTTAATTCATATGGGAATCGATACAGTAGAGTTAAAAGGCGAGCCTTTTACAATTACCGTAAAAGAAGGTCAAGAAGTTAAGAGTGGTCAACAGCTTGGAACAATGAATATTAATAAGATTAAAGAAGCGGGTAAAGATCCAGTTGTGATGATGACCGTGACTAATACAGAAGTTATTCAAAATATGAAATTATTAAAATCTGGAGAAGTGAAAGCAGGAGAATCTGTATTTAAAGTTAGCAGTAAGTGAGGAAATATAGAATGAAAATAGAAAATTTAACTACAGAGCAACGTAATCCGTCATCTATGCATATCGATACTGTTTCGACTTCAGAAATGGTAAAAATTATGAATGAGGAAGATCAAAAAGTTGCTGTAGCTGTTGGAACCCAAAATGATCAAATAGCAAAGGCGATTGATGAGGCAGCTAAACGTTATAAAAAAGGTGGTCGATTAATATATATTGGTGCTGGTACGAGTGGAAGATTAGGTGTTCTAGATGCAGCTGAGTTAGTGCCAACTTATGGAATTAAACCTGAAAGAGCTATAGGATTAATTGCTGGTGGACAAGGTGCAATGTATAAAGCTGTTGAAGGGGCTGAGGATGATACTAATTTAGGTGCGAGTGATCTTAAAAAGTTAAACCTCAATGAAAAAGATACAGTCTTAGGATTAGCAGCTAGTGGACGTACACCTTATGTAATTGGTGGTATAGAATATGCTAATAAAATAGGCGCGCTCACTATTTCAATAGCTTGTGTTAAAGAATCTGAAATTGGTAAGCTTTCCAATATTGCAATTGAAGCTTTAGTCGGTCCTGAAGTAGTAACAGGCTCTACACGTATGAAGGCGGGAACTGCTCAAAAAATGATTTTGAACATGATCTCAACGGGAGTTATGATCAAACAAGGAAAAGTTTTTGAAAATGTAATGATTGATGTTATGCCGACAAATTCTAAATTAGTTAATCGAGCAAGTCGGATTATTTCTTCTGTTACAGATGCGACACAAGAAGAAGCAATACAAGCATTGGAGAAAGCAGAAAACAATGTTCCTCTTGCCATTACTATGATTAAAACTAAAACTGATAAAGATAGAGCTCAAAAACTATTAAAGCAATATAATGATAATGTTAGTGAAGTTATCAAGAATAATTAAAGTAAAGCCAAAAAGTGATGATCTTTTTGGCTTTATTTTTATGAAAGGAACAAATTATGTTAGGATTTTCAATTTATTTAAATAAGGATGTAACTTCAGAAACTGAACAATATATTAAGCGTTTAAAGAAAAATAATTTCAATGGGATTTTTACGTCGGTACATATTCCTGAGGAAGATTCTGAAAAGTATAAGGAAAGATTGTTAAAATTAGGGAGTTTAGCTAAAGTTAATAATTTAAATGTAATGGTCGATATAGATCGAAATAGTCTAAAGAAGCTAGATATTTCATTAAGTAGTTTAAATTATTTAAAAAAGCAAGGTATTACTGGACTAAGAATTGATGATAAATTAGCATCTGAGCAAATTGCCACGTTGTCACAAAATATTGAAATTGGGATAAATGGAAGTACTTTTACGGAAGAGGAATTAAGACAATTAAGTATTTTTAATGCAAAAATGGAAAATATTCAAGCATGGTTTAATTTCTATCCATGTCCCGATACAGGAATTAGCCGTCAATTTTTTGAAAAACAGATACGGATGTTTAAAAAGTATGGAATGAAGGTTCAAGCATTTTTTGCTGGTGATGAAAATCGCCGGGGTCCATTATATGAAGGTTTGCCAACCCTAGAATGTCAAAGAACCTATGATCCATTAGCTAGTATTTTAAAACTAAAAGAGCTAGGAGCTGACTTATTTTATTTAGGAGATCCAGGAATAAGTGATGAATCTCTTGATCAAATTAGAACATATCAAGAAACTGGCAGTATAATTCTTTATACGAAAAAAGCAGAAAATGTTTCTGAAAAAATGTACAATTATATTTTAGGAAAGCACAATCAACGTCCTGATCCAGCTGAATATGTGGTACGTTGCGAAGATTCACGAATGCATAAAGTACCAATAATTAATTCAGAAAATGTGATTGAAAGGGTAAAGGGGAGTATTACTTTAAATAATCGCTTTTACCAAAGGTATATGGGAGAGATTCAACTGGTTAAAGGAGATCTTCCTATGAATAAGAAAGTAAATGTAGTTGGAAGAGTAGATAATGGATCGATTTCTTTAATTGATTCAATACAGCCAGGTCAGGAGTTTTATTTATATAAAAAGTAGGTAGTAGCAATATGCATAACATTTTTTCGATAATTAATGGTAAAAGATCACAATTACCTAAAAAAGAACAACTTTTAGGGGATTATATTATTGCCAATCCTAAAAATGTTATTTCTTCCTCAATTCAGAAACTTTCCAAGGATACAGGTATTAGCACTGCAACTATTGTACGATTTTGTCAGGAAATTGGTACTAATGGATTTAGTGACCTGAAATTACAATTAGTTGCTACACAATCAAGTTTAAATAATGTTGATTATCATGAATTTGATGCGGGAGAAGGAATTACTGCAATCAAAAATACTATGGTTACTCGCTTTAAAAGCGTTATTGAAGCTACTCAAATTGGATTAAATGATAGAGATATAAAAAAAGCTGTACAAAAGATTGGTAATTCTTCTCGAATTTTAGTTTATGGGGTTGCTGCCTCTGGACTAGTTGCTAGTGATATGAATCAGAAGTTTATGCGTATTGGTAAGAATATAAACTATATATCTGACTTTCATGTAACTTTAGCTCAGTTAGCTTCATTTACGTCAGATGATTTATTAATTTTAATTAGTAATGATAGTGAAACTACAGAAATTATTGAGTTACAAAAAATTGCGGATAAATTTGGAATCCCAACAATTCTTTTAACAGCCAATCCGCGCTCCTCTCTTGCTAAAAAAGTTGATTTAGTTTTGTTAACTCAAGATGTTGGAGAACCTACAATTAGATCTGGAGCTACGACTTCTTTAATAAGTCAGTTGTTTGTAGTAGATGTACTTGTTTTTTCATATGTATCAACCCATTCGGATAAAGTTATTAAAAATTTGAAGAGGTCTAATGAAGCTACCGCTATACATAAAAATAAAAGCAAATAATTATTTGTTTGGTTAACCTTAAACGGCTAATGGATGTTATCAATAGAAAAGATTATAGAGTTGAAACTGCTTGGAATATATTTCTAAGCAGTTTTTCTGCATATTTGCACATCGCTATGAAATGCTTTTAATATATAGGAAGAAACTCGTCAAAAAAGTTGAAAATTGGCAATTTTGAGTGTTGGGATTTTTTAATATTTGGCATGATAAATGGGTGAAGTGGATGGATTAATTTTCTGGTAGAATAAACGTATAAGTTTTCGCTTTTAGCGAGGGAAGGTTAAAATTTATGAAAGTTAGAAAAGCTGTTATTCCTGCAGCCGGACTTGGTACTCGCTTTTTGCCTGCTACTAAGCTATGCCTAAGGAAATGTTACCAATTGTTGATAAACCAACTATTCAATTTATCGTTGAAGAAGCTAAGAAGTCAGGAATCGAAGATATTTTGATCGTTACTGGAAAGTCAAAGCGTTCTATCGAAGATCACTTTGATGCTAATCCAGAACTTGAACAAGACTTGGCTGCAACGGGTAAGGATGAACTTCTTAAGTTAACACAAGACATTACTGATCTTGGCGTTAATTTATACTTTACGCGTCAACCACACCCAGCTGGACTTGGAGATGCGATTTACCGCGCACGCAGTTTTGTTGCTGATGAACCATTCGTTGTCATGCTTGGTGATGACTTGATGGATGACAAGATTCCTTTGACTAAGCAATTGATGAATGATTATGAGAAGACCCATGCTTCTACAATTGCCGTTATGAAGGTTCCTCATGAAGAAGTTTCTAAGTACGGCGTTATTGCTCCTGAAGGCAAGATTGATGATAAGCTTTACAATGTTAAGAAATTTGTAGAAAAGCCTGCCGTTAAGGACGCGCCAAGTGATTTCGCTATTATTGGTCGTTACTTGTTAACTCCAGAAATTTTTGATATTCTTGAAAATCAAAAACCAGGTCGTGGTGGCGAAATTCAATTAACTGATGCAATTGATACAATGAACAAGACACAACGCGTATTTGCTCATGTCTTTGATGGTCAACGTCATGATGTTGGTAACAAGGAAGGCTACCTTGAAACTTCAATTCAATATGGTTTGAAACACCCACAAACTAGGGATGCATTGCGCAAGTACATTATTGATCTTGGCAAGAAGCTTGAAAAAGAAGATAAGAAATAAAGATATTGATGTATGGAAACTGCTCTTTTTGGAGCAGTTTTTTAGGGAGAAAAAATGAATAATTTTAAAAAGAATATTAGCTTAATTATTGCTACGCTTTTAGTTGTATTTTCAGCATTATCTATTTGTTCAATTCATAGTAATAAAGTTGAAGCCGTAAGTTTGGTAACAAAATATGGTCGAGGCAGTAAATTTACTATTCCAAAAAGCATGCGTGGAACTTGGGTATCAAAAGCAAAGAGAAGTACTTATAAAAAGATAAAACTTACTGCACATACTGTAACTCTTACGCCACAGAAAAAACATGATGGGGAAAGTTATACAGGAAAATGGAATCTCTATTATATGAATGAGAAATATTTTGATAAAGCTTATCATACAAATATTGAGGTTAAAGCAAATAAGTATGCTAACAAGCATCGCTGGGTTGGAGCTCGTAAGGATGGCTCAAAAGAAATCTTCTTTAAGTTGGGATGGTTATTAGATGTTGAGGGGAGTTTTGTGTTACGTCAAAATACCAAAAATACAATTCGCTATTTAAATCCTGAATTTGAAGGCAATTATTATCGTAAATAAAAAGGCTGCTCTTTTTAGAGCAGTTTTTTATTTGGAAAAATATTTCTGCACAGATTTGAAGATAATATTATACTTAGTAATGAAATTTTTGGAGAAGAAGATATAGATGGAGTGAATGAATGAAAAGATTTTGTCCAAATTGTGGAAAACCTGTGGATCCTGATGAAAAATTTTGTTCATCTTGTGGTCAAAACTTGGTAAATCGTCCGCAAGCTGTGAACAATAGTCAATTAATGCAGGCTCAACCGCAATCTCAGACTATTAATACTCAAGTTGTCGCGAATGCGCGTCCGAGAAAAAGTAAAAAATGGCTTATTCTTAGTATAATTGTTGCACTACTAGTTGTGGGTGGTGGAACATATGCGTATAAGTGGCATAAAGATAATCAAGAAGTTCAAGCAACTGTGGATAAAATGTCAAAACGTCGCTTGGCAGGATTAACGATTACTTATGCTCACTTACATTATCGAGATAATGAAGCTTGGAATAAAACTTATCAAGAAGCTATGAATGGTAATGTTGATGTTGAACGCTATAAGAAGTATACGATTGGTGATTCAACAATCACGGCCAAAGGCGATAATTATGTTTACGTAATTAACAAGCGGGCTGTTTTTACTACAGATAATGATAAGGAAAATAGCAAGTCTGATTTAATTTTGGCAGATGGTCGAAAAGAATTAGGTAGAGTTAAAACAACTGATGCTTATAAAGAAGTTAAAAAGCAAGACTTACAAACTTTGAATAAGATAAACAAGGTTGAATTGACTAATCGTCAGTTAGGAATTTTAGCTGCGAGGTTACATTCACCTCAATTTGTTAAAGATGCTATTCAGTTACCTAAATTATCGCATCCCATGCCTAATTATTCAGAAAATGAGCAAGACGGTTTTTCGGAAATTTTAGCTGGAGGAGCTGGTGCAGGAGCTAGTTTATTCTATAAACAAGATGGTAATTCATTGGTAATTAAATATGCTGATGTGGAATATGCAGAAAATCACGGTAAAGCTGCAGCTGAAGCGCCGATTAGAACTAAACGTTTCAATTTATCAGATGTAATTAACAAATATTACTCAACTTCTCAGCAAAAAGAAGAAGTTGATAATTTAGCTGATCAATTAAGAGATGGTTCACAAGTTGATTCAGACGATGATGGTGAAGAGTAACGGGAGAGGAAAATGAAGAATAAAAAGTTAGTTGGGATTATTGTAGCCGCTATTGCGGTTATCTTAGTGTGTTTTGGGGTAATTTATGTTAATCAAGCTCATAAAGATACTGTTCAAACAAACCAAAGCAATAGTACAGGGCTAAAAATTCAAAGAACTAAGCATTCAAATACTCAAAGTAGCAAATCAGAAGACAATTATTCTAATGATGAGTGGATGTTAATGGGCTACATGGCGTATGCTCATGATAATTATGTACAAAGTCGTCATATCCAAAATAATTCAGATTTAGTTACTGATGTAAGCGAAGATCTTGATGACGGTTCATTAAAGGTGGAAAAGAATTCCGCTAATACTTATACCTTGTCTAATAAATTCGGTAGCGTGGATGTTACTGTAGAAAATGATGATGTTAAGGTTGAAAACGATGGTACGACTACGACATCTAAGACAGAATTGAAGAGAACTTTTGCACAATTTGAAAATAAAATTCAAGCAATGACTAAGAATATTAGTGAAGACGGCAATTCTCAGAACAATTCATCATCAACTAAAAATGATTCTGATGATAGTGATAAAGCTGATGGTAATGGTCCGTCAAAACAAAAGCAAGAATTTAATAATTTGGAATTAATCACTGCTGCATATTTAGATGGTTTTGAAGCATCTACTACACAAGGAAAAATTTCTTTAGCTAAAAAAATTTTAGCCAAGGATAATGTTGCAGATAAAGATGTACCAACTGACGATTTTATCAATGGCTTTTATAAAAATGGTGAATATATTAGCATAGCTTCTAACTTAAGTACTTCACATTATGCTGAATTTAAAGTCACGGAAAATAGTGACGATATTGTAAAGAAATATGGAGGAGCAGGAGTATTACAAACAAAGCATCTTTCAAAGAAGAAGATTATTCAAACTTGGCTTCCATATAAAAATGATATTGATCAAATAATGGAACAAATTCAAAAAAATAAAGGTCGTAATGAAGCAATAGGAAGAGCTATTGGTAGAAATAATTAAAAAATTTCATTGCTTTCTCTAGCAAAAAAGATTAGTATAAATGTGTTCAAACAAAAAGTTAATACTGATTTTTAAGTTAGAGAAGACTCAATCTACCTTTTATTAATGATATTTAAATAAGGCATTGAAGCTTCACTAGTTTCAATGCTCTTTTTATGCTCATTTTTAGTGACCTCTTCTCTATCTAAATCGCTTAACTTTGATTTATTTAGAAAGAGGTTTTTTTGATGGAAAAATTTATTAATACAATTATTTTTATCAAAGTAAAATTAATTGCTCAAATTAAAGACATGTTTTCTAATCGTACAGATTGCTTCAAAATTATTAATGTTGATCCAAAGATCTAAAAATATTTTTCTTAAAAAATCAACTATTTTGCATAAAATGATAAGCAAAAATTAAGATTATTGTTTTTTTATTAAGAAATTTATTCTAGAATAGATAAGGTCAAAACATAAGGAAGCATATTTGGAGGAGACTGAAATGAAAACATGCCCTAATTGTGGCTCAAAGATGAGCCCGGATGTAAACTTTTGTACAAATTGTGGAGCTGATATTCGTAATACTCCGCTTGATTCAGAAATTCAAGCACAACAAACTCAAGCGACAATGCCTGTTCAACCACAAGCTCAAGTAACTCAACCCACAGTTCCAGTTACTCAAACAAGAAGAAGTCAAGCTACTCAAATGACTCAACCAACAGTTGCTCAACAAACTATGAGTCAACCACAAACTCAACAATCAAATATTTCTGAAAATGCAGCAAATATGTGGCAATGGTTTGTAAACTCTTGGAAGCATCCCTTTGAAACGCAAACCGCTGAAAGATGGTATGGTTGGGTAACCTTACTTGTTGAAAATGTATTGCTTATCTTAGGATTATATATTTGCGTCAATAAGTACGCTCAAAATCAATTCGGCAATTCAGATATGGGAGAAGCAGCACAAAACGTTGTTTCAAATTTCTCTACATCATTATTGTTTGAATTGTTCTTATATTTAGTGTTAATCGCTGCTGCGATGATTGCCGCTGGATATTATGCTCACAAATTTGTTTATGGTCAAACTGAAAATATTTTTGACTTTATCAACAGAATTGTAAGTTGTAGCAATCTTTCCGCAATTTTGTATGTGGTTTCATTTGTCTGCTTAATCATTGGCTCAGAAGATATGTTAAAGTTAGGTCTTCCATTGGCTGGTATTGCAATGGTCATTTTCAGTTTATCAGTTTATGCCGTTGTTACTGGTGATTCTGCCCCAACTGTTCAAGATAAGTTTTATGGCTTATTAATTGTAGTTGTAATTCAATTCCTAGTAATGTTTATTTTGAGTAAAATCTTTGGGGATGCCGTTTACGGTCAAGTGCAAGATTTAATTCACGGTAGTTTTAACGGCATGTTTTAGGGAGTTTTGATAGTGAAGAAATTTTGTCCAAATTGTGGAACGGAATTAAAAACGAATGCAGATTTTTGTCCGAATTGTGGTTTTAATTTAACAAAGAAGACAAATAAGGTAGCACAAAAAGAAGATGATTCTTCCAATGCTGCAAGCAATTTGTCCGTTAATCCTGCTCATACTAATGAAAAACACGATAGTGAAAAAACAGAGAAGGTTCAAATCTTCTGTCCAAGTTGCGGTCATCCTTTAAAACCTAAAGCAGAATTTTGTTCAAACTGTGGCTACAATTTAAAAACCAAAAAAATGCCAGAACAGCCAGCAGCTTCTACAACAAATAATACAGTAAATGCGCATCAAGCTCCGGTTCGTCAACATAAACCTATGACTTTAAAGAATAAAATTATTCTTTCTGTAGTTGGAGTTTTGGTAGTTGCGTTTATTGCATTTTATGCTTGGGGTAGCAGTTATTACAGTTTAAATAATCAAGTTGATAGAATTACTGCGGGTTTAACTAATCCTAGTCAAGATATTAGTAAGTATGTTACTGCTGATAATGCTACGATGAAGGTTAACAACGATACTGTTAAACCACTTCAAAATTATTACAAGGAACACCAGCCAACAGTTACTAAGCTTAATTCAAATCTTAAGCAAGGTATGGGAAATTCAACTATTCAATTAGTTAAAAATGGTCGTTATTGGTTATTATTCCCTAAGTATCAATTAAAAGTTAAGACTTATCAGCCTCAAATTGTTACTAATCACAGCGATTCAGTTGTAACTGTAAATGGTAAAAATATTGGTAAGTTAAGTAGTAATTCTGATAAATACTACAAAAAACTTAGTTTGGTATTTCCAGGTAAATATCACGTTGTAGTTAAGTCAAAAGTTGCAGGACGTAATTTGTCAGCAACATCAACTGCAAATATTTGGGGCAATAAGACTTTAGATATGGATATTGCTACTCAAACATTCAGCGTTAAGAGTGTTCCAAATGGTGTAGTTTATATCAATGATAAAAAAGTTGGTACATTGGATAGTAACGGTGAAACGACGTTTAAGTCTTACCCAATTACTCGTAATATGGAACTCTATGTTTTATATAACAATGATGGTAAGAATATTAAATCTGAAAATGTAACTGACTTAGCCTCATCTTTTGGTTCATTTGAAGGTAGTGGTTATGATGACGATAACTACTACAGTGACGATGCTAGCGATGAATCAAGCGATGATGTAACTAAGACAGATGATGGTTATATTGTTAAGCCTAAGTGGAAGGGCGTCATTTCAACAAATGATGCAGAATCACTTCTTGGTGATGTTTTCCGCAATGCGGATGATAATGATGATGAATTCGTAGATGGTGCAACCAACAAGGATTACTCTGATTTAAAACAACAACAAAAGAGTTGGGATGATAACGATAATATCGATTCTTGGGATACAGATGTTGATGTAGAAGCTATTTATCCTGCTGGTGACAATAGCTGCAGCGTTGTATTCAAGGTTACATATACTTTTGATAATGGTGATTCCACTAAGAAACAAGTTATGGAATTCAAAGGTGGAATTATCCAAAAAGATGGTTCAGATCAAAAGATCAAGACTATTGGTAAGGGTAAAATGTTAAGTTCTAAGGATGAAAGTTCTGACGACGATGATTAAAGATTAGGGAGAAAATATAATGGTAGAATCAAATATTTCAGCAAATGAAGATAACAAGTTTTCAGTTAGTTTATTAGCATTTTGGGTAAAGGGAAGCATGTCAGTAGATAATAATTTCTTACATATTGATATGCCCAATACTGTATTGTTTGGCTTGATCCCTGCAGGTAAAAGACGTGAAAATACTCCCTTACAAGGTGTTTCTCAAGTTGAAACTAATAGCTCATTTAAATTGGGTGCAATGATTTTTGGTGTTCTTATTGCTTTAGGTGGCTTTTCTGAAATGAAGAGTAGCGGTATTGGTGGTTTAATTCTTGCACTTATTGGAATTTTAATGTTTTTGTCAGGAATAAAAACTCAATTATCTTTTGAAAGAAATGGTGTAAGACAAAGTATTGATGTACCTTTCTTTGAAGGAAGCAAGGTTAGAGAATTTGCTGATAAGGTAACACAAACACTTTCAGGTTACCAAATTGATAGAAATGTACGAATTCAAAATACAAAGCAAACTCAAGATTTAAATGCACAATCTGTTGCTAATACTCAAGCAATTGTTAATGCTATGCAAAATAACAATTCAGTTCCACAAAATCAACAAGTTGTTAATACTCCAGTAAATAATACTCAAGCTCAACCAAATGCTTCAATTCCTAATCCAGCTCCTGATGCTCAAGTTGACAGCTCAACAGGCTCAGACACTAATATGACTAGTCAATTTTGTCCAAATTGTGGAGCCCAAAATGATGCTAGTTCTTCATTCTGTACAAGTTGTGGTACTAAACTTAATTAGTTTAAATATTTAGTATTAAAGCCGTTAGATCTTCATTGATTTAACGACTTTTTTATTTGCTATAATTTAGTAGATAAAGTGGGGAATAAGAAGAAATTAATAAGGGGAATTAATTTGGTATTTGATTGTTCAAAAGAACCGACACTTAGAGAAAAAGTAAAGATAGTTTCATCTAATGGCCAAGATGTTAATTTATATAATTCGGCTGGAGTTAAACAAACTCATACTAGGAAAAACGGTGAAGTAGTTTCTGTTTTTGAAGTTAAAGAAATTAATGGGAAAATTTTTTATCGAATTGGTGGGCAGACTGAATGGCTTGCTAAGGAAGATACTAACTGGAATAAAGCACATGTAGAAAAAGAGTCAAAGGGATTATCCAGATTTACTAATAATGATTTATCTGAAAATGTTTTACCAGATTCTAAGCAGAAACACGAAAGTCAAAATTCTAATAAAGCAAATTATGATCTGAGTGTTAAAAAGGGATTGGTAATTGCCAAGGGAAGTCCAGTTCCTGCTGAAAAAGATTTGAAGAAAGTATTTAAAAATGGAAAGGACTTTCCTGAGGACACAAAATATCAATGGATTTATCCGCCGGACACAGATCAAAATAAGTATACAAACGCAAAAATTAAAGTGATTTTCCCTGATGGTACTACAGGTGAGCGGAGCGTTCATTATAGTATCCAAAATAATGCTCAAAATAGTATCCAAACAAAGAATCCAACTAAACCTGTTGAAGCAAAGAAGGCTTTACCAAACTCTCAACCAGAATTCGTAAATCCGCAACCTGAAGATTTAGATTTCTCTTTTATAGCTAATAATTCATTGATGAAGCCTTTTTATAATAGTATTAATGAGGCGTTGACCCTTTATAAACAAGCCTTTTATAAGCAAATGTCTAATACGATTAGACAGGGATTGGAAATGATTACGGATGATTTGCTTTCTTTAAATCAAATTAATCCTGGTCCCGATTGGAATAGAGCAATTTTGAGCAATCAATTAGGTTATATTGCTCACTTGCGTTTATTACCACAACGAATAATGAATCTTTGCTTTTCAATAAAAAATTATGGCAATATTGGTTCTCATAATAATAAAGTTGCTCGTTTCAATCAGGCTTCGGCTTTGGCGGATTTACAACAATATCATGATTTATTAGTTTATCTTGTTAATACTTATCAGCATCCAAGTAAATTAGTAGCTTATGCGGATATTCAAATTACTGATGAACAAAATAAGCATCGAAATTGGTACCAAAAGCCACGATTGAATCCAGTAAATATAATTTCATTTAGAGATTATATGTATCAAAAGGATCATCCAGTTCCTAAGAAAACACAACCTGTTATCATTCAACAGCCAACGCAGCCAATTCAAATTACTCAAGCAATACCAGTTCAGCCAGAACCTGAACCTTCCCGTAAAATGGGAAAAGGCATGAAGTTCTTAACTTGGTGTTTTGCAATAATTGGAATAATTGTCTTAGCAGGAATTGGTTACGAGTTTTTACAATTGAATTCAAATCAAAGTCAAAACTCAAGTCAACAAGCAAAAACATCGATTAAATCACAAGCTCGAAATTTAACAAATAAACAAACTGTCGCTTTAAGTTTGGTATATGCTGATATGAAATTAGACGGACAATGGCAAAGTGCATATGATCAAGTTGAATCTAGCAACTATAATGTTTCACGGTATAAAGATTATACTTTCGGTGATGCGACTGTAACCGCACAAGGCAAGAACTATGTGTATGTTTTAGAAAAAGACGTAGGCTTTGGATTCCAAGATAAAAGCAATGGTGATCGTTTAGTTACTTTCTTTGATCCCGATCAAAATGATCCTAAAGATAATCCAGTTCATGTTTATACTTATCAAATGTTACGGCAGATAAAAAGTAATGGTGAATGGAACAAAGTGAAAAAAATCGCTAATGAACTTTCTTTTACTGATGAAGAAATTAATTAGATTTGTTCATTTTGATAGTAAATATAAAATTTATCTGTTACAATACGTGTGAGGCAAATCCTCGTGCTCTTTCTTAAAAATTAGTATTTTTTTGTTTGAACATTTTTTATATTTTAAGATTGAGTTGGTTCCAGATTAGTCTGGAACTTTTTTTTGTGCCTTAAATACATTGGGAGTAGAATGTTTAATGATTGAGAAAGTGAAGTATTGGGAGAAAAAATATAGATATGAATGAAAGAAAACAAAATAAGGGTATTTGGTTAGCGATTAGTATAATAATTATCTTATTAATAGCCTTTTTTGCTTTGGCTTATATGAACCATCAAAAAGAAGATCGAATAATGAAGCCTAGCAATAAGATCGAAAAAGTAACCAAAAAGGATGAGCTAGCTGGATTGAGTATTAGGCAAGCAGTGGGTTTATCGATTGTTTACGCACACTTAAGATACTCAGATAATCCAAATTGGAATAATATTTATCAACAAGCTGAAAATGGCAATTTAACAATTCAAAAATATGATAAATATACTTTTTCTGATTCGAATAAGACGGTTGAGCCTCAAGGAACGCAGAGCTTGTATGTATTAAATGATGCTGGGGCTTTAATTGTTACTGATGCAGATAATTTAAAAAAGAGTTCTTTCGTATTCGGAGACAGTAATGAGCAATTAGGACATGTTGATGTTCATACGGCTTATCGTTATGTTAAATCCGAAGGGAAAGTTAACGAATGGAATAAGGTAAGTTCAAAGATTACTGTTGAAAATCAAGTTAAAGAACAAGAGAAGCCATCTACTAATGATGAAAAGCAAGCAGATGCTGCAAGTTCATCGGATAATTCAGATGAAAAGAAGAATGACGGAGAAAATGATAATCAGGGCTTACAGACAGTTCAAATTTCTCCTCGTTTACAGGGGACTTGGTATGCGGCAGGTTTGTTTGCAGAAAAATTGGGTAATACTTTTAAGATTACAAATAACTCGGTAGATGGAAAAACTATTTATAAGCTTACTAATAAGCCAGAAACAGGAAAAGAATTAAAAGCATTTGGTAAGAAATATTATGGTAAATATTTTGCTTTAGAAAATGATAGCAAAGGTTTTTCTATTCTTCCTGCTCAGAGTTTAGAAATAGATGCAAATAGTTATTCTTTGAAGCATATTGATGGGATTGAATGTTTAGTTAATGTTTCAACTGCAATAGCCGGTGTATATTTTAAGAATCCACAAGTTGCTAAACAAATTTCGGAAAAATATGCTGGTGACGATGATGAAACTAAGTTAATGGGAAAAATAGATGAATAGAAAGCGATAGAGGAAAGTTATGAAGTTTTGTCCTAAATGTGGTAAAAAATTAACAGCTAATGATAAGTTTTGTGATCGCTGTGGTGCAGATGTGTCTCAAGTTCCAGCAGCGCGTTCTCAAACACAAAATAATCCTGTTCAGTCAAATGCACCACTTAAAAAAACAGTTAATAAGAGTACAAAAAATAAGCGAATTAGACATAATTGTTTAATCGCTGCTACCTACATTATTTTAATTGCGGCTGGTGGTATGGTGTTCTTCACGCTTCAAAGTCAAAATCATGCTATGAGTTTGCCATTTATTGGCAATAAAAATGCTAAATTTGATGAAACAGCTAAAAAATTAGGCTTTAAAGATAATAATTTATCACCTGATGACATGGCTGGTTTAACTATATCTTTTGCTCATATGCATTTTATGGATGATCCAGATTGGAACCAAGCTTTTGATGCTGCAGAAAATGGTGATTTACATATTCAATCAGTTCCTGAGTATCGTTTTGGTGACTATGATGTTCAAGCTCCAAATGGTGGGGCAGTTTATGTCGTTTCTCCTAATGTGGGTTATGTTGTTTCTGATGTTGCTCATCCTGCTCAGTCAAAAGTTACTTTTGTTAGTCGTAAAGGAGTGGGTAAGGAAGTATTCTTCCCAGCTTTGGCTAAGAAAGTTAGCGATAATAATACTGCAAAAAATAAAGTTCAAACCATTGTTAAGCAAGTCAATGTAAGTAAAAAGACTGCCAAAAGTAGCGATGACTCAAGTCAATCAAGCAGCTCAAGTGATAAGGATACGAATTCATCAACTGACAAGGCAAAAGATTTAACTTGGAATGATGATAAAGAAGAAGAACTTGCCGATTTCATGGCTTCATTTGGTAAAAAAATGAAGCAAAAATATGAAGAATACGATGGTGAAAATTCTATTGAAAATATTGCTGGTGAAAAATATCCTGACGATTTAGAAGATCGTACTTTCAAACTCTATTCAGAAGGCGATGATGATGACGATGATAGTACAGAGATCGATATTGGTTGGGATCCAGAATTAAAGAAGGATTACGATTATCACGTTGTTTCTATTTTTAATTGCAATGTAGGAAATCCTGAGCAGCATATTACTTATTTATTTGCAATTCATGATAATCAGCCTGTAGCCTTGGTTGATCAAACGACTAATGGGGATGCATGTATGGTTAAAGAAACTTCTAATAAAGATGTTAGAAATGCTTTTGCCAACATTATGGCAGGTAAAGATGCCGATTCAGATGACTAATATATAAAAAGTATTGATTTTTCTTTTCAAAAACAGTATATTAAAAGTGTTCAAACAAAAAGCTAAATACTAATTTTTATGGAAGAGAAAACTCAATCCTTTATTAATCGTGATATTAACAAGCATTGGAGCTTTTTCTAGTTTCAATGCTATTTTTGTGCACTTTTTTAGGAATAAAATAAGCAATCTCTTCTTAAAAATAGATCTAGCTCTTCATTTTTTAGGAAGAGGTTTTTATTTATGTCTACAAAAATGTTCAATAATAAATCTGCCATGATTGCCAGCACTGCATTAACAGCGGGAATTGCTTTAGGAACCGTTCAGACGCAGAATATTTCGCAAGTAGTTAAAGCTGATACGGTTAATACTTCTGAAGAAAGTACAACTAATTCTCAAGCTGTACAAAACAATTTGCAAAAAGCACAAGATACTTATAATTCCCAAAAAGAAATTGTAAATAATGCTCAAGAGAATCTTCAATCCGCTCAAGATGTAGCTAATAAATCTAAGGCTGCGTTAGATCAAGCAAATCAAAATGTAGCTGAGCTAGAAAAAAATGGTAATATTCAAGAAATTGAAAAGCAGATCGCTAAGCAACAAGAAGTAATTCAAAATACGCAAAAGTCTGCAGATAACTTTGCGAATAATGCTTCAGCTCATAAGTCCGCAGTTATTTCTGCCCAAAATGAATATAACCAAGTTTCTGTAGCTCAAAATGCTCAAGCTGAAAAAACTCAAAATGCTGATCAAGTTGCTAAGGCTGCCCAAGAAAAAATTGATCAAACTAAAGCCGAAAAATTAAATCAAGATCAAGAAGATGCGCAAAACAAATTTGATCAAGATATGCAGCAATATAATCATTACGATTATCAAGTTAAACAAGACAATAAGAATTTATCTGATACCCAAGCTAAATTAGATCCGGCTAAAAAAGTAGCTGAAATAGCGAATACACATTTTATTTCTGCAACTAATGAGAATACTCAAGCTCAAGATGCTAAAACGGATGCCTTAAATAAAGTTACGCAAAAGCAAATTGCTTATGATCAAGAATTTGGCAAAAATGGTACCTTAGGAATTTTAGAAAAACAAACAAATGGGAATTTAGACTATGAAAACACCGTAAAATTACCATTTACTCTCGATGAATTAAGAGCTGCAGATAATCAAGATACTGATGCCAACTGGAATCAAATTGTTAATTCATCAGAAAAAGCATTTAAAGATGAGCATAATCAATTTAAGAGTGAGTCAAAAGATGAAGATGAGGAGAAAGTTGATCCTAAGAATCTTACTCCGGCACAAGCGCGTCAACTAAGTGAATATACTTTAAGAATTATTAATGATGCACGTTCACAATTGAATTTGCCAAAATGGACTTACGGGATTAATACTCAAAGTTTGGCTAATGATATTGCTAAAGATTATGATGAGCATGGTAGAAGTAATCGCCAAGGACACTATGTTGAAGGAATTGTCCGTGAAGCTAAAAAGCATGGCCTAGCAATTGATCAAAATTATATTGAAGATATGTATGCTTTTTATGCTCCACTTGATAAGCAAATGACAATGACTCAAGTGAAGAAGGAACTTTACGATAATTTAAAAGGGATGTTTCTTGGTAATGTCTGCAATCCTGGCTCCGCTCCTGAATATCATCATGCTAATAATTTCTTAGGAGATATGCCAGCTACTTATGCCTTGAGTTTATCTAATCAAAAAGAAGATGATCATGATTTTGTAACTACTCACTTTATTAACGTAACGTCTGGCAAAGTTCCTCTAGGAAATGGCAGATATATATCAGGTATTGTCGAGGCTTCTAAAAACAATGGCGGTAGTTGGCAAGCCGATCCAGATGCTGATAAAACTTTGAATGATCAAATAAATCAATTGAAAACTCAAAGTGCTGATAAACTTACTGAATTAAACAATTTAAAACAAAACTTAGCAGCTTTGAGTCAAACAGCTGTTAATACGCAGATTGCTTACACTTCAGCTAAGACTGCGTACGATCAAGCAAATAAACAATTGAAAGATATTCAAGATCAGATTTCTTCTAATAAGCAAGTATTAGATACTGATAATGCAAAGATGAAGCAATTAAAGCAAGATCTGGCTAATGATAAAGATGCAATGAAGAATGCTAAGCAGGCTCTTGATGACTTCAATAAAGAAAATCAAATATTGGTTTCTGATTATCAAGCTAAGGCAAAGGTAGCTAAGCAAGAACATGATAATTTAGATAGTTTAACTAAAACGGCTGCTAATAAAAAACAGATTTTAGATGAAGCTGCTGCTGAACAAACTAAATTAGATAATTTAGCTAAAGAAGCCGAAGAGGCAGTTAACACTGCTAAACAAGTTTTGGCTAAACATCAAAATCATTTGGTTGCTTTAAAGCAGGCGTTAAATGATCAAACTGCGAGTCAAAAAGACTATGATGAAAAAGCTAAGTTAGTTGATGAATTAACTAATAAGCTTACTGATGAACAAAATAATTTGTCTCAAGCAAGTGATAATCTTGACCAAGCTCAAAAGTTGGTAGATTTAGCTAATAGTCAAGCTAATGAAAATGATGAAGATTCTGAGGATACAGAAGTTATTTTGCCTGAACAAGATTCCCAAGATGAACAATTAGGTGAAGAATCTAATAATGATCAATTTATAGTTTCAGATGATTCTCAACCTGTTTCTAATATTAGTTATTCTGTAAAAGATACTAATCCTGCTAAGAATTATCAAAATGATTCACATCGAATTATTCTTAAAAAAGTTTCTAATAAGAAGATAAATAATTATAACCAAACGGTTGTTAAAAAGGTTTACGTTCCAGTAATTAATCATAATCGCAACTGGCGTGTAAATTTATACAATAATCAAGGACAAGAAACAGGTCAAACTATTGCTACTAATACTAACTGGCAAGCATTAGAACAAATGATGATTAACGGACAACTTTTTTACAGAATTGGAACCAATGATCAATGGCTTCCAGAAAAATATGTAAAGGCTGATCCAAAGAATACTGATGAACAGGCATTTAAAGGCATAGCACATATTATTTCTACTTCGGGAATGATTCCATTAATTGATGAAAATGGTAACTTTACTGGTAAGTTTATTAATCCTAATACAACTTGGAAAGTAATTGCTATTAAGTGGGTTAATGGCCAAGAAATGATCCGTATTGGTACAGAAAAGCAATGGGTATCAATGAAATACGTTGATCGATTAGTTGAAGATTAAAATAAAAAAGTTTCTGGAGAATCCAGAAGCTTTTTTCATTTTAGAATATGTAGTTTTTGTTTCAGCTTTAGAATGCGATAAACGGAATGATTAACTTGTTTCATTGAGATTTGCTTATTATGAATGGCTTTTTTAATGGCTGGAATTCCGGTTGAGGGATTTCCACCTAATAAAATGTCATTGCCAGCTTGTAATGCTAAGACATCCGCATTTAGTGAATGTTTTTGAGCAAATTGCGTTATGGCGCCCATTTCTAAATCATCAGTCATAATTAAACCAGTATAATGCATCTTTTTACGCAAAAATTGATGAACGAGTGGTGAAAGGGATGCAGGATATTGAGCATCTAGATTTTTAATAATAATGTGTGAAATCATGATATTATCGACTTTTGCTTTAATTCCCGCTCTAAATGGCAATAAATCATTTTCTTCGTATTTATTGAAAGGCTTGTTAATTTGTGCAAAGCCAGTATGTGTATCGCCAGCATCACCATAGCCTGGGAAATGCTTTAAGGTAGCAGCAACATTTTGACTTTGAATGGCCTTAACTGCAATAGGAATATAATTGGCAGTTTCTTGATAACTTTTTCCTAAAGTTCGCTGATAAATAAAACTATTAGAATTTTTGGCTACATCAGCAACAGGTGCGAAGTTTACATTAATCCCATTTTTATGTAAAAGTTTTGCAACCTCGGAATTTTCTTTTTTAATTCCCGCAATACCAGATTTTTGGTAAATTTCTTGCGGACTAGGAAAACTTCGATCAGTAATTTGGGGATTTGTATTTAACCTGGAGACTGTTCCACCTTCTTGATCTGTACCGATGAATAAACCGTGCTGGCTATTTTTTTGATAGTCTTTGATTTCTTTATGAAATTTTTCTTTAGTACGATCTTTAAAATCAGGTCCAAATAAGGCGATTCCACCTAGTTGATATTTGTTTATTTCATTTTTCGTTTGCGAAAAGTTTCCATTACTATGAATAAAATAAAGTTGACCTATTTTTTCATCAAGGGACATAGCGTTGAGTATTTTTTGAACTTTATCAGGTTTCTTTTTATTTTTTTGAATTTTTAGAATATTAGTAGAGTTTCTCTTTTTTTCGTTTCTTTGCTTAGTGCATCCGCTAATTAATAGGGAAATACTGATAAGGATCGTTAAATAAATATATCTTTTTTTCATATTTTCACTTTCTAGGTATTGATATAATTTCAATTTTAATACAAATTAAGTAGGAGAATTAATGAATTTTAACGGAACTATTGAAAATTAAGCGAAAGGACCAACTAAAATGAAAACAAATGATCAATTCACTGACTGGGCAGCTGAGCTCCAAAGTTTAGCCCAAGCGGGACTAGAATATGGTAAAGATATTTTTGACTGTGAGCGTTACACACGAATTCGTGAAATTGCTGTAGAAATGATGGCTGAAAGAACAGGTCTTCCGCTTGAAAAAATGAAGACATTGTTTGCAGGTGACGAAGGTTATCAAACACCTAAGATTGAAACCCGTGCTGCGATTTTTAAAAATAATAAAATTTTAATGGTCAAAGAACGGATGTCACAAGATTGGTCGCTCCCTGGTGGTTGGAACGATTACGATTTATCCGTTTCAGAAAATTGTGTTAAAGAAGCAAGGGAAGAATCCGGCCGTGACGTTAAGCCAATTTTGTTAATTGCACTTCAAGATCGCAACCGTCATAATAAGCCCATTCGTGTCACGAACATTATGAAGGCCTTTTTCCTATGTGAAGAAATTGATGGTAAATTTCAGGCAAACGATGAAACAGAAGAGTGCCGATATTTTGCATTAGATAATTTACCCAAATTGTCGGTTGAACGTAATACGAAAGAACAGATTGCCATGTGTTTTGATGCATATCATCATGCCGATACTTGGAAGACTTTATATGATTAAAATCCAAAAATAAAGTACCAATTTTCATCTAAGAATGTATCTAATGGACTTCATGCTGATCAAATAATATAATAAATAACAAGAGTTTAATTCCGTTACGATAAGTAACGGTTTTTTAGTGTGAATCTCAAGATTATAAAGATAAGAGCAAAGATATGAGTGAAAAACGGAGAGAAACGCGGGTTGAACGCAATCATTATTTGCGGCGCCATCCTAGCGCGCGTTACGGCATACTTGCCATTATTATGGTTCTTGTTGTAGCCGGGCTTAACTTCCAAGTTATGCCAAATATCAATACTTATATTAACAGCAATCATTTTAAATATAGCGGCGTTGAAAAGATAAACAGTTCCAGCAAGAAAGACGGAGAATATCGTCACAATAAGCCAGAAGGAATTGTCGTACAATCGACGGCTCATAATATTTCACAAATAAAAAATGATAATGTGCATGCAATTGTTGACCAAGACCAAGTTATGCAGTTAAAGTCAACACGGCATGCTGCTTCAGAAGCGGGGCGTGCAGCCAATCATCGTTACATTCAAGTTGAACTTTGTCAGGCAGGAAGCTTGGAAGGTTTTGCCAAAGGAATTAACAATGAAGCAATTTATGTAGCGAGTTTGCTTCATAAATATCATTTGAAGCCTATGCGGGCAAGTATTACCCAACATACTTGGAGTCCTCACAAAAAGCTTCTGGCTCGTGAAGATGCAGGTAAGAATAAGCCCGGCGGTATGGGGACAGTTTGGTCAGAAAGTGAAGTTAATACTTTGCTTGGCGGCACCAAGCGCACGGATCCCGATGATTATTTTTCAAAATATGGCTATGATATGGGGCAATTCTATGATTTAGTTTGCCAATATTACTATGGCCGTGAAGTCCATGTTCCTGCTGGTCTTGCTATGCTCAATAATTTATTAGAATATTTGCGATGGATTATTGTTATTGTTTGCATTCTAGTTTTGATTTGGTTATTAATCATGCCAACTGATTTTTGGTCCTAATTTTTAAACCTAAAGTATTTGCTTTAGGTTTTTTCTTTTCCTTAAGATTGTGCTTTTTCATTATACAAAATTGGACAAAAATGGTCTTTAAAGCTTATCATTAAAACAAGAAATTAAATGGAATGAATTATAAAAAATGAAAGATACGGTTACCAGAAAATCTTTTGCTTTTATTAAGAAGAGCAAAAAATTCGATTTTTTACATGGCTTTAAAAATAATCAGGAAGAGCCGTCTATAGACTTATATGATGCTTTGGTAGGACAAGATTTCCAAAGCGTTTTTATTTATACGGTAATAAAAAATATGCGGCTGTGAATGAAAGAATGAAGGAACTTAGCGAGCTTCTTTTAGATGAGCTATATAATTTTGAACCGATTATTCGCGTAAGCCAAAAGGATTGGCAATCTTGGAATAGGCTGGATTATTTACGTAAATTGCGGAAATTATCCGAATGGAATTTGATAGATGCAAAGACGCAGGTAAGACTGGTTAATGAGAGTCGTGATGACTTAAGTGGTGAGCGTGGTGCTGCACGAAAAATCGTGGATTTTTATCATATCTTGGTTTATTTTTGCCAGCGTTATGAGGCGGAAATTTTGCCGGATAACCTACGAGAAAATCTTAAAGAACAAAACTTTTTTACTCAAGAAGAATTGGCCAAAGAAATTGTTGCGGCGAGCGATTTACGCGGAAAAAAAGAGACTGATCAGCTAGTTTTAGAAGAATTTACTGATTTAAAAAAGCAGATTAAGGCGCCGAAGTTGTGGCCGTTTTATGTGAGTATTTTACTTTTATTGCTAATCATTGGCGTGGTGCTCAAGGTCCCATTTGAATATATTGCTTATGGTGAAGTCGCTATGGTGGCATGCATGGTGATCGCACAGATTTTTGACTTTATTAAGCGTTATAAATTTCACCGTTACGGACGGAAAATTAATAAAGAACGCGACGATTTTTTAGAAAAAATTGCTGAATTGGAAAATAAAAAAGCGGATCTGCTCAAGCAGGTGGATTTACAACAGTATCCGTATCCTAGATTTTCTCGTGGAATTCAGAAGTTTAATTTGCTTGAAACAGTGAATGGCAAGCTGATTACACGTAATATTTACGATTGGAAATTATTAAAAAAGCAATTAGTTTATGATCATTATGGTCAAAGATTAGAAAAGAGGGCTTTTTCCAACAAGTATCCTGTTCAGGTTTTAACGGATTATACTGATCGCCTTACACAAAAATTATGTATTAAAAATGGAAGAAAAATTTCTGTTGCTGAATATGAGGCTACGTATGGTTTAAGAATTTGGCGTGAAAAACAGGTTTTGCTTTTGAAAGAAAAAATTCAAAAGAGTATTGAAGAAATTAAAGCTTTGCACAAGCATTATCCCGTTAGTTCATGGATTAAACCAGAGATTCTGCGTGATGATAAAGCTTTGGCAATGCTTCAAACCGTCGAATATTATGGGCGTGATTTGCTTAAGCTTGATGAAGACAAAAATGCACGCGTGGAGCATGATTTATCCCATCATAATTTAACGGGAACGCAATATTTAAATCAATTTTTCGTACAGTATAACGCCGAACGGCGCGATGCTTTAAAGATTTTTTCTGATTTTGCACGTGAAGTTCGGGATAATGACTTAAGGAATAATTTATTAGAAACTTTGGCTGATTTACCCGATGCTAAAATGCCGTCGCAGCATGCTTTTCAAACTTTGAGTCATAATTTGGCTGGTGGAGCCGGCGAACGACTTGTACGTTGGCGATTAGCACAATATCCAGAATTTAAAGCTTTTAACAATTTAGTTTTTCCAAGTACGCATACGAATAATGCAAAAACACAAATTGATCATTTGGTGATTACCCGTAAAGGAATTTTTCTTTTAGAAACAAAAACTCGTAATTTGGTAGATAACATTTATCATGCGCAAAATTCCAGCACATATGAATTTAAGAATCAGATTATGCTTCATCAAAATGCAATTTATCGTCGTCTTTATGAGCAAGCCGAAAGTAAAAGTAGGGCAGTCAGAATCGTTGCCGACAAGGTACTGAAAAATTTTGCTGTTTATAATGTTTTGCTGGTTATCAGTCGCTATGGCGAGCAGAAATTTCCAATTGATCGGCCTAATTTTTATCGTGAAGGTAAGTCATCCGCAAATATTCAAATTACCAATTTGAACATGCTTCCTGATTATTTGTTGCATGCTGGCAAAGATGATTTTGTGCTAAGTGATACCGAAATGGAAGTTTTGGCACAAATTTTGCAAACAGATTTGCATGATGTTGATCATGAAAGTTGGATGCTTTTTCCGCAAGTTAATTGGAATTTGGCCGATTACTTTGGCAATGTGAATAAAATTAAACTATTTATGCAGGGTACTGCGGAATTGACCGAAAAGATTATGGCTTTAAAGAAGCAAATGCTTGATTTGGAAAACTTTCAGCAGGAATGTCAAATGTTTGATGAGGCTTATAAATTAGTTGGTAAAGAAAATACAAATGAAACAGAGAGCTTATTAGGTGAAGTCAAATGAAAGATGTTGATACGATAATCACGGAAATAGATGAGCTGGAAAAGGAAAAAGAGCAGACGATTAGGGATGCACGTAAACGAATTAAGAAGCAAAAAGAAAATTTGAAGACTCAAAAGGTGCAAATTCAAGGAGCTAAAAGTGATCGTTGGGTTCGAGCTGGTTTGATTTTCATGGTAGGTATAGTCGTCATGATTGCTTTTTGGTGCATTGCAGATCTTTAGCTACTTTTCTTTGTCTCTTTAGGTTAGAATGAACTAAAGTAGGTGGAAAAAATGACTAAGAAAAAAACAACGAAAAATAGACATCGTAGTTTGATCACAGCATTGGTGATCGTTATCGCCTTGGGCATTTTTTACGCCTTAGGCAACATTTATTATCAACGCGATCGCCAAATTGATCGCATTATTGCCAGCTTGCAGCAACCAAGTCGAAATATTACTTCTTATGTTCAGGCATCAAATCCTGATATGGAAGTTACGGATGCTAAGTTGAAGCCATTGCAGCGATATTTTAGAGAAAATAAAAATGCAGCTAAAACTTTAGGGCGCAATTTGCGTAATGGCAAAGACAGCAGTCAAATTCAATTAATTGAAGATGGGCGCTATTTTTTGCTTTTTCCGAAATATCGGATTCGCGTAAGAGTTTATATTCCGCAAGTTGAGACTAATAATCCCAAGTCGACTTTATATGTGAACGGCAGAAACTTTGGACAAATGGAAGGTGCCGACCAAAACTTCTATCAAGATTTAGGTATGGTTTTCCCTGGTCGTTATCATTTAGCTGTTAACACTGAGGTTCAAGGTCGTAAGCTAAAGGCTAGCTCAGTTACCAACATTTGGTCGAATCGAACGGTCAATATGACGATTAAGACGGGAACTTTTCAGATTCGTAGCGTTCCTGATGGCATGGTTTATATTAATGATCGCCGGGTTAAGCGACTTGATAAAAATGGCCAGGCTGTCTTCAAGAATTATCCATTGTCAAAAGACATGGAATTATATATTGAAACTAAGTATAACGGCATCAAGATTCGTTCTTACAAAGTAAAAGATTTGTCGAGTTCGATTGAAACAGAATTTAGTAAGAGTGATGATGACGTTAGTGATTATGCCAACGCGCCAAGCTATAACGGCAATGAAGCCGATGATGTCTATCAAGATGTTGAAGGCGATTATATTGTTAATCCTTTGTGGCCGGGCTTGATCGATCAAGCTGAAGCAGAAAAGATCTTGACGCAATCTTATACGAAGACTGTTGATGATGCTTTTGAAAAAGGCAAGGATAATGCGGAGTACAAGGCATTGCAAAAGACGGTTAAAGAGTTTGCGAAGAGTAAGGCTCATCTGAAAATCCAAGCTGTGGTTACTAAGATTTTGCCAGCCGGTAAAAATTATAGTGAAGTAAGCTATCAGCTTGTGTATAAGTATCATCACAAGGGCAAAAAATATCGTAAAACGATTAATTATCAAAATGCGATTTTCCACAAAGTTGGAGATAAGCAGTTGATTCAAAAATTAGGTACAAAAGTAAGTTAAAGAAAAAGGGCTTAGAGTTTCTAAGCCCTTTTTTAGTGTTTGAAAAAATGTTTGAGACGGCTCTTGAAGCCGTATTTCTTTTTATGATTTAACACTTTGCGGGCGAGTTCCGCATTTTGATTAGTACCTTCTTGTTTAATAGTTTGTACTTTTTTATTGCGTTTGTGGAAACGATTATTTTTATTTTCAACGGCATCCATTGCCGTATCAGGTCGCATGTAATGCAGATTCTGATTTTCATAAGAATTGATAAGAAAGGCCAAAATATCGTTTATATCGCAAAGACAACGCCAAGCTTGATTTTTCGTAAAGTGATAATGCGGATCGTGTACGGCATCGTTACCCATGCGGCGAACTTCGTCCATTAAATCATAAATTGATAAAGGTAAATCTAAGTGTGATCGCAAATATTGCGTATCGTTGCGTAAATTGCGATATTCACCGGCTTTGATGGAATAGTATTTATCCAAATTTTCTAAATCAAAAATCCTTTTTACGCTTGTTTCTAAGAATAATCGGCAATTGGCTATAACATCCCGATAATCATCGATGGAATACAGCTTAACAAGGCGATTTGCGGCCTCATATTGGTCTTTAAAATATGTTGAATTTTTTAAATAGTCAAAGTTAATTTCTACCATAGTTTGATTCCTTTATTTTAATTTTATCAGATTTTTTTGTTGACAAAGTTTTAATATCATATTAGTGTATTATTTAAATAATACACCATGACAAAGAGAATAATGAATAGATGTTTGAATAGAGGAGAGATTATTATGACTGAGGTTTTAAAAGTAGAAGCTCTTACCAAAACTTATGGCAAGAAAAATGAAAAACAATATCAAGCTTTAAAAGGAATTGATTTTACTGTTGAACAAGGTGAATTTGTTGGCATTATGGGTGCTTCAGGTTCAGGTAAAACCACGCTTTTGAATATTTTATCTACGTTAGATAAACCGACAACAGGTAATGTCTTTGTAAATCATCAAGATATTACGCAATTGAAGAAGAATCAAATGGCAGATTTCCGTGGCAAGGAAATTGGATTTATTTTCCAAGATTTTAACTTGCTTGAAAATTTAACCAATCGTGAAAATATCGCCTTGCCTTTGTCACTTCAAAATGTGAAAGCGAGAGAAATTAACGATAAGGTAGAAGCAATTGCGGATAGATTAGGAATCATGCAAATTTTGGATAAATATCCAGCAGAAATTTCTGGTGGTCAAAAACAACGTGTGGCTTCAGCGCGTGCACTTGTTCATAATCCTGCGATTCTTTACGGGGATGAACCAACTGGAGCTTTGGATTCAAAGTCTGCGACTGAACTTCTTGAAACTATGGCTGAATTGAATAAAAATGATAAAGTTTCAATTTTAATGGTTACGCACGATCCTTATTCTGCTTCCTATGCGCAAAGAATCTTATTCATCAAAGACGGTAAGATCGGTAAGGAAATTAGAAAAGGTACTAAGACTAGCGAAGAATTTTACCAAGATATTATTACGGAACTTGGTCGCCGTTAATTAAGTGAAAGGAGGAAGAATTATGCTTTGGAAGCTTTCATTTACTGGATTAAAAAGCCGGTTTAAAGATTACGCGGTTTTGTTTTCAGGTTTAACTTTAGCAAGCGCAATTTTCTACATGTTTATGACAATTGCAATTAATCCGCAATTTTTAAAAGGTTCATTGACGATTGCCTTTTCAATTACGCAATTTGTTTTTGGCTTCGGAATTGCCCTTTTGGGTATTATCACCTTAGTTTATATAACTTATGCCAACAGCTTTTTATTAAGTATGCGGAAAAAAGATTACGGCACCTACATGATGCTAGGAGCCAGAAATAGCAAAATTGGTAAATTGATTTTCGCAGAGACAATTGTAGTTGGTTTGTTATCAACCCTTTTGGGAATTGGAATCGGAATCGGTTTGACCCAAGTTGTATCTAAGATGTTGATCAGCCAGTTAGGTCTGCATATCAATAAATTCTTTGGTTTCTATATGCCTGCAATTCTTTGGACTTTAATTTTCTTTATTGTCTTGTTTGTACTTGCAGCATTTTGGAACCGTCATAAGTTAGTTAAAACTAATGTGATTAACTTGCTTCATGAAGATCAAAAGCCCGTAAAAGTGCGTCAACATAAGATCTGGAAATTTATTGAAGCAATTTTAGGACTTTGCCTTTTGGCAACCGGTTATTGGGCAATGTCTGCTTATCAAACTTTGATGACAAATTCGATTACGATTGGTTTCTTCACTATTGTGATCGGTTCATACCTTATTTTTGACTCATTCTTTACCAGCGTAATTAACTTGCTCAGAAAGAATCGTAATTTTAAATATCGTAAGTTGCATTCTTTCACTTTGGGACAACTCAAATTTAGACTTGGTGATTACAACCGTATTTTATCAATTATTTCCTTATTGTTTGCCTTAGCATTAGGCGCAATTACTGTTGGATTAAACTTCAACAGCATGACCGATACTTCTATGGAAGCAACTTACTATGATGTTGTTTTGTACAAAAATAATGCAAAGGTTCAAAAGCAATTAAAGAAAGTTTCGGTTAGAAAAACTGATTCATTGAATTATAAGACCGTGCTTGTCGGCAAAGGCAAGAAGCAAAGCCACATTCTTTACGTAACTGATCAAGAACTTAATAAGAAGAAATTGAAATATCAACATTTTTATCAAAAAGACGGCCAACAGGCTTGGTCGACAAAAACTATTACAGCTAAAGGCGTGAAGGATAATCATTCAGAAGAAAATTATCAATTGGCAAGCTTGACGCCATACCAAAATGCTTTAGTGAAGGTTGTTTCTAAAAAGGAATTTAACAAGATCAACGCGCAGATTAATCATGTTGAATTCTTGCTTGTAAATAATTTTAGAAGCAACTTCAACAATATTGAAAAATTGCAGAAACTTGCTGTTAAATCAATGATGAGTAACGTTGAGGAATCAAGCCAGGGCGTATATGTTGATTTAAATAATTCAAAATCAGGACAATATCGTTTAGTTTCAAGCGTAGCTTCAGGATTTGAATTTATGGGCTTCTTCTTGGGATTGGCCTTCCTTGCAATGCTTGCTTCAACTTTAATGTTTAAAGTTTTAAGTGGCGCAAATAGTGATAAGCCAAGATACAACATGCTTTGGAAGATCGGCGCGCAGAAGAATTTGCTTAAGGCTTCAATTAGAAGTGAAATTGGTGTTCTATTCGCTTTGCCTGCTGTGCTTGGTGTCATTGATGTATTGTTTGGATTGCAGTTCTTCAAGAGCTTGTTAAAAGATCCATATGATAAAATTTGGATTCCATTTACAATTTTCTTGGTACTTTACCTTATTTACTACTTAGTTACGGTGAAGTTGTATGAAGGAATTGTTTTGAAAAATAAAGATTAATAATAACAAAAAAAGTTCTCCACATGTGGAGAACTTTTTTTGTTTCTATAAATGCATTTTATTCCAGGAAGGAATCTTAATTTCACCCTTATCACTCATTGTCATAATTGTGATTGAAGCATTCTTTGGACCTGGAACAAGCGGAATGTTATCGCCATAATGAGCCCAAATGCTGCGGATAGTGAAGCCGTGGGTAACAAGCAAAATGTTTTCGGCACCATCCATTTCACTAATCATCTTAAAGCCATTGTTAAGACGTGCCCAATATTCTTTGGCGTTTTCAGCTTCATGATAAGGATCGGCTTCTTTAATCCAATCCTTAATGGTATCAATACTTTCGTGCTTAAACATTTCTTGTCTTGTTTCGTAGCCATGGCTTCCGCCAATCATGCGCCAAGCCATTTCAGAATCTAAACCTTCGAAGTAGCCATAGAATTGTTCACGGAAAAATGGACTAGCAATATGTTGCAATTCGTCTTTGTTAATATTGTGTTTAATGATGATATCACAAGTATCGCTGGCTCTCTTTAAATCGCTGGAAAGAGCAATATCAAATGGAACATCGTGTAAAGCTTTTCCGGCTTCTACTGCGCCTTCAACGCCAGCCGTTGTTAATGGCGTGTCGCACCAACCTTGCATTTTGTTGTAACGGTTAATATAAGTTTGACCGTGACGAACGATATAAATTCTCTTCATAATTTTCTCCTAAATAAAAACAATCACTTTCATTCTAAACGAAAAAAGGTGATTGTTTAAAGAAAAATATTTAGCTTTCGTGATAAAGTCTCTTTACGTCAGTAATGTCGCGAGGCTGAATCGTATAAATTGATCCGGCCGGATACATAACGGAAACGCTATGAGTATGACTTAAGCCGATTGCATGACCTAATTCATGCTCAGCAGTATTTATAATTCTGTTTTGGCTATAGCATACCATGTATTTTGCAAATAATAGCGATTAAGCTGCACCTTTGCTCTAAGCAAATGTCCCGTAACAGGATTATAAGTTGTGGACGTTTGTCCTGCCGCGCTTGTATCGCTTCGATCCATTACACTAACGACAATGTTGGCTTTATTTTTGTTATTTGTTTGTTTAAATAAAAAAGCTCCCGTTCTATTCCAAGCGTTCATAGCGTCGATTGTTGCGCTGCGCAAAACTGGATTATTATCAATATCGATATAAACCGTTGCACTATTTTTAGACCAAATTTGTTTGTCAGTCTTTTTGCCGGAATCATCATTTTTTCCTTCAGAATCGGTTTGCTCAGTTGGTTCATTATCACCAATTTTTGGAGCCTTAAGCGATCCTGTTGAAATTAGCTGATTAATTCTCTGGCTGAGTGTGGCAAGCGAATCGTTGGTCGCCGTTTGAAAATTAGGATTTGTTTTATATGTCCAAATACCGAAAGCAATTATCCCTAAGAAAATTAAATTACGCAAGAAGTGAAAAAATCCTCGCATAATTGCATCAACTCCGATTTTTTTGAATATTCTTTCAAATTGTAAACTTTTTAATTGTTTTTGTGTATTAATATGGCCTGTAAGCTAAAAGTATTACCATTTCTTAATTCATGGTAGAATTAATAGACTAGGTTTTAAAAGTAGGTGAAATTATTTGTCTAAAGAAATTGACGATAAAAAATACGAACAAGAACATCTTGACCATGTCATGGGCATGATCAAAGATCGTGAAAAGAAATTAAGAAAATCAATTAAAACTGTTGAAGCGAAGCAGAGATCTTAATTCTCATTTCTTTGATGACGTTAAGCTTGACTATGATGGCTATTCAACATCAATGGAAACGGCTTTGTCCATTCACCAGCAACAACAACTTTTAACTGAACGTGAACATGATTGGCAACATTCTGCTAAGCAATTAGCCACAGTTGAAAGATTGGAAAAGAGTCCATATTTTGCCCGTGTTGATTTTAAAGAAAATGATGCTTCAGAACCAGAAACAATCTATATTGGTTTAGGTTCATTTGCGGATGAAAATGATCATTTCTTGATCTATGATTGGCGTGCACCAATTTCTTCTATTTACTACGATGGCAAGTTAGGCAAGGTTTCCTACAATTCGCCTGAAGGTGAAATTACCGTTGATATGACTAAGAAGCGTCAATTCATGATTAAAGACGGCAAGATCGTCAACATGTTTGACACTAACGAGTCAATCGGTGACCAGATGCTTCTGGAAGTTTTGTCAGAAAAATCCAGCACCCAAATGAAGTCAATTGTTACGACGATTCAACAAGAACAAAACAAGATCATTCGTAACACAAGCGCTGATCTTTTATTCGTTCAAGGGGCGGCCGGCTCAGGTAAGACAAGCGCGATTTTACAAAGAATTGCCTTTCTTTTGTACCGTTACCGCGGTAATTTGACTTCCAGCGACGTTATCATGTTTAGTCCTAACCAATTGTTCAATGACTACATTAAAAATGTTTTGCCTGAAATGGGTGAACAGAACATGGTTCAAATGACTTATTGGCAATTTGTTTCTCGCCGGCTTCCAGGGATGAACGTTGAAAACTTATTTAAACAATTTGAAGATAAAACTGCCAACAGCGATATCGGTGCTTTTAAGGATTCTGTAAACTTCTTCAATTTGGTAACGCGTTATGCTAAGCACCTTAACAAACGTGGCGTTGTCTTTAAGAACATTATGTTCCGTGATAAAAAGAAGCCATATTTTGATAAGGAAAAGATTCGTGAAATCTATTATTCATACAATCAAAATTACAAATTGGCCAACCGTATCGATGCTACGCGTGAAGAATTGATTAAGATGCTCAATCGCAAGATTGCGCCGGAAGTTCGCAAGAAGTGGGTTAGTCAAACTATCGAAAGCTTGAGCAAGGAACAGCTTAATGCTTTGTACGATCGTCCTGATCAAGAATTCGATTCCGAAGCCGATGAAGAAAAATTCTTAGGCAGAAAGATTGTTATAAAGGCGCTTCAACCTGTTTTCCAAAAGATTCGTCACAATCACTTTATCAACATGCGTGCGCAATACTTAAGCTTTTTGCGTGCTGTTCCTAAGATGACTGATTTATCTAAATGGAATATTTCTGAAGATGACTGGATGAAGCATGTCGAAGAAGTTAAAGATTCATTCAGAAAGCACGACATTCATATGAATGACGTTTCCGCATATCTTTACCTTTATGACTTGATCACTGGCCGTCGCACTGATTTTGAAATGCGTTACACTTTCATCGATGAGATCCAAGATTATACGCCATTCCAACTTGCGTATCTTAAGTACAACTTCCCAAGAGCTAAGTTCACAATGCTTGGTGATTTAAATCAAGCTATCTTTACCAAAGATGAAAGCAGAAGTTTGCTTAAACAAATTTCAGGCTTATTTGATCCTGAAAAGACCGATGTTGTTCAACTTACTAAGTCATATCGTTCAACTAAGCAAATTACTGACTTTACTAAGCAGATTTTGCGCCAAGGTGAAAAGATTGAATCCTTCAACCGTCAAGGTCCAAAGCCTGTTATTTGGGGAAGAAAGACTGATGAAGAAGCAATCGTTGCCTTGCAAGAAATTTTAAAGGCTAATGATGCTAAGCATTTTACAACGGCAATTATTACTAAGGATTTAGCGGGCGCGAAGTTTGTTCATGAACAATTAGCTAAGCATGGCCAAAAGGCAACATTGATCGCAACTGCCAACCAACGTCTTGTTCCTGGCGACTTAGTTGTTCCTTCATACTTAGCTAAAGGTTTGGAATTTGATGCAGTTGTAATGTGGGATGCATCTAAAGAAAATTATCACGCTCTTGATGAAACCCAATTAGTTTACACAATTACTTCAAGAGCAATGTATAAGCTCGATATTGTATATATTGGCGAGAAGTCCCCGCTTCTTGATATTGATCCTAAAACTTACGATGAAAAATAATTAAAAGCAAAATCGTTGACAAAAAATTAGCGATCGTATAATATTTAAGCAACATGTGATTAACAACTTGGAACAGAAATAGTAGTTCAAGAATAATTTATAGAGAGCCTTTGATGGTGGAAATAAGGCAATTGCTTGGATGAATCACATCTGTGAGTTGGCTCCTTGAAATGGTAGTAGAGAGGTCTGGGTTAGCCATTATAGCTAAAGGTTTATTAACGAACTTATTGAGACAGTTAATGCGAGTTAGCTGTGAATATGAGGTGGAACCGCGGATCGAGAAATTCGCCCTCTT
Source organism: Lactobacillus hamsteri DSM 5661 = JCM 6256 (assembly GCF_000615445.1). Classification (GTDB taxonomy): domain Bacteria; phylum Bacillota; class Bacilli; order Lactobacillales; family Lactobacillaceae; genus Lactobacillus; species Lactobacillus hamsteri. Next base: position 48,850 of record NZ_BALY01000005.1, on the reverse strand, counting down.
AGGTCAATTGACCTAGAAGGGCGTTTTTTATTTATCGTGATAATTCTTTGTTAGTAAACCTAGTGAGGCAGTATGCGTGAGCATGTTGTGAAGCTGAGGTGGAATCACGATAATTCGTCCTCTTGAGATTTTTCTCAAGAGGACTTTTTGTTAGAAAAAAGCAGGTGGAAAAATGGAATATGTAATGCAAATTATGCCGGCTCTTATTGCTGGAACTTTAATGACGTTGAAGATCTTTTTCTGGACAATAATTTTGGCTTTGCCATTAGGAATATTGGTTGCTTTAGGTGAAATGAGCAAGATTAAACCAATCAAATGGTTAGTTGAATTTTATGTTTGGATTATGCGGGGAACGCCACTATTATTACAGTTAATTTTTGTGTTTTATGGTTTGCCGATTTTACATATTGTTTTTCCCCGTTATGAGGCCGCTCTTTTCGCTTTCGTCTTAAACTATGCGGCATATTTTGCGGAAATTTTCCGTGGAGGCTTGCAATCAATTCATAAAGGACAATTTGAAGCGGCTCAAGTTTTACGTCTTAACCGTTGGCAGACAATGACTAAAATTATAATTCCCCAGGTAATGAAAATTGTTTTGCCATCTATTTTCAACGAAGTTATCAATCTGGTGAAGGATTCATCTTTGGTTTATGTAATTGGCTTAGGCGATTTGCTTAGAGCTGGTAATGTGGCAATGGCGCGTGACGTAACTTTAGTTCCGCTAGTTTTGGTAGCTGCAATTTACCTAATTTTGATTAGTGTCTGTGCCTTTGCACAAAAGAGAATCGAAAAACACTTTAGTTATTACAAGTAATTAGGCAGGTGAAAAAGAATGTTAGAAGTTAAAAACTTATCTAAGGCATATAATGACCGTCAAATTTTAAAGGATATTTCTTTTACTTTGAATGATGGCGATATTTTAACCATTGTCGGTCCTTCTGGAGCTGGAAAAACGACCTTATTGCGCATTATTGCTGGACTTGAAACCAATGATGATGGTCAAATTCTAATTGATGGCAAAAAATATGATTCAGGAAAAGTAGGCGTGGTCTTTCAGGATTTTAATCTTTTCCCTAATTTAAATGTTTTAGAAAATATTACTTTAGCGCCTAAGCTTGTTTTAAAGAAGGAAAAACAAGAAGCTGAAGATGATGCAATGAGATTGTTGACGCAGCTGCAAATGGCAGGGCATGAAAAGCAGTATCCTTATCAATTATCTGGTGGTCAGAAGCAGCGGGTTGCCATTGCTAGAGCTTTGGCAATGCAGCCTAAAATTTTGTGTTATGACGAGCCGACCAGTGCGCTTGATCCTAATTTGCGGCAAGAAGTTGAAAAGATGATTTTAGGTTTAAAGAAAACTGGCTTAACCCAACTGATTATTACTCATGATTTGCAATTTGCAAAGAACGTTGCCGATCAAGTTTTGAAAGTTAAACCATTAAACGAGGGTTAGCTTATGAAGAAAAAAATATTATTGCTTCTTTCCTTGTTATTTGTTTTAGTAGGTTTAACGGGGTGTAAAAGTATCACGAAAAGTGCGAATAGCGAAGATACTTGGAATAAAATTTCCCGCAAAAAAGAAGTCGTGGTTGGCCTAGATGATTCCTTCGTGCCAATGGGATTTTCAAAGAAAAATGGGCAGCTCGCTGGTTACGATATTGATTTGGCGCGTGAAGTATTTAAACGTTATGGTATCAAAGTTAGCTTTCAAACAATCGATTGGTCGATGAACGCGACAGAATTGCGCAATGGTACAATTGATTTGATTTGGAATGGCTACAGTATTACGGATCAACGTAAGAAGAAAGTGGCTTTTAGTCGGCCATATTTGCGTAACGGTCAAGTTTTAGTCGTAAAAAAGAATAGCGGTATTCATGATTTTGCCCAGATGAAAGATAAGACTTTGGGGATGCAAACAGGATCGACTGCTGAACAATGGTATGAAAGCAAGCAAAAAGTTTTAAAGGCTAAGAGTACAGTTTTGTATGATCAAATTCCTAATTCATTTTTAGATTTAAATGCGGGCCGGATTCAGGGAATCTTGCTTGATGAGGTTTATGCTAACTATTATATTGCGCATATGGCTAAAAGCAGCGATTATCGCGTGATTGAAAATAAGGCGGTTCCTGCGGACTTGTTTGCTGTAGGGATACGTAAAGGTGATAAGACTTTACGTAAAAAGATTAATGCAAGTTTGTTGGCACTCCAAAAAGATGGTAAGCTTGAGCAATTAAATGAAAAATGGTTTAATCGGAAAAGCAATTATTTAGGGAAGTAATACACAAGTGGATGAAAAATTTTCTTTTAAAAAAGTTGATGAAATGAGCGGTCGAGAATTATTTTGCGTAGAAAGATTGCGTTCAGAAGTTTTTGTAGCTGAGCAAAAAATTACGTTACCAGAGCTTGATGATACTGATTTGGTAGCAACGCAAGTATTTTTATTAAATGAAAAAAATACCGATGCATTGGCCACTTGCCGTGTGTTTAAGGATGAAAAAATAGGTTGGATGTTCGGCAGAGTTGCTGTGGATAAAAATACTCGCGGCCAACATTTAGGCGCAAAAATGATGAAAGAAGTTCATGAATTTTTGCGTGAAAAAGGTGTTAAAAGGGTTGCGTGCCATGCGCAGATGTCAGCTAAGCCGTTTTATAAATACTTAGGTTATAAAACAGTCGGCGATGTCTTTGACGAAGGCGGCATTGAGCACGTTATGATGGTGCGTGATTTATGAAAATAAGAGACTAGGGAATTCCTAGTCTCTTATTTTGCTTTCAATTATTGGTGTAAGCGCATCAAGCAATAAATTGTTTCCTAAATCAGTGAGATGCAAACCATCATTTTGGTAGATTTTGTCCATGTCCTTTTGATTATTGGTTAATTTGGTCAAATCGATAAAAGGACAATGATATTTTATTGCTAGATTTTTTGCAGTTTGAATATTCGTTTTTAAAGTTTCTGGATTGAAGAAATTGCTTTGATCACTGTTTGGGTTGGGATGCCATGGACCGACTACGATTACTTTTTTGGTGTTAAAATAAGCGATCATCGTTTCTAAATTCTTAGCATAATTTGTACAACTGATGCCCCAAGCTGAAGAATCATTAGTCCCATATTCTATTAAAATTGCATCCGCATCTTGCGGAATTTGATCAATATAATCCAATGCTTCGACTGTTGTGGCGCCACTTTTAGAAAAGTTTTCCACTTGTGCATTACTTAATCTGTTTTCCAGACCCTTTGTGATTAAATTAGTGTTGCGACGATTGCGAAAACCATTAAAGAGTGAATCCCCAAAAAGAACAATTTTTTTCATATTTTGCCTACTTCCTCTATAATTAAAATAATACTAAAAGGATAGTTTAATGAAAATGAAAAATTATATTAGTTTTGATCGTAATGAATGGGCTAATTTAACCCCACATAATGAAAAAGTTGAGATTACTAAAGAAGAATTAGCTAAAGTTAAGTCTTTGGGTGACGTGATTGATTTAGCTGACGTTCATGAAATTTATACAAGCTTAATTTCATATTTACATTTAATGTTTGAATCTAAGCGTCATGTTCAAAATTCGGCGATGGATTTTTTGCATAAAAAAGTTCCAGCTTCACCCTTTATTATTGGAATTTCTGGTTCCGTCGCTGTTGGTAAATCAACTACAGCGCGTTTGCTTCAGCTTTTACTTAGTCGAACTTATCCTGAGTTGAAAATTCATTTAATGACCACCGATGGTTTTCTTTATAGCAATGCCGAATTGAAACGAAAGAATATTTTTTCTCGCAAGGGTTTTCCAGAAAGCTATAACATGCAGATGCTGAGTGATTTTTTGGCAGATGTTTTATCTGGGAAAGAAGATATTGTTTATCCGCTTTATTCTCAAGCTTTGAGCGACATTGTACCAGGCGAATATGGTCATGTTAAGCGTCCGGATATCTTGATCATGGAAGGAATTAATACTTTGCAGCTTCCGCAAAGCGGCCAAATTGTAACGAGTGATTTCTTTGATTTTTCAATTTATATTGATGCAGATGAAGATATGATCGAAAGCTGGTACATGCAAAGATTTAGAAAATTGCTTGATTTAAATAAAAACAACCCTGACAACTTTTACTATGAAATGGCTAACGGTCCAAGAACTGCGGCTTTAGGACTTGCCGAAGAAACTTGGCAAATGGTAAATTTGGTTAATTTACGTGAATACATCGCGCCAACTAAGAAGCGTGCGGATTTGATTTTACATAAAACTCACGATCATTTAATCGATCGAATTGACCTTAGACAGTTCTAATTTGGTATACTAAAGACGATGAAAAAGGAGAGTTTTAAATGCAAGCAATTAATTTGAAAAAGGGTATGGTCTTCAATCAAGAAGGTAAGTTAATCAGAGTTTTAAAAGCTAACCACCACAAGCCTGGTAAGGGCAACACTGTTATGCAAATGGATTTGCGCGACGTGAAGAGCGGTGCTGTTGTTCATAAGACAATGCGTCCAACTGAAAAGATTGACTTAGTTGAACTTACTAAGAAAACTGCTCAATATCTTTACGGCGAAGGCGATGTTTATACCTTCATGGATACTGATACCTACGAACAATACGAAGTTTCTAAGGATCAATTGGGCAATGATGTTCAATACTTAATTCCTAACATCAATGTAAGTTTGGAATTTACTGACGAAGGCAAGTTGATCGGTATTGAATTGCCATCAACTGTTGTTTTGACAGTTAAGGAAACCCAACCAGGAATTAAGGGTGCAACTGTTGCCGGCGGTGGTAAGCCAGCAACTATGGAAACTGGCTTGGTTGTACAAGTTCCAGATTTCATTAACGAAGGCGAAAAGCTTGTAATCGGAACAGACGAAGGAGATTACAAGGGTCGTGCTGATAACAACGCTAAGTTTAATTAAAAGTAAAAAATAAGCGATGAAGTTCATCGCTTATTTTTTGTTTAATCAATTATTTCTTTAGTTAAAGCATTAATTGTAATTTTGTAGATTTCGTTTTTATCAATAACTGTAACCATCCAAATTGGCTTATCTTTTTGAGTTTTTAAAAGCCATTCGCGAGCTTCGCCGCCACCAACTTTTTGAATAGCGATTTGGCTAGCCTCGTTGCGAGAAATTATTTTATTGAAATCCAATTTAACAGGATCAGTTTCGTTATATTCGTAATCATGACGTAAAGTAGACTGACCAATAATTAAATCATTGCTTGCATCAATTTGAATTGAACAATCTTTTTTCGCATCAAAGCCAGCAATATCGTAAATATAGTTTTCACCTTGAATTTTTAAGTTTACTTCACTGATATTTGCGGAAGAATAAAGGCGCGTAAATTTATTAATCGCTTGGTTTAATCCAACTCTGATTTTGGGGACATCTTCAGTGGCTGCTAGGGAGACGACGTTTTCATTAGTAGTTGTCGTTTCTTTTTTTATTTGGGTTACTTGATTGTTTTTATTGCTGAAATAAAAATAAGTTGCTGCTGTTCCAATGGCGATTCCAATGAGTAAGCTGGCAACAAATTTAAGAATTTTTTTCATCGCATCACCGTATTTCTAATTCCTGTCTTTTCTGATTTATATATATTATATTAGAAAAAATATATGCAAAATAGTGATACGATGTCACTTAATTCTTTCTTATGAATTAAATACTAAGCAAAATTAAGGCAATTAATGCAGGCAACATTTGTAAGACAAAAATCTTTTTAGTAGCAGTAAAACCACCAAAGATAGCAACAATAACGATCATCCCTAATAATAATTGCCACACTTTAATTAAGGTTGCTGCTGGAAAAATGAAGTAAACCACAATAAGCAATAAACCGAGAATTCCGTTGTAAATGCCTTGATTAGCCATGGAAATCCGAGCGGCCTTTTGTTTTGTGAATGATATATCCATGTCAAAAGCTTGGGCCTGTTTTTCAGGACTAGCAAAAATTTCTAATAAACAAATTCCGATATGTTCAATTCCGACTAAAATGGTAAGAATATAACCGATTGTAGTAATAATATGCATAATTTTCTCCCTTAAGAAATTGTCTCTTCATTATGACAGAAAATATTTTATATTTAAAATTATGTTGCATTTGCAACAAAACTACGTATAATATTTTTCAAGAGGTAAGCAAATGGAAGATGTATTGAGACAAATTGGCACAATTGCTCGCTCCCTTGATTCGATTGCAAATATTGAATTTAAAGAAATGAATTTGAATCGTGGTCAATATTTATATCTGGTTCGCATTAGTGAAAATCCAGGGATTATTTCTGATCGTTTGGCCGAAATGCTTAGTGTTGATCGAACTACTACAGCTCGCAGTATTCAAAAACTTGTGAAAAATAATTTAGTTTATAAAGAAAGCGATCAAGATAATAAAAAAATAAAGCATCTGTTTTTGACGGATGAGGGAAAAGAATTGGCCAAAGTTATTGAACGTGAGAATAGCTTTTCAAATCAGATGGCCTTAAATGGTTTAACTGAAAGTGAAAAAAGTGAATTAGCGCGATTACTTAAGACAGTGGAAAAAAATGCTAGTAATAACTGGCAATTTGTAAAAAAAGGCGGAAAGAGGAAATATTAATGACAGAGTACACGATTAAAAATGTAACAACAGATGATGTAAAGGAACTTCAAGCAATTTCACGCGAAACTTTTAAGAAAACCTTCGATGCATATACAGCTCCTGATGATATGGCTCGCTTTTTAAAAGAAGATTATGATACTACCAAGTTGATTAATGAAATTAACAATCCAAATAGTCGCTTTTTCTTTTTGATGGTTAAAGATGAAGTAGCAGGCTATTTAAAGGTTAATGTTGGGGATGCTCAAACAGAAGATTTGAAGCCAAATGCACTTGAAGTTGAACGAATTTACTTGCGTGAAAAGTTCCAACATCAAGGTTTAGGATTGGCTTTGATTAAATTAGCCGAAAAATTGGCGCGTGAAGAAAATAAAGATTACATGTGGCTTGGTGTATACGAAAAGAATATTGTTGCGCAAAAATTTTACGCCAAAGATGATTTTGAACGTGTCAGTCAACATGTCTTCCAAGTTGGTGACGATGCCCAAACAGATTATTTGTTAGCTAAAAAATTATAGAAAAAAGGATCTGAAATTTTTCAGATCCTTTTTGATTTTGAATTAAATATTTAATTAGTCATTGTCGTCATCATTGTCATGTTCAGTAGTAACGATTTGCTTAGTGTGAGCGTTGATCTTAACTTCAGTAAGCTTAGTACCATCGCTAACTTCAACATCCCAGTAAGCAGTATTGCCTTCTTGGTCAAGAGTCCATTCTTGGCTAGTGCCTTTAGCATGTTTTTCGGCAATCTTGCTTGCTTCGTTGCGGCTGATAACGTTACTTAAGTCTAAAGCTTTTTCATTGCGGTCATCAAGATCTAACTTTTCTGAATGAGCACGGCTTACTTGACCGGTTTCAGCGTTAATTTCTGCTGAGTATTCTTTAGTGTCGTCAAAAGCGTCGATTTCATAAACATATTGATTGCCTTCAAGCTTTAGATCAATGCTCTTAATCTTCTTGCCTTTAAATTGGCTGTCAAATTTGTTTAAAGCTTCTTGTTGGCTTAACTTGATTTTTTGAGTGTCTAATTTAACTTCATTTTCTTTAACAGCCTTAGTTGATTGCTTCTTTGAACTGCTTGCTTCAGAAGTTCTTGAACTTGTTGTGTCCTTAGTTTTCTTTGAAGTTTGGCTAGTTTTTTCTGCATCGTCATTATTACCATTTGAGCAGGCTACTGTTCCTGTAAGTAATGCTGCACCTAAGGCAAGTGAACTGGTTAATCTGATTAATTTTGCTTTATTCATGTATATGTATATCCTTTCTTAAATCAAAGTCTATCTTACTCTTTTTATATAAATTAGTCGCGTTCTACGCTGATAACTTTCTTAGTGAGAGCATTAATCTTAACTTCGCTCTTCTTGCCGTTCTTAGTTACAGTTACTTCCCAAACGCTTCTTGAACCTTCACGGTCTAAGTTCCATTCAATTGCCTTGCTTCCAGAAACTTTCTTTTGAGCAATTTTAGTTGCGGTTGAACGAGAAATTGTCTTCTTTAAGTTAAGAGCACTCTTCTTGTCGCCTCTGTCACGTCTTTCTGAGTGAGATGAAATTGTCTTGCCTGTAGAAGCATTGATCTTCATTTCGTATTCTTTAGTTGAAGTGAAGCCTTCGATTTCGTATACGTAACGGCCATGTTCCTTTTCTAAATTGATTGATTCAATTTTAGCCTTCTTGTACTTAGCTTGGAACTTCTTAACTGCTGATGACTGAGAAACTTTAATCTTGCTTGTTGCGGCTTGAACAATATTTGGTTGAGTTTGACTATTTACAACGCCGATAGTTGCTGTGCCTAAACCTACAAGAGCTGCACCTGCGATTGCGATTTTCTTTAAGTTGATTGTCTTCATAATAAAATTCTCCTCTAAATCTATTAATTAAGTTTTTGTTGTTTTGCTTTACTTGATACATATATCTTACTGGGAAAAGACGGTTCAAAAACTAAAATTTGATAGAGTTTAAATGAAGATTTCTTCATTTTTCTAAAGGAAGAGAAACGGTAAAAATGGTACCTTGTGGCTTGTTGTTTGATATGGAAATTTTGCCGTTATATTTGGTTATTTCAGCTTTAACAATTGCGAGGCCAAGGCCTGAACCGGCAATTTTACTTGAGTGGGAATTGTCTTCGCGATAAAAACGTTCAAAAACTTTATCATGATTTTCCCGGGAAATACCGATACCGTTGTCAGCAACTTTGAAAATAATTTGATTATTATTTTTGGTTAAATCAATATGAATATCACTGTCTGCAGGTGAATATTTAGCCGCATTTTCTATTAAGTTGTGAACAATATTACGAAAATCTGTTGCTTGAATGGGATATTCTAATTTATTTGGTAGAGAAGTGTAGATTTCTTGTGGATAAACGGTTTGAATTTCGGTAACCACTTCAGCGATTGTCTTAACTAAATCGGTAGAAGAAATTGCTTCATTATTACGGTCAATTCTGCCAAGTGTTAAAAGTTCGTTGATCAGTGTTTCCATTCGCTTAGATTCAGAATCAATATATTTTAATGAAGGTTCAATTACTTCAGGATTGCTTTTGCCACGCCGTTTAATTAGGTTAACATGCCCTCGAATAGCTGCGATTGGCGTTTTAAGTTCATGGGAAGCATCGCTAACGAATTGTTGCTCACGCTTTAAAGCTTTATTTTGAAAAGCAAGTAGATTGTTAAAAGAAATAGCGAGATTTTTAATTTCTAAAGGCTGATTAGGTACTGTGATGTAGCTCTCTTTTTGTTGTGCTTTTTGAATATCTTGAATCTCCGTGTCCATGGTTTGAATTGGCTGGCTCCATTTATGAGATAAACGGCGGATAAGTGGGATACTGATAAATATTGCAATTAGATTTAATCCTAAAATTATAATCCAGAGCCAAGTAATTAGTTCGAAAAGTTCATCAATATTAAGTGCAACCCGAATCGTAAAGCCGTGATGTGTTTCCTGATTCAAGAAATAGATATGCTTTTTAGAAAAGATCATGTTCTTATAATGCTTTTGATGATCTATTTTTTTGAAAGTTTCGTGAGCATCTTCAGAATAATAGGTAACTCCTTGTGGAGTTGTCAAAGTAATGGCATCATCGTCTTGCTTTGCTAAGTAAGCATCAAGCATCGCAGACCAATCATATTTGGGATCGAGGTTGTCTTTGACAGTGTCAATAACTTCTTCGCTTTGATCCTTAGCATGGTTATAAATATAGGCGGAAGAGATAAGTAAAAAGGCAATATTAACTAAAATCAAAATTGCTACGAAAAGGCTGACAAAAAGGTGAGTTAATTGTGAAGTGGTAGTTTTAACTTTATTTTTCTTCATTGTTAATCATTTCTTCTTAAACAATAGCCAAGACCGCGAACCGTTTTGATTAGTTTTTTATATGGATCGCCTAATTTATTGCGGATTGCTCTGATATAAACATCAACGGTATTAGTTTGTCCAACAAAATCATAACCCCACACAATATCGAGAAGCTCGTCACGACTTTTAACATTTTCAGGATCGCGCATAAGTTCTGCCATCAAAGCGAACTCTTTAGGTGTTAAGTAAATTTTTTCACCGTTACAGAAGAATTCGTGTTTAACTAAATCGATTTTTAATTTATCAAATTCAAAAGTTGAGTTTGGCGTATTTTCCTGCTCTTGCTTTTTCTTTAAACGGCGCAAAACAACGCGAATTCTGGCAAACAGTTCTTCAATTTCAAAAGGCTTAGTAATGTAATCATCTAATCCTTGATCTAAAGCCGAACTGATATCTGACGTTGAATTCTTAGCAGTAAGCATAATGATGGGGATGTCGCTTTGTTTGCGAATTCTTCTTAAAACAGTGATTCCGTCATAAATAGGAAGCATCCAATCTAATAAAATTAGTGTTGGTTTTTCGCTTTTGAAAAAATCCAAAGCTTCTTTTCCATCTTGTGCCCAAATGACTTGGTAGCCTTCAAATTCTAGTTCAGTTTTGACAAAGCTAGCGACGCTTTCTTCGTCTTCGACCAAAAGAATTTTGACATCTTCTTCATTCATAAAAACACCTCAAAAGAACATGAAAAAAGGCTGGAAAATTAATTCCAACCTTTTTATTGTTGATTAATTAATTTTGACCTTTAAAACTGCCATCTTCAACTTCACGAATAAAGTCAGCCAAATGCTTGTAGTAAACATCAGGATTATCAACCATGTGGTGGTGACCACCATCTGGAGTTGTAACTAAGCGTGAGTTAGGAATCTTAGATTGCATAATCTTAGCAGTTTCGATTGGCATAGTTTCGTTTTCACCAAAAGTAAGCAAAGTAGGAACTTTGATCTTAGGAAGTTGGTCACGGAAGTGCCAATCCTTAAGCTTTCCAGTAATAACGAATTCGTTGTCACCTTGGAAGGCATTGTAAACGGCGCTGCCGCCGATATCCTTTAAGTGGTAAAGCTTAGAAGGTTGTTTACGGTCAACAAAGTTGATGTTTAAGATTTGAACATCATCTTGGTAGCGTTGATTGTCGTAATCATTATTCTTTTCACATTCGTGCATAAAATCAATTTCAGTTTGTGGAAGAACTTCTTGACGACGACGGTTAACTGCCGCTACGTATTCATCAATTTCATCAACCATTGAAGAGATAATTGCACCCTTCAAGTGTTGACCATATTTAACGGCATATTCTTGAACTAAAAGTCCGCCCCAACTTTGGCCGATAAGGTAAAAATTGTCTAAACCTAATTTTTCACGAACTTCATCAACTTCGTCCAAGAAGTATTCATAAGTTAGATATTTTTTAGCAATTTCAGGATCAGAATAATCAGGTTGATCTGAGTAAAGAGAACCAAGTTGATCATACATAGTAACTTGTACGTTCAAGCCTTGCTTCTTCAATTGTTCTGCAGTGTCTTCCCAGTATTCATGGTTGCCGCCAGGACCGCCGTGAAGAGCTAATAAGTGAATGTCGCCTTCACCTTGAGTGTTAGTCCAAAGGTGATAACCGTTGTCTAAAGTAATAATTTTAGTTCCAGTTTTCATAGATTTTTCCCTTCTAAAATAATAATTATGTTAATTCTACCACGTTAGATGCGATGCGCCCATTTCAGATAAGTCTGCAAATGAATTGTATCTGAACTGATAAGGTCAATAGAGGCTAAATCTGAATAGGGGATTTGAACGGGATCACTAAAATCAAAATTAGCGATAGGTCGCAAAATAAAACCTTGTTCGTTAGAACTAATAACTGTTCCCCAATTAATACCATCAAATTCATAGTCATCAACTAAAAGCAAGTGATCTGGTCTGCTAGTCCTGATGATTTCTGCAAAAGTAGGAATTTGCGTAAATTGATGAGCAAAATCATCGAAATGATATGGATCAAGATTGCCGTGCTTTTGGTTATATTCACAGGCAAAGTTGATAAAGTTCAAATAATCAGAATCATTGGTGATATGGGCGATAGCACTTTTATTTACTAACGAAACACCCATGATTTGTCCAACATCATCAAGTCTTTCTACTAAAAGATAATGATCACTTTCTGATACGATCCAGCCTAGCATCATATCGTTGCCAAAGCGAAAATCGTCAGTATAACGGAAATAAATCTGAGCAAGCCCTAATTCATTACCAATTTCTCCTTCACTGCCAAGATAGGAGAAATATTCTGAGCTAAGCTTTAAATCGGCATCATTGAAAATGATTTCTACGATATCTTTTAACTTAATGGTAGTTTCGACTAAATTTTCAAAAACTTTATCATCATTATATGAAAATAGCCGAACTTCTTCGTTAGTTAGTTCTGTAATATAACCACCATAAGTTGCGCCATTTTTAAGATTCATCTTGAGCAATTTCTCGTTTTTTAGGGCATATTGCAAAATTTCATATAAATTTTGTAAATTGCTGGTGATAATTGTGCGATTATTGCCTGTTAATGTGAATGGATCGCTGAGTTGGTTGGTTTCAAGCAAACTCTTAACGAAGTTAAGGGCAGGGCTATTTTCATTGATCTCTGTAATATCGTTAGTTTTTAAGAAACGAATACCGCCTTGATTACCAGCTGGATCGATTGATAAAAAGGTTACCCACTCTGAACTTTCATTTAAAATGCAGCCGATTAAATAGTTAGGTTCACTGCTTTTTTGATGTAATTCAACAAGTTGCAATTTGTTTTTCACCTCACAAATTAAAATGCCATATATCTATTATACAAATTAAGTTGGTTCATCATAGCAGAATGGTTTGAGATTAACTATAGTTTTCGCGTATAATGTGGGCAATTAGAAGTATTTAGGGAGAGTATGATGACTTTAAAATATGCTAAAAGAAGTCATGTTATTTGTTTTGCGATTTTGGCTGCAATCAAAGCTTGCAATATTGTCTTTGTAGCTTATATGATTCAAATAATGTTAAACGTGGCTTCATCAGGTTCGCATGATTATTGGCATTTAGTGCGTTTGGCCGTTTTGACTGCTCTTGGTCAATTATGCTTTATGGCCAGCAATTTTGTTTATGAAACGGTAAAAATGGGTATTATTCGTGACGTAAACATGTTTTTTAAACGTGCTAACCTTGCTTATTTGGTTGATCAAGGCGAACCGGATATAAAAAATGGTTTGTCACTTATGACAAATGATTTAAAGCAAATCGAAACTAATCGTGTCAATGCCCAGCTTGATATGATTTTGCAGGCTTTATCATTTATTGGCGCAATTGGCTTTGCGTTTTATTCATCATGGCAAATGACGATTGTTTTTGTCGTGGCGATGATCGCGCCGGCTTTAGTGCAAATTGTTACGAGTCCAATTATTACGCGTAAATCAAAGACCTGGGCGGAGCGTAACGCCGTTTATACGCAAAATGTTTCCGATTCCTTAAACGGTGCGCAATCAGCTAAGCTTTACAACGTGCGTTCTAATGTCGTTACACGTGCTGCACGTGCTGCGCAAAATATGGAAAATGCTTTGCGAAATATGTCGCTTACGCAGGCTTGGGCACTTGAGCTTATTTATTCAACCGCGGAATTGTTCTGCTTTATTGTGCCATGTACGATTGGTGGAATTTTAATGATGCAGGGTCAGTTAAAAGTCGGTACCTTAGTAATGATGGTTGACTTAGCAATGAACTTTATCACGCCAGTTGTTACTTTGTTTAACGAATTTAATCAGGTTAAGTCAACAGTTCCTATGTGGGAAAAGACTGTTAAGGCTTTGAATTATAAGCCAGTCTATTGCAAGAAAAAAGTCGGCGACTTTGATGGAATGCAAATCAAAGATTTGTCCTATGTCACTCATTCTGATCATAAGAAAATTTTTGATCATGTTAGCTTGTCGGTAAAGCCTGGCGAAAAAGTTTTGCTTATGGCGCCGAGTGGCTGGGGCAAAACAACTTTGCTTAAATTAATGTTAGGTATTAAAAGACCAAAAGAAGGTCAGATTTTCTTGAATGATAAGGATGTAACAGGAGATTGGAATTCTGCGCATAATTATTATTCTTACGTAAATCAAAAGCCTTTTATGTTTGATGATACTTTGCGCTTCAATATTACTTTGGGGCGTGAAGTTACTGATGAAGAATTGAATTCAGCCATCCATGAAGCAGGTCTTGATGAATTGGTCAAAGAACATGGTTTGGACAGCAATGTTGGTGAAGATGGCAATAACTTATCTGGAGGGCAGATTCAGCGTGTAGAAATTGCTCGTGCGCTTTTGTCTGGTCGGCCAATTTTGCTTGCGGATGAAGCAACGAGTGCCTTAGATCCGCATTTGTCTTTGGCAATTCACGAGACTTTGCTTAAGAATCCGCGTGTTGCCGTGATTGAAGTTGCGCATAAGATTTCTCCAGAAGAAAAGAATATGTTTGACCAAATCATTCATTTAGATGAGCATCGTGTCGAAACAAGAATGTAGCTTTTTGTTGAAACCCTTTTTAATTGAGAGTATTTTATAGTTATAAGCATTATTCAAGAAAGGAAAGAGTTATTATGGCAGAACCAGAATGGCTTAAAAACATGAACCGTGACGACTATATGAAGGAAGATCTTGATGCCTCCGGCAAGTCAGAAGCGGGTACGACAATTGATGGCATTGACAAGAATGATCCTGATTGGCTTGATAAGGCTGCTAAAAAGGTTAATGCAGCTGAAGGCAACGACTACGTCAAGCTTGATTCAGGTCTTTTGACGGTAAATCAAATCAATTGGATGCTTCGTAATACGATTGGCGAAATGACTTTTGTTGACGATAATAACCAATTCTTGTGGTACAACCGTCCTACCGATCCAAATTACAAAATGAAGGCAAAGCGTGTACCTGAACAAGTTGGCGACACAATGAAGGCAGTTCACCCAGATGTGCGCGATGTAATTCCTGATGCTAAAAAAGTTGTTCATGCGCTTCGCACTAAACAAGATGGTCATGATGATGTCTATATGCCAGTACCAACAGGTAACTTGAAAGAACTAGTTTTACACTATTACAAGCGTGTTGAAGACGATAATGCAACTATGCCGGTATCTATGAATGGGTTCAAGACTTGTATCCATTAGTAAAATATTTCTGCGAAACAACTGGTCAAAAGTTGGTTGTTGATACAGATGCAACTAGCGGAGCAACTTATCGTCGCAATTCAGATCCAGATGCTTCAAGTGGCGCTTCAACTAAAGCAGAAGAAGTAAAAGAAGAAAAACATGAAGAACCTGATACGACGAGTGGTGCTTCACAACATTAATAATTACAGAATAAAAGGTATACGATACCTTTTATTTTTTTGCACAAAAATACAACATATAGATTTTTTCATGCTATTAACACAATATTTTGTGAGATACAATCTTGTATATAAAAGTTTTTTACATTAGGATATATATCGATGTCTTTCATAAAAGAAAGTCGGATAAGGCACAAGATCTTGTATGGGGATACAGATCCTGTGAACCTAATAGTTTTAAGGAGAGTTTATATGCAAACGGACAAGAATGAGAATTATTTTGTATGGTTATGGAATCAATTAAAGGGTTGGCCAATTCAAAACTATTGTCTTTGGTTCTTCGCTTTTGGTTTCCAATTGGCATTGCTTATTCAAGAAAAAGCAACGCCCGTAACAATTATTACTTTTATTGGTACATTACTCGGCACTTTATGTGTTCTTGCCATTAACGCAACTAAAGCAATTAATGGTTGGTTGGGTCTTATTTCTGCAGCCTGCTTTATTTATGCAGGACTTGAAGCCAAAAACTATTTGTCAATTTTTGAACAAATTGCTTATATTGCAACTTTGGACTTGCCAGTTATTCTTTCAGTAAAATCTTGGAATGATGATACCAAGAATCACTTGAGAAAATTTGGCACTAAGGAATGGATAATCGCAATTGTCGGAACTTTGCTTGTTTATATCATTAGTGGCTTCTTGATTGGCAAATTTACAAATGATCCTCGTCCTTGGATTGATGCGATCAGCTTTGCTATTTCTCTTACTGCCGGCATTATGTGTTTTATGCGTTACAACAATCAATATTTCTGGTGGACAGCCAGCGGAATTTTTCAATTGATTCTTTGGGGCGTAACTTATGCACAAGGGGATGCTACTTTGGCTATGGCAGTTAACTCACTTATTTATGTAATTAATGATGTTTTGGCCTTTACTGTTTCACCATGGTTTAATATGGGACGTCGCCGTGAAGGTTTGAAAGAAATTAAAAATTAGTTTTTAAGTTAAAATTTAATATCTATTGTGAAGCAAACGAGAATTGTTCTCGTTTGCTTTTTCTTTTCTATATAAATATTCATTTTTAAAAATAGGTATGAAAGTAATGATGTTAAGAATATTTAAAGGCAATATATAAAATATATCGTATATTGAATGGATATTATATACTATAAGTATCAAAGGTGACATGGTGTCACACCCCATATTAACAAATGTTTTTTAACAGAAAATGAGGTATGATTTTATGGTTTCAAGAAGAAATTTATTAGAAAAAATTCGAAAAATAGAAGAAAGACATGAACACCACTCAATTCGTAAGTTTACAATGGGAGCTGCATCCGTTTTAGTCGGATTAACTTTTATGGGAACAAATACTCGTCCCGTTAAAGCTTCAAAAACAAGAAAAGATGATGTGGTATTAGTAGAAACTCAAAGTACTGAAAATGAGGCAACAGAGCAAAGTATTCTTCAGCAATATACTACTGAAAATACCGATACTCAAATTCAAAGCAATGATGTTTCTGTTGAACAAACAACTGATACTTCTACTTCAGAAAGTGCTGATGCTCAGACTACAACAGATACTAAAAATACAGATTCAGTTACTCAGGAAAATGTATCATCACCAACTGATAATTCTAATCAAGAAGTTACAAATGAAACAGCTTCGCAAGCTGAAACAAAACAGCCTACTTACCAAGATTCTTTAGATAAGGTTAACGATATTAACAATAACGTTAACAATGATCTTAAAGATATCGTAGATGAAGCTTCTAAGACTGATGGTGTTACGGTTGAACCAAAAGATCCTAACAAGATTAATACGACTGTAGGAGACATCGACAAGAATGCTGATAAGATCAAAGAAGATAATGAAAAGCAGATTGCAGAAATTGAAAAGCAGTTGGCTGATTACAAGGTAAAGCTTGATCAATACAAGAATGACTTAGAAAAATACAATACTGAATTAGCTGAATACAATAGGCTTAGAGATGAATATATTGCTAAGTTAAAGGATTTAGGCCTTTGGAAAGAAGGCGATGTTGATCCAAGTGACATTTCTCAAGATTTGGTTTTGGACAAAGAAGAAAATACTAAAGTTGATGTGATTATTTCAAATAATCATACAGGAATTGTAACTAAAGGCAAAGGAACCATTTTGAAAGATGAAAAAGGCAATCCATTGCTGATGAATCATTATCTTGTTAAGGATAATATTTCAGGTGATTTCTTGACAGTTGTTTACACAAATTTCGAAACTTCAACTTATGCTGGTGAAAAGATTGGCAAGATTGAAGTTATTTACAGTGATTTTGTGATTAGCAATAATTCATATCAAGGCAATAGTTTACCTGGAATTTACTTTGGTAAAAGGCCAACAGATGGATTTTTCTACAAAAAAGCAAATGGCGTAACCATTGAATTAAAGATGTACGACAAAAATGGCAAGTTGATTAACCTTAAGGATAATACAGCTTACATAACTGTAGGTTCATTGAATAATGGATCGAGTAGTTCAGGTCATAAAGAATATGTTGAAAAAGCTGAAATTCTCAGTGGTGGTTCAGGTGTTGCTTTGCCAGAATCATCTGTAACTATTCATAAAGGCCCTAATGGCGACATTCTTTATGCTGATAAAGACAATGAATTACTTTATGACGGTAAAATTACTGATGCCGAAAAGGAATTAGCAATCAGTATCTGGGGTGAGGAAATTGTTAATAGATATCTTAACTGGGATGATTCCAAAGATAGAGGAAAAGAAATTTTCGGTGCGGGATTATTTAAGGTTTCAGGAAACAGTATCAAGATTAGATTTAGCAATGAGTTAGGTTCAGCTTGGGCAACATTTTCAACAACTGTTCCTCAATTGGCATTTAAAGGTGAAAAGCCAACAGAACCAATTAAGCCAGCAGGCATTACTATTAACTGGCAACCTGGCGAATTAGTTTTGAATGATAGTGGTAAAGTTTATGTTCACTATGTTGATGTTAATAAAGAATTCAATAGTGGAATAAAAGAATTTGATCCTTTAAACCTTAGCCATGGTTTTGAATTGCTTGATTATAAGCAAGGTATTGAACACTTAGCTGTTGATGACAACTACACAAATTCGCTTTGGGACTGGAGTAAAGAAAATTATATTTTAGCAACAACTCCAGAAAAGATTTCTGAAGGAGCTACAGCTGGAAAGATTGAATCAGGTGAAAAGCATTACTACATTTACTTGAGACATGCAACCACTGAAGATACTCGTAATAAAGAAGTTAACCAGACAATTCACTACGTTTACAAGGATAGCGGAAAAGAGGCAGCTCCAGATCACGTAAGCCAAACTCTTGTCTTTACTCAAACAGGAATTAAGGATTGGGTTACAGATAAGACAGACTGGAATGGCGATTGGACTTTGACTCAAACATTTGTGACAGTAACCAGCCCAACAATCAAGGGCTACCATACAGACCGTCCGGAAGTAGGCCCATACGACATCACAGTTGACAACAGTAACTTTGATCAAAACCTAGATAAAGAAGATACGGTTTACTATGTGGCTAACCCAACAGAAACTGTAAGCCGCGATAAAGAAGTTAACCAAACAATTCACTACGTTTACAAGGATAGCGGAAAAGAGGCGGCTCCGGATCACGTAAGCCAAACCCTTGTCTTCACTCAAACAGGGATCAAGGACTTGATTACAAATGAGACAGACTGGAATGGCGGTTGGACTTTAACTCAAACATTCGTGACAGTGACCAGCCCAACAATCAAGGGCTACCATACAGACCGTCCGGAAGTAGGCCCATACGACATCACAGTTGACAACAGTAACTTTGATCAAAACCTGGATAAAGAAGATACGGTTTACTATGTGGCTAACCCAACAGAAACTGTAAGCCGCGATAAAGAAGTTAACCAAACAATTCATTATGTATATGAAGATGGCACTACAGCAGCTCCAGATCACATAAGCCAAACCCTTGTCTTCACTCAAACAGGAATCAAGGATTTGATTACAAATGAGACAGACTGGAATGGCGATTGGACATTGACGCAAATATTTGAAACCGTAACAAGCCCAACAATTAAGGGTTACCATACAGATCGTCCGGAAGTAGGCCCATACGACATTACCGTTGATAACAGTAACTTCGATCAAAACTTGGATAAAGAGGATACAGTTATTTACAAGGCAAATCCTGCTCAACCAACCACTCCTCCAGATCAGCCAACAGATCCGACTAATCCAACGACTCCTCAACCAACAGTTCCGGAAACTCCGGATCCAGAACCAACTGTTCCAACTCAACCAACGGATCCTGAAGTTCCAACCGAAACTCCAGAAATTCCAGAGGAAAATGAAACAGTAACTCCTCATCCTGAAGAAACTCCTTCTGAGGAAGAAAAGAAGGAAACCGTAACGCCAAAATCACAAGAAACAAAGCGTGATGATGGTGAAACAACTACGGTTACTCCTAAGACTGAAAAAGCTGAAACAGTAATTAATACTAATGTTTCAACTACAAAAACTCGCAATGGGGAAAATGTTGAAAAAGCTGAAGAAAGTGAAGAAGCAACATTGCCACAAACGGGTTCTAAAGAAACTGATAAAGCTGGTGCTGCGGGCTTAATTGCAGCAACTGTAGGTTCATTAATTGGATTAGCAGGCGCAGAAAAGAAAAAGCGCAAGAAAAATAATTAATTTTTGTAAAAAGTCATTAGATTAAGATCTAATGGCTTTTTCATTTGGCGATTTTTAAGAAAATATAAAGATAAAAAAATAACTATTTCCAAAAGTGACGCAGTGTCATACTATTAATACATAACATATATGACACCGCGTCACTGCTAGAACGATTATAAAATTTAGAGGTATAAATTAATCATGGTTTCAAGAAAAAATATTCAAGAAAAGCTTCGTAAAATTGAAGAAAAGAGAGAACGTCATTCTATCCGTAAATTTACTGTTGGTGCAGCCTCAGTATTAATTGGTTTAACTTTTATGGGAATGGCAAGTCAACAAGTTAAAGCTTCTGAAATTACTCAAGATACAGTTGCTGTTGAAAATTCGACAATAGATAGTAATTCAGAAGCTAATAATGTAGCAACTGAAGAAGTGGCTGTAAATAATGATTCTGTGGGTAATTCAGAAGTAACAACAGAGCCAATTGAAAATGAAGTTTCAGAATCTTCAGCGTCAGTAACTGAAAATAATAATTCTTCATCTGCTGATAATTCAAGTGTGGTAACTGAATCAACTAAGAATGAATCTTCTTCAGTTGCAGGACCATCAACATCAGTAAGTGAAAATGAAAATTCATCACAAGTTGAAACATCTACACCTAATCAAGAAAATAATATTAATCAGGTACAGACAGAAAAAACTGAAGATGTTAAGAAACCTAGCTATGAAGACAGCAAAGCAGAAGTCGACAAAATTAATGGTGAAATAAATAAAGATCTTGAAGATGTTGTAAATAAGGCTGAAGAAATTGATGGAGTTACTGTTGACAAGAAAGATCCAAATAAAGTTACAACAGGTACAACAGATATTGATAAAAATAAAGCTGAAATAATTGCAAATAATAAAAAGCAAATTGAAGAAATTTTAAAAGCCTTAGAGGAACACAAAGCAGCTCTTAAAGACTATGAAGGTAAGCTTGACGAATACAACAAAAAGAGAGATGAATACATTCAACAATTAAAAGATTTGGGTCTTTGGGATGAAAATGAACATATTGATCCAGATAAATTATCTCAATTATTGATATTTGGAAAAGAAGAAAACGCTACAGTTACTGTTAAGCCATTGAATCCAAATGTAGTTCAAGGTACAGGCAGTATGCTAAACGGTTTACTCAATAATTTCTGGCAAGTTAATGACACAGTGCATGGTGACTTTTTACAAGTTACATATACTGATTTAAAAAATTCATTCTATGCAGGAGAGTTAATTAGTAAGATTGAAATTACATATAGTGATTTCATTATGAGTAATCATCCTTCTCAAAATAATCGCAAACCTGGAATTTACTTTGGCAAGAGTCCTACAGATGGTTTCTTTTATGTAAAAGCTGAAAGTGTAACAATGGGCTTAAAGATGTATGATGCTAACGGCAAATTGATTACTTTAGGTGAAAATACAGCTTACATTACTATTGGCTCATTAAATAGTAAAGGTGAAGGAAATGATTATGTTGAAAAAGCTGAAATTATAAATGGTAGTAGCCATAAAGGTGAAGGTGTAGCTCTTCCAGAATCATCTGTAACTATTCATAAAGGTCCTAATGGAGATATTCTTTATTCAGATAAAAATAATGAATTGCTCTACGATAAGAATATTACTGATGCAGAAAGAGAATTAGCAATTAAGATTTGGGGCAAAGATATTGTAGACAAATATCTTGGTTGGGATGATTCAAAAGATCGTAGTAAGGAAATATTTGGTTCAGGCTTGTTTAAAGTTTCCGGTGATGGAATTAAGATTAAGTTCAGCAACAAATTAGGTTCAGCATGGGCAACTTTTTCAACAACTATTCCTAAAATTACATTTGACGCAGAAAAGCCAGAAAAACCAACTACCACAATTACTTGGCAACCAGGTCAATTAGTATTAAATAAGAATTCGAGTGCTCATATTCACTATGTTGATGTTAATGGTGCAGTATTGAATGGTGTAACTAACTTTACCCCTGAACATGGTTTTGAATTATCTGATCAAAAGCAAAGTCATGAACACTTAGCAATTGGCGATAAGTATGACAATATACTTTGGAATTGGGAAGAAGCAGGTTATATTTTAGCTACTGACACGGTTCATCCAGGAGCCACAAATGGTGTAATTACTGATGATGTGCAACATATTTATGTTTACTTAAAGCATAAGACAGAAACGGTAAATCGTGATAAGGAAGTAAATCAAACAATTCATTATGTATATGAAGATGGAACTACGGCAGCTCCGGATCATGTAAGCATTAAGCTTGTTTTCACTCAAACAGGAGTTAAAAACTTAGTTACAGGTCAGATTGATTGGAACGGTGAATGGACTAAAACTCAAACTTTTGTAACAGTAGTAAGTCCAACAATTGATGGTTATACAACTGATCGTCCTGAAGTAGGTCCATATGATATTATTGTTGATAACAGTAACTTTAATGATAATTTAGATAAAGTGGATACGGTTGTTTACACTAAGAATCCAAGTCCAGATAAACCGGAAATTCCTGAAGATCCAACTACACCAGAAATTCCAGATAAGCCTGAAGTTCCAGAAAATCCAACAAATCCAGAGCAACCTACAATTCCTGAAGATCCAACCACACCAGATACACCTGAAGTTCCAGAAGACGACTCAACATCTCCAGGTCCGGAAATTTCAGATGATGTAGAAGAATCTGTTTCTCCTCTTCCAGAAAAGACTCCAAGTAATGAAGAAACAGTAACTCCAAAATCACAAGACACTTCTAAAGAAACAAGCAAAGTTGCAACGATTTCTTCTAAGAATGAAAAAAATGCAGTTTTGACTAATCTTTCAACAGGTGAAAAGTCAAGTGCAACAAAGACTGCAGAAAGTGATGAGGCAGCTTTGCCACAAACTGGTGAAAAAGATACAAATAAAGCTGGTATGTTTGGTGCTTTAATTGCTGTAATCGGTTCATTATTTGGATTAGCACAAATCAAAAAGCGCAAGAAAAATAATTAAACCAAATTAATATAATAAAAGCAACTGTAAATTTTTAATTTAATAAATCGAAAAGTCACTAGTTTAGAGCTAGTGGCTTTTTGCATGTTAAAATAAAAATTAAGTTAAAGAAAGGTGAGAAAATATGACAGATTACGATTTTGACTATATTAAAGAGAAATTTATTGATTATGCCAAAATGAATACGCGCTCAGATGAAAAAAGCGAAGCTGTTCCAACAACTCCTGGACAAGTTGTTCTTCTTAAAGAATTAGTAAATGAAATTAAAAGATTAGGTTTAATGGACGTTTCCTATTCAGACAAGGATGCTTATGTAGTTGGAAAGATCCCTGCCAATAGCGATAAAAAAGTTGCAGCTATTGGTTTTGTAGCCCACGTTGATACTGCTGATTTTAATGCAGAAAATATTAAGCCACAGATTCATGAAGATTATGATGGTCAAGATATTAAATTAGGTCACGGGGGAACCCTCTCAGCTGATGAATTTCCTTCATTAAAGAAAGTAATTGGTCAAACTTTGATCACAGCTTCTGGCGATACGCTTTTAGGCGCAGACGACAAGGCAGGAATCGCTGGGCTTCTTGGTATGGCGAAATATTTGCATGATAATCCTGATGTCAAACATGGCGATATTTGGCTGGCTTTTGGCCCTGATGAAGAAATTGGCAAAGGTGCGGCTCGTTTTGATGTTAGCCGTTTCCCAGTAGAATTCGCCTACACGCTTGATAATGGAAATCCGGGTGATATTGCTTATGAAACTTTTAACGCTGCTGCAGCAACGATTAAATTCAGAGGCACGGTTGTGCATCCAGGCGAAGCTTACGGTTTAATGGTTAATGCTTCGCTTATGGCAAATGAATTCATAAATGGCTTGCCAAAAGATTTTGTTCCAGAAAAAAGCAAAGATTATCAAGGCTACATTTTAGTTCTTTCTAACAATGGCAACGTTGATCATGCCGAGATTAATTTGATTATTCGTGATTTTGATACAGATCATTATCTTAAGATGAAAAAGTTAGTTAAAGATTTAGCCGAAAAGTTGAATGATAAATATGGCGATAATCGCGTAACGCTTGAAATGCACGATCAATATCGTTCACCTGGTGACTTGATTAAGAAAAATCCTTATGTTGTTAACTTGGTTCATTATGCTTATGAAAAAATGGACTTAAAAGTTCATCACATTCCTTTCCGTGGCGGAACGGACGGCGATTTTATTAGCGAAAAAGGTATTCCAACACCAAATCTTTTTAACGGCGGAGCCAATTTCCATGGCCGTTATGAGTACGTTACAGTTGAAAATATGGTTTTGCTTGCTAAAACTTTAACTGAAATTGTCACAACACATCTTGAGATGGATGATAATCGTGATGAAACGCCACTTAAGAGGTAAAAATGACTTTCTATACGTTAAAATACATTGAAAACAATAAAAATAGCAATAAAGCAATTTTATATATCTTGATGCTAGTTGCGGCGGTAGCAATGATTATTTTCGCAATTTTGTATTTACGTAATCGTTTTGCTACGCGCTATCGAGATTTAGGAATTATCGCGCTTCTTTTCTTGCTTTTATTTGCGGGAACGCAATATGAAAAATATCAGAAAATTACAACCCAGAAATCGCAAGCTACGCAAATCGTACCTTTCAAAAAATCTGTTGCTAAAGATGCTGGTGTGAAGGACTCAGATGTTATGGTGAATAACACAATTCTTGTCGATGGAATGATTGTGCGTATTGATTCAGAAAATAAAGATTATCAGCTTAACTTAAATGAAGATAATAATACTTATACGTTAACAGAAGCTCATGTAATTGATCATAAAGTTGAGGTGAAAAATTAGATGCAGTTAGATTACACACAATTGTTCATTAAATTTGTTTTGGGTATTTTAACTTTAATTATTCAAATCAACGTTTTTGGCAAAAGCAATTAAGCACTAACTACGGCGCTTGATCATTTGGACTTTGGTTGTCTTTATTTTAAAATTTGCACGTGATCACAATAATTGGTTGCGTAATATAATTGATGGCAAGCCTGTGCAGGTAATCAAAAACGGGCATGTTTTGGTTGAAAATTGTATGCGGGCCGGAATTTCGGCAAATGAATTAATGTTTAGATTACGCAGTCGTGGGATCTATTCAGTTGAAAAAGTTAAAAATTGTATTTTTGAACAAAATGGTCAATTAACAGTGATCGAAAATGATGAAGCCAATATTCGTTTTCCAATCATCAGTGATGGTCAAGCTAACGAGGACGTTTTAGATTTAATTCATAAAGATGAATCCTGGCTTGAGCAAGAAATTGAGAGAGCGGGTTATAATGGTATCGGCGATATCTTTTTAGGCGAATACATTAATGGTCAATTACGCTTTACTGGCTATTCGAAAAAGTAGAAAAGAGATTTAAATGGCAAATTTAACTGATGCAAAAAAATGGCTAAAAGATGCTGATGCGGTTATCGTAACTGCAGGTAATGGCATGGCCCGCGAAGAGGGCTTAGACATTTTAAGCGAAGAAAATTTTGATGATCAATTTGGCAAGATTGCTGACAAGTATGATGTTCATACGATTGGGGATGCTCTTGGCAAGAAGTTTGATTCTTGGGCTGAACAATGGGCTTTTTGGAGTCAATTGATTAATGAGTATTCTTTAGAGTATGAACCTAGCGAAACGATGCTTGCTTTAAAAGCTTTGCTTAAGGATAAACAATATTTTGTTGCAACGAGTACATTTGGTCACTTTTTTGAAGGTGCCGGTTTTAATGAAAATCGAATTTTTAATGCTTTTGGCGATTGGACAAAAATGCAATGTTCAAGTGGCATAAATCATGGTCAAAAGGATGATCGTGAAATTGTTCGTCAATTCGTTGAAGCTGAAAAAAATGGTCAAGTTACTGAGGAAATGGTGCCTAAATGTAATGTCTGCAATAGTGAAATGGAACTTCACATGCCACTTAATGCGCACTTTTTCCCAGATACGGATGCTAATACGCGTTTTCGTTGGTTCTTAACCGGCAATGAAGATAAAAACGTTGTTGTCTTGGAGCTTGGCGTTGACGAAACCAGCCCTCAGCTCCTTGATCCAATGGTTAAGCTTGTTGAGCAATTCCCTAACTGGAAATATATTGCAGCCGATCTTGAAGAAGACGATATGCCGGATGATTTGCAAAAGCGTAGTTATGCTTCTGACAGCAACTCTCACAAATTAATGGAAGAATTGAGTAAGTAAAATTATAGGTGATTTATGAGCATTGTAGTTAAAAATGGAGTTTTGCAAGTTCCTGGCGCTCAAGATAAATTGCGTCATAAAGGTGCAGAGCGCCCAGAATTTTTAGACGACTATACTTTAATCGATATTGAAACGACAGGTTTGAGCCCGTATCGCAATCGTGTTACCGAACTTGGCGGGATTAAGGTTCGCAATGGTGAAATCGTTGATCAATATAGCCATTTGGTTGCTTATGAAAAATCCAATAAGGTGCCGGCTTTTATTACTAAATTGAATGGAATCACCGAAGAAAAGATTATCAATGAAGGTGTTCCGGTTGACGAGGCCATCCACGATTTTCGCAACTTTATTGGTGATGATGTAATTATTGGCTATAACGTCAATTTTGATTTGAATTTTGTTTATGATTTGGCTAAAAAATACAAGTTGCCAGAGCTAAGCAATGATTATGTTGATGTGTTACGTTTGGCCAGAGCATATTATCCTCATGAACGTCATAATCGTTTAATTGACTGCATGCAGCGTGCCGGAATTGCGCAAGTTGAGCAACACCGCGGATTAGATGATTCAATTGATACTAAAAAGGTTTATGAAGATTTTCGTCAAAACTTTACAGATGATTTGTTGGCTAATGCGCAAAGCAAGGTTAAAAATCTCGATCTGACAGCTGGTCAGCTTGAAGCTTGGCAATTAGGGTTCCGTAATCCGGTTAATTCTAAAAATATTGCTTTTTCTGGTCATATTCATATGGATGAAAATGATGCTGCGAAGATGATCAACAACATGGGTGGCGACTATCAAGATAATGTAGAAGCCACAACCAATTATTTAATTATGGGCGATCATGATTTCTTTAGACGTAACAATCCTGATTGGAATGAAGCTAAAGATTTGAATAAAAATGGTGCCGAAATTAAGAGACTTTCTGAAAGTTTCTTTTTGAATATGCTTGATAATTGGGCACGCAGTTAAATTTAATAAAGAAAAAAGAATGCAATTTGCATTCTTTTTTTGTTGCAAACAAATGTTTGAGAAGGTAAACTTGTAAAGTACAAATTAAAGGGAGAATTTTTATGGCACGCAAATATCGCAAACGAAGCAAAGCTAAAACAGGCGGTTGGGCTTCGGTTTTAGTTGTAATTGTTTTAGTCATTTGGAATATGTTTTCTGGTGACAATTCTGAAAATGCCGGTAAAAAGTTAGTTGATAATTTAACAGGACAATCTGCAGTGACAAATACCATTAATAAGGCGTCAGTGGCTCAAAAAGCTTATGGTGGCTTGTCTAAATCAGATTATGATAAATTATCAAAGTTAAATTTTAAGAGTGGCGGACAAGCTTATATTGTTGTTAACCATGATAAGTCGACTTTGATTAAAAACGCTTGGAAGGTTAATCGCGTAATTTATTCCAATCTTGATAGCTTGAACAGAACATCTCGCTCTAATACTGGCTTTCTAGAAAAAAGAAACGTGGCCAATGATAGCTTGCGCGTTCGTCAATTCGTTGAACCAACGGCTTGGCATTACAACCGTCGTAACGGTACGCAAATTTATAATCGCGGCCATTTGATTGCTTATTCAGTTTCAGCGGGTATTGATCAAAACGGTAATTACAACCCTCATAATCAATCCGGTGATCAAAACAATCCTAAAAACTTGTTTACACAGTCAGCCTTTTCTAATCAGCGAATTCAAACTATTTTTGAAAGCAAAGTCAGAAAAGCTTTGCGTCAAAATAAAAAAGTAATTTATCAAGCAACGCCAATTTTTAGGGGCAATGAGCTAATGGCGCGCGGGATAAACTTACAAGCTATTTCCACAGATGGCGGCTTAGACTTCAATGTCTATCTGTTTAACGTACAACCAGGTTATGTTTTTAACTATAATAATGGCCGTGCAAGCATAGATCGCCAAATGCGTGTTAATGAATAGTAAAATAGAGTTAAAATGATTTTGTAAATTATTAAAAAGGAAGTACGTTTATGAAAAAAGATAATTGTACCGCGATGCTTGTTGGTAAAAATGCTTCAATCGATGGCTCAACCATGATTGCTCGTGACGAAGACGGTTACGGTGGTATTAACGAAAAATTATTTGTTGTTAATAAAGCTCGTCATTATGATGAAGATTACGTTTCCAAGTATAACGGCTTTAAGATGCATTTAACCGGCGATGGTTGTCGTTATACAGCAGCTCCAACAGCTGATGACAGCGAAGGCCGTTGGGATGAACAAGGAATCAACGAATATAACGTTGCTATGTCGGCAACTGAAACTGAAGCAACTAATGCGCGTTGTCTTGGTCATGATCCTTTGGTAGAAAATGGTATTGATGAAGATTCTATGCTTTACCTCGTTTTGCCATTCGTTAAGACTGCTCGTGAAGGTGTAAAGCGTCTTGGTGAATTGATTGAAAAGTATGGTACAGGCGAAACCAACGGAATTGCATTTTCTGATCATGATGAAGTTTGGTATTTTGAAACTGCTGCCGGCCACCAATGGGTTGCTGCACGTATTCCTGATGATTCATACGCAATTTGTCCCAATATTATGGTTATTCAAAATATTGATTTTGATGATCCTGATAACTTTATGTATGCTTCAACAATTCGTGATTTTGTTGAAAAGCATCATTTAAATCCTGCTCAAGATGGCAGCTTTAACTTCCGTGATATTTTTGGAACAAAGGACGAAGCTGACGCATTTTACAACACTCCACGTACTTGGTATGGTCAAAAATTGTTTAATCCAAGCATTGAACAAGATCCAACTAGTCAAGAAATGCCATTTACTCGTGTTCCTGAAAAGAAAATTGGCGTTGAAGATGTGCAAAAGTTTTTGACAAGTCACTACAACGGTACGCCATATGATCCAATGGATACTTTCTCATCAGGTGATGAAAAGGATCAAAAGAAGTTCCGTTCAATTGCTTTGGATAGAAATCAAGAATCAAGTATTTTGCAAATTAGAAATGATGTTCCAAAGGAAATGGCTGGTATTCAATGGGTAAACATGGGCTTTTACGCATATTCTCCATATGTTCCTTTCTACACTAATATTGAAGATACGCCAGAAAACTACAAGCTAGCTGAACACACTGTTGATCCTGATCACAGTGCTTACTGGATGTACAAGACTTTGCAAGTTTTGGTTGAACCACGTTATCACCAATACATTTACCAAGTAAATGCTTATCGTGATGATTGCCAAGCCTGTGGAATTGGTCATGTTGATGAAACTGATGCTAAGGCAAAGGATATGAAGGGCGAAGAATTGACTAAATTCTTGACTGAAGCCAATGAAAAGACCGCCGATGAAATTACTAAGAAGACTAAGGCTTTAATGAGCGATTTGGTTCGTCAAGCTCTCAATAGCTCTAAGTATCAATTCGAACGCGGTGACAACTTATAATATGAATAATATTTAGAGATTGTTCGGGAATTTTTCCTATAAAAAAACTTTAAAAGTTAAATGAAGTACAATATCTAGTATAAGCGAATTTATGGTTCATATTTGGCTATATTGTTAAGAAAATAACTAATAAATAAGAAAAAACTATTAAAAATTTTGATTAAGAATTCGAAAACTACGAATTTTTTACTCAGAATTATTTGTGATTTTTTCGTTAATATCATAGAATTAATAGAGAAAATTTAGAAATTTTATCAAGATATTGTGGTGTATAAATCTATGAATGACGAAAAGTTTGTCGAAGTTAAAAATTTAAAGAAGGTATATGACAATGGTCATGAAGCTATCAAGAATGTTAGCTTTTCCGTAAAAAAGGGTGACCTTGTCTGCTTACTCGGACCTTCAGGATGTGGAAAAACTACTATTTTAAACATGCTTGCTGGCTTGCTTAATCCAACAAGCGGCGACATTTTATTTGATGGCAAATCTGTGGTAAATACTGAACCTAAGGACCGTCAAATTGGTTACGTTTTCCAAAACTATGCATTGTATCCACATATGACGGTTTTGCAAAACGTAATGTTTCCATTGACTGTTGGAAAGCACAAGATTGCCAAGGATAAGGCGAAGGCGATTGCTGAAAAGTACATGAAGACTACGCAAATCATGGAATTGGCTGATCAAAAGCCAGGTCAATTATCTGGTGGTCAACAACAACGTGTAGCTATCGCTCGTGCTTTGGTTCAGCAACCTAAGATTTTGCTTATGGATGAACCATTAAGTAACTTGGATGCACGTCTTCGTTTAAAGATTCGTGAAGAAATCCGTTCATTGGTTAAAGAAGTGGGTATTACGACTTTATTTGTTACTCACGATCAAGAAGAAGCTTTATCAATCGGTGATAAGATTATCCTCTTCAATAATGGTGTGATTCAACAAGATGATCTTGGTCAAAACTTCTACCTTGAACCAAATAACTATTTTGTTGCCAACTTTGTCGGTAATCCGGTAATTGATAACTTTAAAGTTAAAGTTGCTGACGGCAAGATTAAGGCTTCAGACTTTGAAATTAGTGTTAGTGATTTGGACCAAAATCGTTTCAAGCGTGAATTAAAAGATGGCGAATATGTATTGTCTGTTCGTCCAGAAAATATTTTGCCAAATGAAGATGGACACGTTTCCGCTCACGTTGATGATGTGGAATTAATTGGTCGTGAAAGAATTTTGAAGTTTACCCATGATGGCGTTCAAGCTCGTTCATTGGTTAACTTAGAAACTCCAATTAAGCCTAATGATGATATTAAACTTAAGATGCGTCTTGATCGCGTATTTATCTTCACTCCGGAAGGAGAGCGTGTTTACTAATGAAGACTAATCAAAAGAAAGCCTGGCTCTTTTTAGCGCCAACCATTATCTTTGTTTCTTTCTTTAGTATTTGGCCAATTATTCGTGCCTTTATCATGAGTTTTCAAAGTGGTTCTTTGATTAATCTTTCATGGTCAGGTTTTAGCAACTATCAATATATATTTAAAGATCCAGAATTTTGGCTCGCTATTAGAAACACGATTT
Organism: Lactobacillus hamsteri DSM 5661 = JCM 6256; assembly: GCF_000615445.1. Classification (GTDB taxonomy): domain Bacteria; phylum Bacillota; class Bacilli; order Lactobacillales; family Lactobacillaceae; genus Lactobacillus; species Lactobacillus hamsteri. Next base: position 17,680 of record NZ_BALY01000005.1, on the reverse strand, counting down.
TGTATGCATTGATTTCAGTGCCTGTAGCATTAGCAATTTCAATCATGCTTGCGTGGTTTATTTTCAGTAAAGTTAAAAATAAAGCTTTATTTGAAACTACATTCTTTATGCCATACGTAACAAGTACGATTGCGATCGGTATCGTATTCCGTTATATCTTTAACGGTGAATACGGTATGCTTAATTTCATTTTAAGAGCAATGCATTTGCCTGCCCCTAACTGGATTGATGATCCAGCGATGTCACTTACAACAATTATTATCTTTGGGGTATGGACAAGCTTGGCATTTAACATTGTTATTTTGATGGGTGCGCTTAGAAATATCGATCCTAATTACTACACAATTGCTGATATGTACGGCGCTACAGGAACAGAAAAGTTTTGGCGAATCACTATGCCGCAACTTGTACCAACCATCGCTTTCTTGCTTACAATGAATATCATTGCTGCCTTCAAGATTTATACTTCTGTATATGCTTTGTTCAATGGTCAAGCCGGAGTCGGAAACTCTGCAACAACAGCAGTGTTCTACATTTATAACAAATTCCAAATTGTAGGAACTCCTGGTGTGGCTATGGCTGCGACAGTTGTATTGTTTATCATCATTTTGTTTGTAACTTTCTTGCAACGCAAGATGATGAAGAAGATTGGAGGACGGTAAAAAATGAAGAAAATTCGATGGGGCACATTAATTGCTTATGTAATCTTGGTGATTTTCGCAATTATTACCATCTTCCCATTCGTTTACATGATTTTGGGTGGACTTATGACTTTCCAAGAAACGACTAAGATCCCACCAACTTTAATTCCTAAAAATCCACAATGGGGCAACTTTTCAAGAGTCTTTGCACAAGCACCGTTTGCTCGGTACTTTTTAAACACATTTATCACTGCAAGCGTAACAACTATTGTTAGTTTGTTTAACGCGTTGCTTGGTGCGTTTGCAATGGTTAATTTAAAGTTTAAAGGCAAAGGAATTATTCAAGGAATTTTACTTTCATTGTTGATGGTTCCTGGTGAAGCAATTATCTTTACAAACTACAACACTATTGCTAGATTAGGTTTACTTAATACATACATTGGTTTGGTATTGCCTTTCTTAACTTCAATTTTCTACATGTACTATCTTCAAAGCTACTTTGGCTCAATTTCAGAAACAATTTATAAAGCAGCCAAAATTAATGGAGCTAGCGACTGGGAATATATTTGGCGTATTTTGGTACCAATGTCAAAAGGTGGATTATTCACTGTAGGACTTCTTAGCTTTATTTCTGGTTGGAATTCATTCTTATGGCCATTATTGGTAACCAACGAAGATAGCATGAGATTGTTGAACAATGGTTTGACAGCATTTGCATCTGATGCTGGTAGTGAAACAGAATTACAGCTTGCGGCTGCAACGTTGACTGTTTTACCAATTTTGATTTTGTACTTCATTTTTAGAAAACAAATTATTCGAGGAGTAGTTCGCAATGACCTTAAAGGATAAAACAACCGTAACTTTTTATAACGGCTTGACCACTATTGGCGGTCCGATGATTGAAGTAGCCTATAATAAGTCACATATTTTGTTTGACTTAGGTGAAGTTTATCGTCCAGAACTTGGTTTAAGCATGGATGATGAAGACTATGATACTTTAATCAAATATAAGTTGATTGGTGATGTTCCTAATTTTTATGATCCTAAAGTAACAGGAAAAGAAATTGATACTAAGCGCTGGGAACATGCCGCAGCCTTCATTTCCCACCTTCACTTGGATCACAGTAAGGCGTTGAACTTGCTTGCCCCAGAAATTCCGCTTTATGCGGGACCTATTACGGCACATTTGCTTCTTGCTTTAAATGAAAAAGGCGATTTTCTTCTTCCGGCCGCAGGTCACGAAAAAGGTTATACGCGTCCGATTATTTCTGCGGAATACAAAAAGCCGATCCAAGTTGGTGATATTACCATGGAAGTTTGGCCAAGCGATCATGATGCATATGGTGCTACAGGCTTGATCGTTAAAACGCCTGATAAGAAGATTTCTTTTACTGGGGATGTTCGTCTTCATGGTTATCATCCAGATTGGGTTCATGAATTCTTGGCAGCTGCTAAAGGCAGCGATATGTTTATCATTGAAGGGACAGGAGTTTCTTGGCCAGAACGCAAGAATGAAGAACAAAGCGAAGAGTTTACAGGAATTAAAAATGAAGTAGAATTGACAGAAGAGGTTGTGCGTTTGCAAAATGACAACCCTAAACGTCAAATTACTTTTAATACTTATCCAACGAATGTTGAACGTTTGCTCAGAATTATTTCTGATTCACCACGTAAAGTGGTTCTTCATGCTCAAAGAGCGCATTTAATTAAAGAGAGTTTGAATGAGGATTATCCTTACTATTACTTGCCAGGGGAAGGGAAGTTTGCGGATCTAAAGCCGGAGCTAGAAATCGCCTATAGTGACTTGCTTGATGATGATCACAAATACCTTTGGCAAACAGTCGGCGATTGTGATTCCTTACAAAAGGGCGGTTTATATATTCACTCTAATGCTGAACCATTAGGTGATTTTGATCCGGCATATAAGCCTTTTGTAGAAAATTTTGCTAAACATGATATTGAGTTTAAAGCATTGCGCTGTTCAGGACATGCCGATGAAAAAGAACTCAAGCAAATTATTTCAGAGGTTCAGCCAGCTATTTTAGTTCCGGTGCACACATTGCATCCTGAGTTGGAAGAGAACCCATATGGTGAGCGGATTTTACCTAAACGTGGTCAAGTTGTCACGCTTTAGTTGAATCAAAAAATTGTTATTTAGTTTTTATTTTTGGGAGGATATATCCAAATGAAGTTTACTAAGAAACTTGCTATGGCAGCTGTTGCTGGTTTAGCTTTGATTGGAACTGCAGCTTGTTCAAATGGCAGCAATTCTTCTTCAAGTTCTGAGAAGATTCCATCAAAGATTACCAAGAAAACTAATGTTGTTTTCTGGCATGGTATGGTTGGTGTGCAACAATCAACTTTGAAAGAATTGACTAAGGAATTCGAAAAAGAAAATCCTAAGATCACTGTTAAGCTTGAAAACCAAGGCGCATACAATGATTTGCAAGCTAAGATCAATTCTACTTTGCAATCACCAAATAACTTGCCTACTATTACGCAAGCTTACCCAGATTGGCTTTGGAATGCTGCACAAAACAAGATGCTTGTTAACTTGACACCATACATTAACAATAAGAATGTTGGTTGGGGCAGTGCTAAAGCTTCAGACCTTAGAACTGAATTGTTAGACGGTGCTAAGATTAAGGGAACTCAATATGGTATTCCATTTAACAAGTCAATCGAAACTCTTACTTACAACAAGGACATGTTTAAGAAATATGGTATTAAGAAAGTTCCTACTACCATGGATGAACTTAAGCAAGTTTCAGAAACTATTTACAAGAAGAGTAATCATAAGGTTGTTGGTGCCGGCTTTGATTCACTTCCAAACTACTACGTAATTGGTATGAAGAACAACGGCGTTGACTTTACTAACAAGATTAACTTTAGCGGTTCAACTTCAAAGAAAGTTATTAACTACTATGCAGACGGTATTAAGAAGGGTTACTTCAGAGTAGCTGGTTCAGAACACTACTTATCAGGCCCATTTGCTAACGAAAAAGTTGCTATGTTTATCGGAACTTCTGCAGGTGAAGGCTTTGTTAAGCAAGGTGTAGGCGATAAGTTTACTTACGATGTTGCTCCTCGTCCAGGCAAGTACACTATGGAACAAGGTACTGACATTTACATGTTCAATCATGCCACTGCAGAACAAAAGGCAGCAGCATTTAAGTACATTAAGTTCTTAGTATCTAAGTCAAGCCAAATTAAGTGGGCTAACGCTACTGGTTACATTCCTGTAAACAATGCTGCAATTGATTCAGAAGAATACAAGTCAAACAAGGACATTAAGCTTCCTGCTAAACTTGAAGATTCAATGAAGAACTTGTACAGTGTTCCAGTTGCTAAGAACTCAAACGCTGCATTTAGTCAATTGAGCAATATTATGCAAACTATCCTTGCAGCTGCACAAAAGAACCAAAATGTTAATAATGCAATTAATACTGGTAAATCTAAGTTTGATGCTGCTTGGAAGCAATAAAACTAAATATCAATTTAATTAAGCTTTAGAAAAACAGACCTATTAGGTCTGTTTTTTAATGTCCTGAAAATGATAAGATAGTAGAGTGAATATTGAAAATAATTGTGCAGAGGTGAGGCTAGTTGATTAGGCAACAAAATTTCCCCATTGAAACAAAATACAAATGGTATGATATCAGCAACTTAAGTGAACAGGACAGTAATAAATTACAGGATGAGTTTAACTTTACGCCGGATATTATTTCATATATTTCCGACCGTCACGAACGTCCGCACTACGATTATGACGTTCATACGCATAGTCACTTGTTGGTTTATGATGTGCCAATTTGGCCAACTAATTCAATTAAGCACTTTACATCCCACCCAATTACGCTTTTGGTGGTTGGAGAAAATGTTTTTACTTTCCATACAGAATCAACTAGTTATGTCTTTGATGAGTTTAATGATGAACAAATGCGCCATCGTCTTTCTGAGGCTAAAGATGTTACTGAACTTTTGATGATTTTTTTGCTTTATGCATCTCAATACTTCCAGCGGGCAGTAACGCAGCTTGATGTAGAAAGAAATAGTTTGGATCAAAAACTTTCTGATGATATTAACAACAAAGATTTAGTTGAACTTTCTAATATTGAAAAAAGTTTGGTTTATCTTTCTAGTTCTATTCAGACTGATTTAATCATGCTTCATAGTTTGGATCATTCTAAATTAGAATTTACTAAGACTGCGCGTGAACGCTTAGACGATGTTTTAATTGAATCAAACCAGTCTGCAGAAATGATTCAGATTTCTCAACAAGTTACAAAAACTTTGTCTGCTACATCGAACAATATGATGAATAATAACTTGAACGATACTATGCAATTCTTGACGGTTTGGTCATTAGTACTTACAGTTCCTACTATTATGACGGGATTTTATGGAATGAACGTGTCTTTGCCGATGTTGCATAGTTCGTTTGACTGGATTATGGTAACAATTATTACTGTAGCGCTAATGATTTGGCTAGTAATTTTGATGCGAAAGCACCATTTCTTCTAGATTGAGGCTATTATGAAAAATAAAATATTTATTCGTTCTCTTTTTGTAACGATCCTTGCTTTTGTACTTTATACATCTAACATGCACCGTGTTGAAAATTCTGAATTGAAGGTTGTTGAGCCTAAAACAAGTCAAAAGCAAAAGAAGGCACCTATTAAAGAACCTCAAGCTCCTAAAATCACTTCAACTGAATATGCTACAAATGTCACTGTGGAAAAAGGCAGCCAAAAGAAATTAGCTAAGAAGATTCAAAGTGTAATGGGCAAAGATAATACTTATCAGGTTGCCTTTCAAGATTTGAATAATTCATCTAAATATGTGCGTTTGGGCAACAGTAAACGAGTTCAGAATGCTAATGGTACGATGAAGCTTTACTTGCTTTTAGCACTTTATAAAAAAGCTCAAAGTGGGAAAATAGGACGCAAAACTGCAATCAAGATTAAAAAATCTGATCTTGTTAAGGGTGAGCAAATGCTCCAACTTAATATGGCTTATGGTATTGCATATTTGCGTCAAGCAATGATGCGCGGCAATAAAACTGCTGCAAATGCCTTACTTAGAAAAGTTGGTAAAAAATACGTAAATCAAGTTGCTCATGAGTTCGGTGCAGATCAAACTGAAATTGTCGGTAAGTTTTCATCTGATCCTGTTGGGCATACTACGGCCAATGATTTAGATGCCACGCTTAAAGGGCTGTATCAAGGTCGCGTCTTGAAGCGACAACATGCCTACACTGTTTTAGGTACAATGCATGGTCAAAAGAATAAATTGACTAGCAAAATTTCAGGTACTTCTTATGGTATTGGAGATGACAATTCAGCGTTTGCTATTGTTCAAAATCGAGGTCATTCATACTGTATGTCAGTTTGGTGCAATACCGATAAGAATTTTGCCAAGTTGGGTAAAACCATTGAAACATGGGTAAATAAACATTAATTAGGAAAATAAGATTATGTAAGCGCATAATCTTATTTTTTTGCATTTATTTTTGCTAATTTACACTTTGTAGATTGTAATCTTCATTCTGTAGTGATATATTATTATCATGCTATGAAAAGGGAGGGATGCAAATGGCACAAAAAAGAACTCTTGATTTAAACAAGGTAATCGATAAAGCCATTGAATTAATTAGTGAAAAAGGTTTGTCTGAAACAACAATGCCTAATTTGGCTAAAGCTTTAGGCGTTCGTTCACAATCGCTTTATCATTATGTTTCGGGTCGCAAGCAGCTTCTTTCTTTAGTTGGTGCAAGCCGGATCAAGGTTTTGCATGGCAAGTTGGTTGATAGTTTGATGGGGCTTTCCGGTCAGGATGCTTTATTGACCTTTGCAGATGTGACACGGAACTTTGTTTTAAATGATGCTACATTGTCCAGTATTCTTTATCACTTGAATGAATACACTAAAGATGATGCCATTAATCAAGAGATATCCAACATTTTTGCTTTGGGCGAAAAGTTGAATTTAAAGAAAAATGATGCCATTTCATCTCATGCCTTAGTAGGCGCTGTTTTAGGCTATGTTTTCTTAGATAAATCAACTGCTTTTGCATCAGAAAGCAAAAATGAAGCTAATGAAAATTATCATAAAATGATTTTGCGCTTAGTTAGACCAGTAGCTGTTCTGCAGTAAGAGTAAGGATTAGGAGGAAAGTTGAAGTGCAAAAGTTTTTAAAAAACCATGTTTTCTCACTGATCGCATGGATTTTAATTTTGCTCATCTCAGTTATTGCTTTACCGAATGTTAGCCAATTAACTAGTGAACACTCAACGATTTCACTACCAAGCAACGTCCAGAGTGAAGTTGCTCAAACGATCCAAAATGATTGGGGTAAAAAGAAAAAGAATACCTATGAAGTTGCGATCGTTTTTAATAAGGAACACGGTAAGTTAACTGATGCTGATAAGGCTGCGATTAATAACACAGTCGACAAATTCCAAAATAATAAGAGTAAATATGGAATTACTGATGTTTTGGCACCAGATTCCAATGTTGCAACGCGTAAGAAGCTTCAATCAAAAGATGGCACAACGTGGTTAATGCAATTAAACATTTCTAAGAAGGACGGAAATGAAGATCGTCGTATTGGGGATGTTGAAACGCAAATCCGTAATGCTGCTAAAACGCAAGGCGTTCGTACTTATGTAACTGGTGCGGATATTTTGCAAAATGCCTTCTCACAATCTATTCAAGAAGGTATTAAGAAGACAGAAGCAATTACTGTTGTCTTCATCTTTATTGTATTGATTATTGTGTTTAGATCACCAATTGTTCCACTTATTTCATTGCTTACAGTTGGTGTGTCATTCTTGACATCATTCTCAATCGTTACAAACTTAGTTCAACATGCGAACTTCCCATTCTCAAACTTTACTCAGGTATTTATGGTTATCGTTCTATTTGGTATCGGAACGGACTACAACATCCTGCTGTATGACAAGTTTAAAGAGAATCTGGGGAAAGGAATGGATAAATATAAGGCCATGCATGATGCATTGCGTAATGCTGGTAAGACCATTCTTTACTCAGGTTCATCAATCTTAATCGGATTTACTGCATTAAGTTTAGCTAAGTTCTCTGTTTACCAATCAGCCGTTGGTGTTGCTGTTGGTGTTGCCACCTTGTTAGTTGTTCTTTTGACTTTGAACCCATTCTTTATGGCTGTTCTTGGTAAGAAGATGTTTTGGCCAGTTAAGGAATTTAACGGCGAAAGCGAAAACAAGTTATGGCATGGTATTTCATCAAGTACTTTAAAGCATCCAATTATTTATTTGGTTGTTTTAGCAGTTGTAGTGATTCCATTCATGTTAATGTACAATGGAAAACTTAACTATGATGATACTGATGAAATTGCTGATAGCGTTCCAGCTAAACAAGGTCTTCTTGTGGTTCAAAAGCACTTCTCTGAAGGTATGGCTGAACCATCATACTTATACATTAAGAGTAATCACCGTTTAGATAACGAAAAGAATTTGAAGTTGATTGATCAATTAACCAAGCAACTTCAAGCATCTAAGGATGTTTCATTTGCTACTTCTGTAACTCAACCTTACGGTGAACCTATTGATCAACTTTACGTAAACAACCAATTAGGTACAGTTAACGATGGTGTTGATCAAGTTCGTTCAGGTTTAGGTAAATTGAGCAAGGGTAGTCAAAAGGCTACAACTGGTGCTCAACAATTGCAAAGTGGTGCTGAACAGCTTCAAGATGGAACTGGCAGATTGCAAAGCGGTGCTGACCAATTACAAAGCGGAACTGTAAGATTACAAGCTGGTGCGGGCCGTCTTCAAAGTGGTGCTCAACGTTTGCAAGCTGGTGCTAACCAACTTCAAAATGGTACAGGAACTTTGGTAAGTGGCGTTAACCGTCTTCAAACAGGTGCTGGTCGTTTAGAAAGTGGAACAAGCTCATTAGTAAGTGGAGCTAATAGATTGCAAAATGGTGCCGGAACTTTAAGAACTGGATCTCAAAGTTTAGCAACTGGTACTCAACAATTGGTTAACGGTTTGAACCAATTGAACAATCAATTGTCTACTCAAATGAGTGGTGCTAATAAAGCTCAACTTGCTCAACTTCAAACTGCTTTGCCACAAATTAATAGTGGTATTCAACAATTAAATCAACAAGTTAGTGGTATTGATGTAAATCAATACCAATCAATGCTTGCAAGTTTATCTAAACTTGAAGATAGTATTAAGCAGGCTCAACAATCATCCGCTTCAAAGGCGGCGGCAACATATAAATCAACTTTAGAATCTTCTTTAGCATCAAGTGGTTTATCAGCCGAAGATCAACAAAAGGCTGCCGCAGCAGCAACTAAAGCATTTGAATCTGCAATGGGTTCTGTATCGAACTCATCTTCAGCTTCCATGCCAAGTGTAGATACCAATGCATTACAATCATCTCTTGCACAAATTGGTCAATTAAAGACTGCTGTTAACCAATTAGCTACAGCTTCTAACCAAGCTTTGCCAGGTGCAGCAACTGCTCTTAACCAATTAAGTTCAGGTTTAACTCAAGTTCAATCTGCAGCTCAACAAGGTGTAGCAGGCGCTCAACGCTTGCAGAATGGAGCTAACAGACTTAGTTCAGGTGCTGGCCAACTTTACAATGGTTTAGGCACATTAAGCAACGGTGCAAGTAGCTTAGGCTCAGGTGCGGCTCAACTTAACTCAGGTCTTGGTACTTTAAGTAATGGTGTTGGCCGTCTTAACTCAGGTGCCGGCCAACTTAGCTCAGGCTTAGGTACATTGAGTAACGGTGCCGGTCAACTTAACAGCGGACTTGCTCAAGGCGCTTCAGGTGCAAGTCAATTGGCTAACGGTGTTGGCCAACTTAACTCAGGTGCTGGTCAACTTAGTTCAGGTGCCGGTCGTCTTGCTTCAAGCATGCCTAAGATCACAAATGGTTTAGATGAAGCTAACAACGGTTTAGGCCAAGGTGGAGCATACTTGCAAGGCTTGCAATCTTCAGCAGCTGCTAACACCTTCTACATTCCTAAGGAATTCATCAAGAATGAAATGTTCCAAAAGTCAATTGATGTTTACCTTAGCCCAGATAAGAAGTCAGCAATGTTGATCGTTGTCTTTGATTCAAACCCAAGTGCTACTGAAGCAACTAAGCGTTCACAAGAACTTAGCGCAATGGCTAAGAAGTCACTTCAAGGTACAGCCCTTAAGAATGCCACTGTAGCTATGGGCGGACAAAGTTCTAAGATTGAAGATACTAAGAATGTTGCCAGCGGCGACTTTGTAAGAACTGCTGCTATCATGTTAGTTGGTATCGGAATTGCCTTGATGTTCGTAACTCGTTCACTTCTTCAACCTGTTTACATCTTGGGTACTTTGCTCATTGCATACTTCTGCTCACTTTCAATTAACCAATGGATCGTTAAGGCTGTTCTTGGTAGAGATCTCTTAACTTGGAACACTCCTTTCTTCAGCTTCATCATGCTTATCGCATTAGGTGTTGACTACAGTATCTTCTTAATGACTAGATACAATGAACTTAAGGAAGAAGGACTTTCTACTCCAAGTGAAAGAATCTTAAAGGCATGTGGTATCATCGGTACGGTTGTTATTTCAGCCGCGGTCATCTTAGGTGGTACATTCGCAGCATTGATTCCATCAGGTATTCCAACATTGATCGAAGTTGCTTTGACAGTTATTGTTGGTTTGCTTATCTTAGTATTCATTATGCCGATTACTTTGACTGCAGCTGTTAAGTTAACATACGAAGGTGTTGACTTCAGTTGGGGAAAAAATAAAAAGCATAATTTAAAATAAGATCTTAAGTAATAAATACGAAAATCATGTAGTTTAGTGCTACATGATTTTTTGTTTTCGTAAAATGATATAATTTATTCATAAATAAGTAGAGGGGGGACGTTTATGAATACTTGTCCTAACTGCGGACATAAAGTTGCAGAGCAAGACACGGTCTGTCCAACTTGTGGTTTTAATTTAAAAAAAATATCAGGAAGATTTTTTTGTAAAAGAGGACGCCGATAGTAAGCCTGTGAGTCGCAAGGCTTATCGTAAAGAGAACAAGCAAAGTCAGCCAAGTAATCAAAATAATGTTGTTCAAAAAATGATCACTTGGATTCATACTAATTCAACAATTGTATTCTTATTGGGTGTTTTTCTTTTAATTGTGATGAGTTTTTCACGCTCATTAGGTTGGATTGCTTTCTTAGCATTGCTAGTTTGGCTGTTTATTGTATGTGACCGTGCGGATAAAATTGAGCGTTATACAGCCGATCAACGCTTAACTGAACAGATTAATCAAACAGGATCGCATTTGTTTAATTCGGTTGAGGAAAATAGTCAAAAGTTTCGTTCGCAAAGCAAAAAATTTCAAGAATCTCATCCCAAGGTGGAAGATCGTGTTGAAAAGGTTAAAGAAGTTAAAACACGCAGATTTAGCTATATTCAACTTTCGGTAGTCTTGACTGCTTTTATTAGTTTGGTTGTTTTGTTTTCTGGGTCGGGAGCGGCAGTTGCTGGTAGCTTTTATTCAGAAAAGATGTCAATCTCGAAGGTTTTATTAAGCCTAGCTGGTCGACTGATTTCATCTGGCCAAACGGTAGTATATGCATTGATATTTTATCTTGTTTGGCTTCTCTTAATCGTATTTCCAATTGTTATTATTTATAACGTCTTCAAGAATACTAAAAAGAGCCAGTGGATTTCATTTATTTTTTCATTAATTGAAACAATATTTTTAATTTATATTGTTTTCAAAATGTCCAGTACCGTTCGTGCGAATACAGGAATCTTTAAGCAATTAACCAGTCAGTTGATTACTTATGCAGTGTCAGTTGGTGCTTCAACATATTTCCTTATTTTAGCAAGCGTTATGACAACGGGGCTTTCAGGATATAATTTATTCAACAAGAATCATCGTTTTGATGAGAAGTAAAAAGAAAGAGATCATTATTTTGATCTCTTTCTTTTCATATATGTATATATTATTATTCATTATTTTTAGTAACGTCGATTACTAAATGCTGATTTACAAATGCCATGAGCCAAGTTGCTTAATTCACGGCCGTAGCCAGATTTCTTAACGCCACCAAATGGCAATTCACCAGAAGTAATCCAGCGACCATTGATAACAGTCATTCCCGTTTCAATTCGCGCAGCTACGTCTTGCGCATGTGTGATATCACTGCTAATTACAGATGAACCTAGGCCATAACTTGAATTATTAGCGAGTGCGATTGCTTCGTCTTCATCTTCAACACAGAATACTTCGGCAACAGGACCAAACATTTCGGTATCAAAAATAGGATTCTTTTCATCAATATCAGTTAAAATTGTAGGTCTAAAGAAGGCACCTTTTGAATCGATTTCTGGATATTGATAAAAGATCTTGGCTCCACCATCGACACCCTTTTGAACTTGTGCTTCTAACTTTTCTTTGGCTCTTTCTGAATTCATTGGAGGCAAGGTAGTGTCGGATTCAAGGGGATCGCCAGCTTTTAAATTTGAAAAAGTATTTTTAAGATCATCAAGAACTTCAGTATAGCGTGATTTAACAACAATAATTCGTTTAGATGAGGTACATACTTGACCGTCATTGTAAGTTCTTGCATCGTTTAAGACGTTGCGCAAAACTTGTGGATCGGCATCATCCAATACGATGAAAGCATCATTACCGCCAAGTTCCATGGTTGATTTCTTTAAATTCTTGCCAGCTTCTTCGGCGACAGCCATACCACCACGTTCAGAACCGGTTAAAGCAACGCCTTGAATGCGTGGATCTTGAATAATAGTAGCAAGTTGGTCGTAGCTTGGATAAAGATTGATTAAACTTCCTTCTGGTGCTCCAGATCTTCTGATAATTTTGTCAGCCAAGGCTGCAGATTCGGGAACATTATGAGCATGCTTTAAGATGATAGGGTTGCCAACGATGAAATTAGGAGCGAAGACGCGGATTACTTGATAAAGTGGAAAGTTCCAAGGCTCACATGCTAAAACAACTCCTGTAGCTTGTTTGAGGTAATATGCGTTGCCTAAATCTGATTCAAGAGGCTCAGGCTTTAATAACTCAGGTCCTTTTTCTGCATAATATTCACAGATGTTGGCACAAAGTTCAACTTCTTCTTTTGATTCTTTAAGTAATTTTCCCATTTCAAGGGTCATCATTTTTGCCATTTCATCTTCGTGCTTGCGGAAACCGTCAGCAATTTCGTGAAGTTGTTTGGCTCTAGATTCGGGCGTTTCGTGACGCCATTTTTTATAAAGCGTATGCGCTAAATTGATAGCTTCATCGATTTGTTCTTCAGTAGGATTGTCATAACTTGCGAATTCTTCGTTGTTATATGGATTAATTGATTGATATTTTGACATAATTAACCTCTTTTTTGTTTTTTAATAAATAAGTACTTACCTTTTAAAGAATTGGTCATATCTATTATAAAACGCTTACAAATAATTAGTCTAGCATTAGTCATTCATATTTCATGAAAATTGTAATAGTTATCATGATAGAATGAAGTGTCCAAAAATATATATTAAAAAATTTGGAGGAAAAATAAAAATGTCTACTCAAATTCCCACGGCTAGAATTTATTTAGGCTCACCTTTTTACAGTGATGCCGAGAGAAAACGTAGCGTTAAAGCAAAAGAATTGTTAGCTAAAAATCCTACAGTTGCAAATGTTTTCTTTCCCTTTGATCAAAGTTTTACTGATCCAGAAGAAAAGAATCCAGAAATTGGCGGTATTCGCAGCATGACTTGGCGTGTTGGTACATATCAAAATGATTTGAATGGTATTTCTTTGGCAACGTGCGGCGTCTTTTTGTACGATATGGATATGATTGATGATGGTTCCGCATTTGAAATCGGCTTTATGCGCGCTATGCATAAGCCTGTTGTTTTAGTGCCATTTACTGAAGATCCTAATAAAGAAAAGCAAATGAATTTAATGCTTGCTCAAGGTGTAACAACGATTATTGACGGCAATACCGACTTTGAAAAATTAGCAACGTATGATTTTACTCATATGCCTGCTAATCCCGTTGTTGGTTATAAAATTATTTAGAAAAGAAAAATCCTGAGAAAACTCAGGATTTTTGTTTATATTAATTATTTTTGTCTTTTAATAGTTTGGAATAAAAAGTCTAGAGATTCATCAAGATAATCTTTTCCATAATCCATCGCATGACCGTGACCTTTAATTACTAAAAGTTCGACTTCATGATCATTTTGAGCAAGATATTTAATGAAATCCATGACACTATCTAATGGAGTTAATTCATCAGCTGAATTAATCATCATTAAACTACCGAGATTATTTAACTCATAGTTTTTAGCGTCCATTTTTTTCAAAGTAGCAGGAATGTTGCCACCAGCATAAGTTAGAGCAAAGTACTTATAGAAAGAATTAGCGATTTGATGACTATCAGTATAGCCAAATTCATCAGCCGCTTTATATGATGGTTTTACATCTTCGTGATTTTTCATCCATTTAGAATAATCAATTGGAGCTGACCAGGTAACTGTTGGGAAGCCATATTTTCCAGCAACGTAGATTGCCATTGTACCGCCAACGCTAGCACCGATTTGGACGATGTTTTCTTCATCATTTTCATCAGTATAGTCAGAATCTAGAAGCCATTTTACAAAATTAACTGCATCTTCATGAGCATTAGGGAAAGTACGGTTAGGAGCCAAACTATATTCAGGAATGAAAGTCATGAATCCAGCATTGGCCAAGTTAATCCCTACTGCTTTAACACTTTCTTTGTTTCCACGGAACCAGCCACCACCGTGCCAAAAGATTAAGATTTTAGTATGAGATGAAGTGTCGTTAGGATAGTAAATGTCTGTTGCCAAGTTTTTGTCTTTGTCGTAGATAATATCTTTTTTAATGATTGCCATAGAATCAATCCCCTTTATTAAAGTTATTAACACTCCTATTATAAGTCAGAATAACTTTGCCTAAAGTTTAATTGTCTGTTTAGTTAACGAGTAGTTCTGCACAATGCAACTATTTTTTGTTAAAATTAGAATGCTAATAAAGGAGATGAAACAAACCATGCATTTGTCAGAAAAAACTAGTCGAAAATTGATTAATTATGCGACTATTATCAGTAGTATTATTATCATTTTGCTGGTTATTTACTGGTATCGATTAGGAATCTTTACTGATCAAGAAAAAATGAAGGCGTATTTGGCTAACAAACAAATTATCGGCCCAATAGTTTTTGTCTTGATTCAAATTGTACAAGTAGTAATTCCAATTATACCTGGTGGTGTTTCTCTTCTTGGAGGAGTAATATTCTTTGGTCCAGTTCCGGGATTTATTTATAACTATGTGGGAATTTGTATCGGGTCATTGATTAATTTTTTCCTAGCTCGTTATTATGGTCGAAGCTTTATCTTCCATATTATTTCCGAAGACACGCTTAACAAATATATGAAGTGGACGAAAAATCAAAAGAAATTTAATTGGTTTTTCGCAATTTGTATTTTGGCTCCAGCCGCACCAGATGATGTATTATGCTTATTGGCAGGATTAACAGAAATGAAATTCTGGACTTACTTTTGGATTATCATTTTGTGTAAACCATGGACTATTGCGGCATATAGTTTAGGATTGGTTTATGGATCAAGATGGCTTTTTAACTTAATAGGAAAATAATGCTTACAGGGAAAAGAATATTTTTACGGCGCTTCCGCACTGAGGATGCGCCTATTTTATTAAAATGGGGAAAGAATCCGCGTTATCACAAAATGGCGGGATTTGAACAGCTTACAAATATTGAAGATGCAAAGAGAGCAGCAGGTCAATATGTCCTAAGAAAAGGAAGCTTTGTCATTTGTTTAAAAGAAAATGAACAAGTGATAGGTCTGGTTGAACTTTATGAACGCGGAATGGACGAGCGTAGTGGTCTTCTTAAGACAAAAGAAATTGGCTTTTTGCTGGATCAAGACTTTGAAGGCAATGGTTATATGACTGAAGCTCTAAATTTGATTATTAAGGATGCTTTTGAAAATGAAGAGCAAGTAGAGATTTGGGCAGGAACGTTTGAAAATAATGAACGTTCACAAAAACTGCTTAGCAGATTAGGCTTTAGATATGTATATAATGTTGATTATGGTCAGGTTACCAATCTTTTTTCATTTAAAGAAAAATATTATTTGCTCAAAAAAGAAGAATGGCTTAAAATAGTTTCAAACACGAAATCCTAAGACTACTTCAGAGAGTTCACGGTTGGTGTGAGTGAACGGATGTCGCTTCCAGATTTCAAGAATGTGGGCAATTAATAGTTGCACGGTTTGACGCCGTTATCGTCTATCAATGAGAGCAGCTTTGTAAGCTGAAGATGGGTGGTACCGCGAAACCGTGTAGAGCCGATTCGTCCCAATCGTAGGATGAGTCGGCTCTTTTTGTATGGAGGTTTTATTCGATGCTAGATATTAAAGTGATTCGTGAGAATCTTGATTGGGCTAAAGATAAACTCGCTACTCGTGGGATTAAGCCTGAACAATTAGATGAATTAGTAGAAATTGATGCTAAACGTCGTGAAGCTTTGAATCAAAGTGAACAACTTAAGGCTGAACGTAACGATGTATCAAAGAAGATTGGTGAAGCTAAGCGTAATAAAGAAGATGCTAGCGAAGCCATTAAGTCAATGCGTGAAGTTAGTGCTAAGATCAAGGATTTAGATGGTGAAATTAGAGACTTGACTGAAAAGCAAGAATACATTTTGCTTCGTTTGCCTAACTTCCCTGCAGATTCTGATCCAATTGGTCCAGATGATAGTTATAACGAAGAAGTTCGTAAGTGGAATGAACCAACTAAGTTTGACTTTAAGCCAAAAGCCCACTGGGACATTGGTACTGATCTTGATATCTTGGATTGGGATCGCGCATCTAAAGTTTCAGCTGCACGTTTTGTTTACTACAAGGGTGCAGGTGCGCTTTTAGAACGTGCGGTATTTAACTTCTTCTTAGATGAAAATACTAAAGAAGGCTATACCGAAATTATTCCACCATATTTGGTAAACGACGCTTCAATGCAAGGCACAGGTCAATTCCCTAAGTTCCACGAAGACGTTTATACTATTGTTGATAATGACGATCCAGATAAGCCTCGTGATTTGACTTTGATTCCAACTGCCGAAGTTCCTTTGGTAAACTACTTCCGTGATGAAATTATTCACGGCGACAAGTTGCCAATCAATGTAACTGCTATGTCACCAGCATTTAGAAGTGAAGCTGGTTCTGCTGGTCGTGATACTCGTGGTTTGATCAGAATGCACGAATTTAGAAAAGTCGAAATGGTTAAGGTATGTAAGCCTGAAGATTCATGGGATCAACTTGAAAAGTTAACTCATAATGCTGAACATTTGCTTCAAAAGTTAGGTTTGCCATACCATGTCGTTGCACTTTCAACTGGGGATGCCAGCTTTACTAGTGCTAAGACTTATGACCTTGAAGTTTGGATGCCAGCTCAAGATAAGTATCGTGAAATCTCAAGTTGTTCAAACTGTACTGATTTCCAAGCTCGTCGTGCTCAAATTCGTTACCGTGATGAAAACGGCAAGCTTCATTTAGCACACACATTGAATGGTTCAGGTTTAGCTGTGGGTCGTTGTGTAGCTGCAATTTTGGAAAACTACCAAAACGAAGATGGCTCAGTAACTGTTCCTGATGCTTTAGTACCATACATGAACGGTATGAAGAAGATTACTAAGCAACCAAGCTTAATTTAAGGTAAAATTTAATTGATAGGATTTACTCTAGGGTAGTGAGTAGATCCTATTTTTTTGCTTAAAAATAAGGCTTTTGAAATAAATAAAATTTTTCAAAAAAGTTTTTAGGCGTAAAGTTCGTGTATAACGAATTATAGAAGTGCTTTATTTTAATATACTTAATAAAACGTACTGTTTTATAGAGCATATTGCTTGACAAAATAGAAATAAGGGATGAAAAAACGAACAAAAAGCAGATTTGACGAAATAAGGAAGTGCGAGTAATATATTTAACTGTCGTCGGGTGG
>NZ_BALY01000006.1 GCF_000615445.1 Lactobacillus hamsteri DSM 5661 = JCM 6256 | reverse complement strand
TTTTTTATGTCCAGAAAAAGTAAATTTAGCTATGAGGTTAAGCTTGCTGCAGTCCAGCAATATCTGAATAGTGGATTGTCATATGTACAAATTGGTAAATCAATTGGTGTTACTGGTAGAACTGTAAATCAATGGATAGACTCCTTCAAATTAAATGGCTCAGATGCTTTAAAAGTACATAAACACAATCAAAGTTATACTAAAGAATTTAAACTTAAATGTATTAAAGCATACCTAAATGGCCAAGGCTCTTATGAACAATTAGCTAATAAATACGGATTGAGAGGTTCCACGCAATTAAAAAAATGGGTTTCCAAGTATAATAGTCATCAAAGACTTAAAAATTATTACCCTACCCCAGAGATTTACAAGATGACTAGAAAGAAAACAACCCAACAAGAACTAGAAAAAATAGTTAAGTATTGCCGAGAACATAATTTAAATTACAAAGAAACAGCTAAGAAATACGGCTGCAGCTATGCCCAAGTCTACAATTGGTGCAAGAAATATGAGCACAAAGGAAATGAAGGACTTAAAGACAATCGTGGCCGCAAACGTCCACAAAGTGAATTATCTGAACTTGAAAAGACACAGCTTCAAGTAAAAGAATTACAAAGACAGCTAAAAATAAGCCAAAGAGAGAATATACTTTTAAAAAAGTGAAGGACTTAGAAAGGGAGTGGTTGTTGGACCAAAACAAAGACAAATAGCGTTTAGACATGATTTAAAACAAAAAATATATCAATTGATCAAGGAATGCCATCAAGACTGCAACTGGCCAATTGGTTGGATCTGTAAGACTCTTCAAGTGGCTAGATCGGCTTATTATAAGTGGCTCCATCATAAACCGAGCAAGAGAGAAATTCGTGATCAAAAAATACTTAAGCAAATCAAAGAAATCGCCAAGAGCAATAATAGCCTTTTTGGTTCACCTAAAATGACTATGGCTTTAAATGCTCAGCGAAAAGAAGAAGAGCCTATTATTTATCGCAGAACAGTTTCCCGTATTATGTGCGTTAATGGAATTAGAACGAGCAAAGGTCGCTTCAATAAAAAATATCATTATAAGCCGTCAACGCCTGAAGAGACAGCGGGTAATTTGCTTAAACGTGATTTTAATGCCGACAAGCCTAATCAAAAATGGTGCACAGATATCACGGAAAAGAAGATTCCTGGCCATGATCAAAAAATATTTCTTTGCACAATTTTTGACCTTTACGATAGATATCCAGTTGGCTATGCCCTTAGTGGACGTAATGATATAGTGTTAGTGCAGGCCGCCTTAGACGATGCTTGGGCTAAAGAGCCTGATAGTCATGCCATGCTTCATAGCGATCGCGGTTTTCAATTTACCCGTAAACCATTTGTACAAAAACTACAAGACCATGGCATGACCCAATCAATGTCGAGAGTTAGTCGCTGTATTGATAATGGTCCAATGGAAGGATGGCAAGGATTAATAAAAGAGATGCTTGATGTACTATATCCAGATGTTAAGACTTATGATGAAATGAAAGATGCATTTGATAAAACGATAGATTATTACATCAACTGTGATCCTCAAGAAAGATTTGGTGGTAAAACAGCTGGTCAAGTAAGAGCAGAAGCAAAAGCAGATCCAGAACATATAAGTACTTATAAAATTGTGTCAGATAAACGCTATAAAGAATGGTGGGATAAAATCAAAGAAAAGAAAAACCAGCCTGCATAAACAGGTTGGTTAATCAATTTCATTTTATATATTTTAACTGTCTACTTGACACGGTACGGATCAGATCATCAATTTAATAGGATTTTTAGTTTGAGTAAAGTTTAAAACCGATTAAAAATAGCTTTTTTCCCAGATATTTCAATGTAACCATTTACATTCAATTTTTACTTACGAAGAGGAAGTTTTTCTGGTATAGTGATCAACGTCGCTAAAAAAGGGAGGAATTTTCTTTAATGAGTAATACACAAAAAAGTGGAATGAGAGCTCGTGTTGATGTAAAGAATCCATGGCTCGCAATTCTTCCGTTATTGTTGGGGTCATTTGTAGGTATGTTTAGTGAAACAGCCTTAAATGTTGCTTTGCCTCAACTTATGAAAGCCTTACATGTAGGTGAAGGTTCAGTTCAATGGTTAGTTACTGGTTACATGCTTGTTATCGGTATTGTTTTACCTCTTTCTGGCTTGCTTACTAGATGGTTTTCAACTAGAAAATTAGTTATTTTCGGCTTATGTGCCTTTATCGCAGGTTCACTTATTTCAGGCTTCGGAGTTAACTTCGCTATGGTATTAGTGGGAAGAATGATCCAAGGTATCGGAACCGGGATCATCTTGCCACTTATGTTTACTGTTGCAATGCTTATTTTTCCACCTAACAAGTTGGGAACAGTTAACGGTATTTTAGCTTTAGTTATTATGTTTGCGCCAGCCATTGGTCCGGTAGTTACTGGATTCATCTTGGCTGCAGGTTCTTGGAATGCAGTATTTTTCTCATTTGTAGTATTATTGGTTATTGCTTTAATATTAGCTATTCCATTTGTGAAGAATGTAAACCAACTTACTAAGACTAAAATTGATTTCCTTTCAATTCTTCTTTCAGTTGTTGCCTTTGCAGGTCTTATTGCAGGAACAAGTTTTGCTAGTCACTCAGGCTGGACTTCTCCAAAAGTATTAATCACTCTTTTAGTAGGTGTATTGGCTCTTATTTGGTACGTTAGAAGACAGCTTACAATCGACAATCCAGTTTTAAATTTACGTGTGTTTAGATACCGTAACTTTATGTTGGGTGCAATTTTAATTATGATTGACTTCGGTATGAATTTGTCTGTAATGTACTTGTTGCCTCAATATTTGCAAAATGGTTTGTTAGTGTCTGTAGCGTTAACAGGAATTATCATGTTGCCTGGTGGTTTGGTAACTGCCGCAACTTCAGCCGTAGCAGGAAGATTATATGACAACTTTGGTGCTAAATGGCCTGCAAGATTGGGATTCTTAATTGCTGCAGTAGGTGCCGTATTATTTGCATTTGTTACAACAAACAGCCCAATTTGGTATGTAATCTTAGCTCATATTATCGTGATGATTGGTGCTCCACTTGCTTTATCACCATCACAAACATCAGCTTTAAACTCACTTAAAGGTATCGAATCAGCCGATGGTTCAGCTATTTTGAATACTATTCAACAAATTGTTGGTGCCTTGATTACTGCAATTGTTACTAGTTTCTTAACTATCGGAAAGAATTCAGTAAATGGTTCAATGGCATTCAAGTTTACTAATGGTATTCATTACGGTATTTACTTTACCATTGCTTTAGCAATTATGGGCTTTATCGTTGCTTTATTTGTTAAAGACGATGGTAAAGAATATTAATTAAATATTTATTATCAAAATTTTTACTTACTCAATACGATGATTATTTGATCATCGTATTTTTTTGCTAAAAAATGTACAATAGTAATAACAAATATTCATAAGAGATGAGGAAAAATATGTCAGAAGAAATTAGCGTAAACTTTGAAGCTAAAAATCCTAGCGGTATTAAACTTTTAAATCGTTTGTACGATTGTCACTTGGTCTTAAATGATATCGGTGTTCGTTTGGATCAACAAATTACAAATGGGGAAGAATTAACAGTTCCAACTCAAGAAGACGTTCAAAATTTGAATCAAACTTTTGGAAAAGCAGTTCAAATTTTTACCGATATTACCGATACATACCAAGATGTAAATGGTTTTGCCAATAACTTTGGCGGTGATACCAGAGACTTTGCTGAAAAGCTTATTACTGAAATGGTAGACTTTAATAACGGTATTGCTGATATTGGCGATACTGAAGGCGGGCTTGCTTCATATGATGATGACAAGCTCAATGATTGGGTAAATCAGTTAATGGGCGAAATTGTTGAAACTAACGAAAGCTTCAATAAATTAGTAAATGAAAATAAGTAGTTTTTAAAAACTATAAAATAAAAAGGATCGATAAACAATCTGCTTTATCGATCCTTTTTTGAGGGAAAAAGTTAAATATTATATTTTTAATTATTAATTGTTGATTATTTTACTTGTCTTCGTAGCCCTTTGGGTGGCTTTGATGCCATTTCCAAGCAGTTGCGATAACGTCATCAACGTTTTCATGCTTAGGTTTCCAACCTAAAATAGTTCTTGCCTTAGTTGAATCAGCAACCAAGCTGTCTGGATCACCGCCACGACGTGGACCCATAGTGTAAGGGATGTCAATGCCAGTAACTTTCTTAGCTGATTCCAAAATTTCAAGGTTTGAGTAACCGTGAGCAGTACCTAAGTTAAAGACATCAGACTTATTAGTCTTCATTAAGTGCTTTAATGCTAAAATGTGAGCATCAATTAAGTCTTCAACTTGGACATAGTCACGAACGTTGGTACCGTCTTTAGTATCATAGTCGTCACCAAAGATAGTAAACTTGCCATCACCAGAAATTGCGCTCTTTAAAATATTTGGAATAAGGTGGGTTTCTGGAGCGTGGTCTTCACCGATTGAGCCGTCACTTGAAGCACCTGCAACGTTGAAGTAACGAAGGGCAGTGTACTTAATATCATCAGCCTTGTCAGCCCAAGCCATGATCTTTTCCATCATCATCTTGGTTTCACCATAAGGGTTGATTGGGTTAAGTGGAGTTTCTTCAGTGATTGGAAGCTTCTTAGGGATACCGTAAGTTGCGGCACTTGATGAGAAGATCAAATATTTAGTACCAGCATCGTTCATAGCCTGAAGAAGTGAAATCATCCCAGCAACATTGTTGTCGTAGTACTTAAGTGGCTTTTTAACAGATTCTGGAACAAGTGAGTAAGCTGCAAAGTGCATTACAGCATCAATCTTTTCGTCACGTAAAATCTTAGAAACCAAGAAAGTATCTTCAATATCGCCTTGATAAAACTTAGCCTTTGGGTCGACAGCCTTTCTATGGCCGGTATACAAAGAGTCTAAGACAACAACATCGTTGCCTTCTTTTACTAATTCTCTAACAGCGTGTGAGCCAATATAGCCCGCACCACCAATAACTAAAACACGCATATTTGTGCTCCTTTTTTGAATTCATTATTTTGAAATCGATTACAGTATAACACATAATTATAATTTTAATAAATGTTTTTACTAATTAAGTAAATTATTTATCAAATTGCTTGAAAGTATGTATAATTAACATAGATAGTATAAAATATTTAGAAGAGAAATAAAATGACTACAATTAAAGAAATAGCAAGTAAATCAGGGTTTTCTGCTGCTACAGTATCACGGTTGCTTAATAATGATCCTAAATTATCAGTAACGACAGAAACAAAAAATAAAATTTTAAAAGTTGCTAACGAATTAGGTTATTGGAAGAAAAAGAAAATAAATACCATTAAACCAAATTTAGCTTTGCTTTATAGAGTAAACGGCAATGAACACTTGCAAGATGAGTATTTTGCATTTTTGAAGCAAGCGATTGAAACAGTTGCTAAGGAAGAAAGTATTGAATTAACAGTTTTTACGAATATTAAATCATTAATAAGTAAAGCAAAAGATTTTCAAGGCTTTTTAGGAGTAGGAACTGCTGAAATAACTTATAACGATTTGGAAAAATTTCATAAGGTATTGCCTGACGGTGTATTTATTGATATTAATCCGGCTCCTAAGTTGTTTGACTCAGTTCAGCCTAATTTATCCTTAGCAATTCAAGATGCTTTAGATCGGCTTGAAAACAAAGGCTATAAAGATATTGGCTTTATTGGCGCCGAAAGTTTTAATTTAGATGGTAAGTCACAACGTGATATTCGTGAAATAACATTTAGTGAATATAGCAAGCTAAAGAACTTTAAATCAACAAGAATTTTCGTACAAGGCGTTGTTAATGTTGATAATGGCTATAAACTAGGTCAATTGGCATTGAAAGAGTGCAATAAGCTTCCGGATGCTTTTATTATTTCTTCTGATACTTTGAGCGTGGGAGTTTTGCAGGCCTTTAATGAAGCGGGTGTGAAGGTACCGCAGGATACGGCAATTATTAGTATTAACAATAGTGATGTTGCCCAATATGTATTCCCGCCACTTTCCTCATATAATATTGATCAAAATACAATGGCAAAAATTGCTCTACAAGTTTTACTCAGCCATATTAATGATAAGGCGAGACCTGTTGTTCATTTAACGATGAATACAGATTTGGTAATTCGGAAGAGCTTTAAATAATTCAATGAAAAGAGCATTAATTATGCTCTTTTTATTTTTATCTAAGTAAATAAATTTATTTTTTAAGTAAAATATTTACTAAATAGAAAAATGGTACTATACTTATTATTGAAAACGATTACAGATTATTTTTAGAGGTAAAACAATGAATAAGGAAGAATTACTTAAGGCTTACAAAGATACTTTTGGTGAAGAAGGTAAAGATGTCTTCTTCTCCCCAGGTCGAATTAACGTAATTGGTGAACACACAGACTATAATGGTGGACATGTCTTTCCCGCCGCAATTAGTCTCGGGGTATATGGCGTTTATGGTCCAAGAGAAGATAATAAGATTAGACTTTACTCAGGCAATGTTGATGGTGATATTGTTGAATTTGATCTTGATGACAGCAGCGTTGAAAAAGATGATCGTTTCTGGACTAACTACTTTAAGGGGATGTTAACTTACCTTAAGCAAAGAGAAGATGGCAATAAAATTAACCATGGCTTTAACTTATACATCAAAGCAACTTTGCCATCCGGTTCAGGACTTTCATCATCAGCTGCTATTGAAATGCTGATGGGAATTATTCTTAAAGATGAATTTGACCTTGATGTAGATCGTCCAACTTTAGCTCGTCTTGGTCAAAGAACTGAAAATGAATTTGTAGGTTTGAATTCAGGGATTATGGATCAATTCGCCTGCATTATGGGTAAAAAAGACAGTGCAATTTTCCTTGATTGCAACACGATGGAATATGAATATAAACCTCTTAAGTTAGGTGATTATGAAATTATCATTATGTCAACTAACAAGGCTCATACCTTAGCTGATTCTGCTTATAATGATCGGGTTGCTGAATGTGGCGATGCTTTAAAGAAATTACAAACTAAGCTTGATATTAAGGCGCTTGGAGAATTAGACGAAGATACTTTTGATGAATATTCCTACCTTATTAATGATGAAACTGAATTAAAACGTGCACGTCATGCGGTTAGTGAAAATCAAAGAACAATTCGTGCTACAAAGGCGATGGAAGCTAATGATCTTGAAAAATTAGGTCGCTTGATCGATGCATCTCATGTTTCCCTTCACTATGATTATGAAGTTACCGGTAAAGAACTCGATACTTTGGCTGAAAGTTCTTGGAAACAACCTGGCGTCTTAGGTGCAAGAATGATTGGTGGTGGTTTCGGTGGTTCTGCAATTGCTATTGTAAGAAAAGATAAAGCCGAAGAATTTAAGAAAAACGTTGGCAAGGCTTATCGTGACGCAATTGGTTACGATGCAAGCTTCTATGATGCAGAAATCGTTGATGGAACTAAGAGAATTTAGTTAAACTTTGGGGATAATGACTGATGAAAGTAATTGAAAAATTTGCGGATGAAGTTATTGCAAGCGGTAGTTATGAACCGCTTGATAGGGTTTATGTAATTAATAAAATTAAAGCCTTAGTTGGCGATAAAGATGAAGAAATTAAGGAAAATGAGTCTACAGTTGAACAATTAGTGGAGATAGCTGTTGACCGAGAAATTATTCCTGATGATGTTACTTCTAGAGAAGTTTTAAATGATCAGCTTTATGATTTAGCAACTCCAACTCCTTCAAAGACTAATCAAATCTTTTGGCAAAAGATGCAAAATTCCGCTAAAGAAGCAACGGATTGGTTCTATAAGCTTTGTGAAGACAATAATTATGTTAAAAAAGAAGCAATTGCTAAAAATGTTGTCTTTTCAGGAACTAGCTCCAAAGGTCACGGTTTAGAAATTACTATTAACTTGTCAAAGCCCGAAAAGGATCCAAAGGCAATCGCAGCAGCTGCTCATGCAACTGGCAAGAAATATCCGCAATGTGCACTTTGCCTTGAAAATGAAGGTTACGTTGGTGGTTATGGTAAGAATGCTCGTTCAAACTTGCGCATTATTCGTATGAATATTGGCGGCCGTCCATGGGGCTTTCAATATTCTCCATATGCTTACTTCAATGAACATTGTATTTTCTTGGATCAAAAGCATATTCCAATGGTAATTAATGAACAGACTTTGATTAATTTGGTTGATATTGAAAAGCAGCTTCCAGAATACTTTGTAGGTTCAAATGCTGATTTGCCAATTGTTGGTGGTTCAATGCTTGCTCATGAACACTATCAAGGTGGTCGTCACGTCTTTCCAATGATGAAGGCTAAGATTAAGAAGTCTGTTAAATTTGAAAAGTATCCTGACGTAGAAGCAGGAATCGTTGATTGGCCAATGAGTGATCTTCGCTTAATTAGTACGAATTCACTTGATTTAATCGATCTTGGAAGCCAAATTATTAACTTCTGGGACCATTATGATGATGTTAAGCGTCATATTAAGGCTTTTGATGGAGAAACTCGCCACCATACAGTCACCCCAATTATGCACCGTGATGGTGAAAAGTTTGTCCTTGATCTTGTTCTTCGTGATAACAATACAAGTGATGAATATCCTTTAGGAATTTTCCACCCACATGCTGAACTTTGGCATATTAAAAAGGAAAATATTGGTTTAATTGAAGTTATGGGTAGAGCTATTTTACCAGGTCGTCTTAAGAGTGAAATGGAAGAAGTTAAGAAATATTTACTTGGTAAAGACAATAATATTGCTGAAAGTCATGTGAAATGGGCCGATGAACTTAAGGCTAATAATGATATTAATGAAAATAATGTCGAAGAAGTTTTAGAACAAGCCTTAGTGGAAGTTTTTGAAAATGTTTTACAATGTGCAGGTGTCTTCAAGAATGATGCTGATGGTGAAAAGGGCTGGCAAGAATTCACAGATGCTTTAGTTGAAAACATAGGTAAGTAAGATGGAAACAAGTTTTATTAAATATGGTCGAAAAGATGAAAAAGATCTTTGCGAAATTACTTTAACTAATGATGCGGGGATGCAAGTTAAAGTTTTGAATTACGGTGCTACGCTTGAAAAAGTTTTAATGCCTGATGGTAAAAATATGATTTTGTCACTTGAAAAACCTGAAGATTATTCAAAGGAACGCAATTACTTAGGTGGCACCGTTGGTAGAATTTGTGGCCGGGTTAAAGCGGGACAATGGAAGCATGGCAATGAAATTGTTCAATTGCCACTTAATGAAGGAAAAAATCATGTTCATGGCGGGTTAGGAATAGATACTAAAGTTTGGGATTTTAAGCTTCATGCTGAAGATGATAAGGCAAAAGTGGATTTGTTTTATTTCGATCCTGATGGTAGTAATAGTTTTCCTGGTAACATGAAAATTCATGTTGTTTGTGAACTTGATAATGAAAACAATTTGAAGTATGAGATTAATGCAGTTAGCGATAAATTAACGATTTTCAATCCTGCCAACCATACTTACTTCTCTTTAGGTGAAAGTGCTAAGAATTTAAAATTAAAAGTAAATGCAGATTACTATGTTCCCGTTGCTGCTGATGGTATTCCTACTCAAGGAATGGCCAGTGTGAAAGATACAGCCTTTGATTTTACTAAGGAAAAAACGGTGAATGGTGCTTTAACTGCTGATGATGAGCAAATTAAATCTCGTCGAGGGATGGATCATCCTTTGATTTTGAATGGTAACTCTCCGGCCGTTGTTTTATCATCCAAGAATCATAAAATGACAATGACCACAAATGCACCGGCTGTTGTAGTTTATACTGGAAATCATTTTGATCATACTGGTTTAGCTAAGAATATCGGCCAATATGATGGCATTACTTTTGAAGCACAATGTCCGCCGGTAGGTGGTAGTGATTTAGGTGAAATTACGCTTTTGCCTAATGAAAAATACGAACGCAAAGTTTGTTGGAATTTTGAATAAAAAAGAAGCCTTAGGGCTTCTTTTTTTTGGATTGAAATCAGTGCTAAACTAAATATTGGTATTTTTAATGAGGGAAAAATGATGGTAAAAAGAAAATCAATTTATACCAAAGACGTTATTTTAGTAATGGCGGCGTCTTTCTTTTTTATGTTTAGTACGATGTTTGTTAATCCACTAATTAATGGTTATGCGGAAAGTTTAGGCGCAAGTAGTGGTTTTGCTGGAATTATTGTTGGAATAATGAGTATTGCGGCAATGTTTTTAAGACCGATCGCAGGTAATCTAACAGATAAATTTTCCAAATATCGCTTGTCATTAATTGGCGGTATTTTGATTTTGCTGGGAATTATTGGCTACATTGTCGCTCCGGCAAGCGGCTGGTTAATTTTATTCAGGTTAATTAACGGAACAGGATATGTCCTTTGCACAGTTTGTATGACAACCTGGCTGGCTTTTTTGGTACCTCGATCACATGTTGGTGAAGCGATGGGGTTTTATGGCTTGATGAATGCCTTGGCGATGGCTGTGGCTCCAGCTGTTTCAATCAATATTTATCAAAAAATCGGTTATCGGGAGGCTTTGATCGCATCTGCAATAGCGGCTTTTTTGATGATTATCGCTATTCAATTTGTTGGTGATCATGCTAAACCAACTAAGAAATTGCAGAAAGAAAAAGATAAAAAACATTTTAAAATTATTCAATGGAATGTTTTGCCAGTCGCTATTTTAACCACTTTATTTGCTTTGCCATATTTTACAACGCAAGCTGATATTGTTACTTATGTTGAACAACAACATGTTAATGTAGCCGTTGGCTCATATTTCTTAATTTATGCCGTAGTGCTATTAGTAATCAGAATAGGTCTTAAACGCTATTTTGACACCGTGAAATTCGGTGTATGGTTTTGGATTAGTACCATTTCGACTGCTTTCTACATTATTATGTTGGGAATTATGAAAAATAATTGGGAAATGGCACTTGCAGCCGCCGGCATGGCTTTAGGCTATGGAATTATTTATTCTGTTTTGCAGGCAACAGCGCTTTTGCTTGCTCCAATTAGTGAACAAGGTTTGGCAAGTGCTACTTTTTATCTGGGACTTGATGTTGGGATGGCTTTCGGCCCGATTTTGTCAGGATTTATTGATAGCGCGTTGCCTATCGAATATTTCTATCCAGTTGAATTAGTTTTAATTCCTTTGGTAATTATTGTTTATTTGATTTATCGTAAACGTTTAAATGGTGCGATTGATCATCATTAATTGTTTTAAGTCTAGAGTTGAACTTTAGACTTATTTTTTTGATTAAAAATTCAAACTTTCTTAAAAAAGATATGCTTTAATTCATTAAAAGACAGTTTAGGGGATGATAACGTGAATATTTACGGGAAGTATCAACCAACTTTAGAAAAGATTTTGAATGAGTTGTTAACTAGAATTAATAAAATGAACGTGGATTATCAAAAAAGCAATAATCAGCGATTATTTGAGCATTTGATCGGCAGAGTTAAATCAGAAAAAAGCATGGAAGAAAAATGCCAACGTAAAGGACTGCCTTTGAATGAACAATCTGCTTTGCGTAAAAATCGCGATAGTATTGGCATAAGAATCGTATGTAATTTTATCGATGATATTTATACTTGTATTAACTTAATTGAAAAAATGCCAGATGTTGAAGTAGTGAAGAAAAAGGATTATATCACTAATGCCAAGAAGAACGGCTATCGTTCATATCATTTAATTTTATTTATTACAACTAATGATGAAGACGTAGATGGCAATATTCCTGGAAAATATTATGTTGAAGTACAATTACGGACAATTGCCATGGATACTTGGGCAAGTTTAGAGCATGAGATGAAGTATAAACACAATATTAAAAATCCAGAATTGATTGGAAAAGAACTTAAACGTGTAGCCGATGAACTTGCTTCTTGTGATGTAAGTATGCAGACGATTAGACAATTAATAAGGGAAGAAAATTAGAATGAAAATTTTACTAGCTGAAGATGAACCACAATTGAACCGAGTAATTACTGTTGCTTTAGAAAGTGTAAAATATCAGGTTGATTCTGTTTTTGATGGAGAAGAAGCAGTAGAAAAAGTTAAAAATAATGCTTACGATGTCATTATTTTAGATATTATGATGCCTGTTAAAGATGGGATTGAAGCCTTAAAAGAAATTCGGGCTATGGGTGATAAAACTTATGTCATGATGCTTACGGCAAAAGCAGAAATTGATGATCGTGTAACTGGTTTAGAATCCGGCGCCGATGATTATTTAACTAAGCCTTTTTCATTAAAAGAATTAATTGCTCGCCTTCGTTCTCAAGAAAGAAGAGCCGCTGATTATTCTAATAATGAATTAGAATACGAAGATTTACATTTAGATTCTGAACATCAAAAATTAGAAGCAAAAAATTCAATTAGTTTGTCTAGTAAAGAAACAGAATTGCTATCTTATTTAATTTTAAATAATGAAAAGGAAATTTCTACAAAGGAAATTTTAAATCATGTTTGGAAGGACGACGAAGATGCAGATGATCAAGTGGTGTGGATTTATATCTCTTATTTGCGTCAAAAGTTTATTTCCATTCAAAGCAAGGCAAAAATTGTAGGTGAAAAAGGTGGCAATTTCAAATTAACTAAATGAAAAGGGTGATAGAATGATTCAAAAGTTTCGGTGGCGCTTTATTATTATTTCAATTCTATCTTTAGCATTAGTTTTATTCGTATCTATTGGCGGAATTGTCTTATTTAATTTTCATCAAGCTCATAACGAGTCTCAACGCGTACTTGATACTTTAGTGCAAAATGATGGCCAGCTTACGCCAAATAATTTTCAAGGTGCATTTGATAAGCAAGAAAGTTTCATTTCTGGTCGCTATAATCCGGAATCTATTTACCAATATCGTCATTTTTCGGTAGCGGAAGATAACAACGGTAAAATTATTGTTATTAATAATCAGCGAATTTACGGAGTTAAAAAATCGACTATAATTGAAACTTCTAAAAAAGCTTTGAATCAAAAACAAGCTGAAGGAATTAAACGTATCAATGGCAATGATTATTTGTATAAAATTAGTCGTAACCAAATGGGTGGCAAGATGATCACATTTTTAAATATTTCTCTTGTTTATCAACGGGCTTGGTCATTACTTCGTTTGGCGACTCTGCTGGGATTAGCGGCGCTACTTTTCTTCGCAATTATTTTGATTATTTTTTCTAAAAAAGCAATTCAGCCAATTATAAACGCTCATCAAAAACAGCAACAGTTCATTACTAATGCAGGTCATGAACTAAAAACACCTTTGGCTATTATTTCGGCTAATACTGAAATGGAAGAGATGCTTGGAAATGAGTCTGAGTGGACTGAAAGTACGAAAGAACAAACTAAACGTTTGACAGCTCTAGTTAATAATTTAATCGCGATGGCCAGATTAGGCGAAACTGGACAAATTGCTTTAAGTAAAGTTGATTTTTCAAAAATTGTAACTAATACTGCAAAAAGTTTTTCTTCGATAATGAAACAAAAAGATCTGATTTATCATATTAATATTCAGTCAGGTATTAATGTTTTGGCGGAAGAGAAAACTTTAACAGAATTGCTTAATATTTTGATTGATAATGCGCAAAAATACTGTGATAAAGATGGCCAAGTTAATGTAACTTTGCGTAGAGGAACTTGGAATCAACATGCTTACTTGACGGTAGCTAATAGCTACTCTGAGGGGAAAGATATTGATTATAGTAAATTTTTTGATCGCTTCTATCGGGAGGATGAATCGCATCACAATCAAAATACTCAATCTGGTTATGGAATTGGCTTGTCTATGGCGCAAGGTTTAGTTAAAGCTTATAAAGGAAAAATCAATGTTGGTTATAAAAATAATCAAATTATCTTTACTGTGAGTTTAAAATTAGCTAAATAATTCTACTCTTGTTATAGTGATGAAAAGGAGAAATTGCAATGTCAGAATATACAGTAAATAGCCATGTAAGTGATAAAGAATGGCAAGTTGTTAATAAGGCAAGAAATCATGAGTTTATTTGTGATACTGTTGATCAAAATGCTGGCCCTAATCCTGCTGAATATTTATGTGGATCAGTTAATTCATGTCTTTCAATTTCTGCAGCAATGATTGCTAAAGTTCATCAGTTAGACGTTAAAAATTTTAAAGTTGAAAATAAAGCAACTACCAAAAAGTTAGAACATGGTAAATCTATTGTTTCAAAGATGGAAATCAATTTATTATTTGATACTTCGATGAATGATAAGGAAAAACAAGCATTTGTCGATCACGTATTGCGTGTATCAACCATTTATCAAACTTTAAAGTCAGTAATTGATATTGATGTAAAATTTTAGAAAGTAGGTAAATATGGCTATTTTTGATGAAGCTGTTATTTTGAATGATGGTTGCTTGATGCCTAAATTTGGCGTGAGTATAACCAAAAATGCTGATATTAATAAAGCTGTAAAATGTGGTGGACGTTTAATTAATTTAATTGGCAATAAAAATAATGCTATAAACAAGAGTGAAATTTCACCGCA
Source organism: Lactobacillus hamsteri DSM 5661 = JCM 6256 (assembly GCF_000615445.1). GTDB lineage: Bacteria > Bacillota > Bacilli > Lactobacillales > Lactobacillaceae > Lactobacillus > Lactobacillus hamsteri. The sequence goes on along the minus strand of NZ_BALY01000006.1, from coordinate 58,324 downwards.
AATCTTTTTACAATTTAATATTTCTAAAGAAATTACGGCAGATAATATTACTATATTTATTTTAGAAAAATTAAAGTCAGCTCACTTGCAGTATCTTGATCTAGTTGTCATGGAAGCCAGCGAAGATGATGAGCGTAATATTCAAGTTTGGCAAAAACTTGAAGAATTGAAAATAAAAGGTCGAATTAAGAGTATAGGCGTTAGTGATTTATATTTGGATGGCTTAAAAGGACTTCTTGAAAAGGCAAAAGTTAAGCCAGTGCTTGATAAGCTAAACCTTGTTGATCCTAAACTTGAAGAATTTTTAAATAAACAAAAAATTCAAGTGGAACAAGATTTTGTCGAAGAAAATAATGACACTTTAAATGATATTGCTACTGTTAAAAAAGTCGATCCTATTCAAGTTCTCTTACGTTATAATTTGTTTGAAAACAAGATTATACTAATGAATTTAAAAGATGATTTTCAGGTGAAGGATATTAATTTGACGCCTGAAGAAAGGCAAAGAATCGAGAACTCTTTGAGAAGCTAATTAGGGCTAATGTATTATTTTTAGATTTATTAAAATGTTTGTTACAAAAAACTGGCTCCGTCTGGAGTCAGTTTTTATTTTTTCATTAGTCTGTAGGATGATGTTTAAAGTCCATTTGAATTCTTTGTTCATCATAAAGTGAACGACCACCAAGAAGGTCAAGAATGTAATAAGCGATAAAAGTCGTTAGAATCATTGGTAATACTTGCTCAACGGTTCCCACCATTTCTGTTAACAGAATAACAGCTGTGAATGGAGCTTTAGCGATAGCCCCAAAATAAGCAGCCATTGAAATGATAATAATGTGGGGATAGTAAGTTGTGCTGATAACATCGTTGTGAACTAACACGTTAGCAAAAATTACGCCAAGTAAAGCTCCCAAAACCAAGATTGGCATGAATGTACCACCGGGTACGGATGCTCCGTATGAAAGCATTGAATAAATAAAGCGAATGAAAAATATGCCGATCGCAATTAATATTAAAGTAGTCGAACCTTTAGACAGATCAGTAAGAACTTCGTGCTTAAATAAACTTGAAATTAAGAGATGAGAACCGCCTAATAATTTCGCATTCCAAAGACCAACCGGGATAATTAATATCAATGGAATAATACTATGATATTGTCTTGGAATAATTGTAATTTTGCTAAAAATTGGTCGTAAGCTTAATAAGCAATATTGATAAATATAAGCAAAAATTCCTAAAATAATGCCGATTAAAGGTAGTGCCCAGTAAGCATGTAAGGGTAGATCATTTTTAACTGGTAAATATAAACAAGGCTTAGTACCAAAGAAAATTACAGTTATTAAGTCAGCTGAGAAGCTGGCAACTAATGCGGAAAGAGCATCAATTGGCTTTAATTCGTGGGTGATTACTTCTATTAAGAAAAATACACTGGCCATTGGTGCACTAAAGGCGGCGGAAAGACCTGCGGCAATTCCACTTTGTTGCAAACGTCGTAATTCTTTTTTATCAGATTTATACAAATCTTCAGCTAAACCTTGTCCAACCATTGTTCCCATTTGAATACATGGACCTTCTCGTGCAAGCATTAATCCAGGCGCGCTGGCTAGGATTCCGCCAACAAATTTGCGCCAAAGGATTTCCCACCAAGGCATATAATTTTCTCCCTCAAATATAGCCTCAACTTGAGAGATGCCAGATCCGGCCAAATTTTTGATATAAGGACTAATGATTTTACCTAGGAGAATACAAATAAGTATCATTAAAATAATGTAGGGAATTAATAAAACATGATGAGTCGCCATTTGCGGATAAATGTGATAAACGCATTTCATTGCTTGATCAAGTATCCAACGAAAGACACTCACAATTAAGCCAGTTATTATTCCAACAGAGATTCCGCGTCCTAAAACAAATGTAACTCTAGGAATAAAAGGACGATTCAAAATTTGATTTGGTTTTTTGATCATAAGTTAATGCTTCCTAAAATTCAATATATTCATATCCTATCATCTTTTAATAAAAAAAAGATGATGGAAGGTATGGTATGTTGACAAAATTTAAAATCAAAACTATAGTTTAAGCAAATAATAGCTCTTTTAAATTAGTCCTGTGAGGCTAGTAAAGTAACTCAATTAAAGTTAGAATAACTTTTTTAGATTGCTCCTGGTCTAGTCAGATCTAGGAGCTTTTTCATGGATAAAATGATGGAGGTACACATAGTGGTAAAGCAAATTTGGGATGAACTCGCAATGAAGCGAGCATTGACCAGAATTACTTATGAAATTATTGAAAGAAATAAGGGGACAGAAAATTTAGTCTTGGTAGGAATTAAGACACGTGGCGTTTATCTTGCTCAAAGAATTCATGATCGAATTAAAGAAATTGAAGGTGTCGATGTTCCCCTTGGTCAGCTGGATATTACTCTTTATCGTGATGATCGCCATGATGCATCTTTAAAGCAAGATCCAGTTGTTAACTCAGAACAAGTAGGCGCTGATATTAGTGATAAACATGTTGTGTTGGTTGATGATGTTATTTACACTGGGAGAACAATTCGTGCAGCAATGGATGCTTTGATGGATCAAGGTCGTCCCAGTTCAATTGCCGTGGCAGTTTTAGTTGATCGTGGTCATCGTGAGCTTCCAATTCGCGCAGATTTTGTTGGCAAGAATATTCCAACATCAAGTGATGAACAAGTATCTGTCAATGTTAAAGAAGTTGATGCTAAGGACGAAGTAAATCTGGAAGCTTTAGTAAAATAGCGAAAAATAGTGTTAGTTGCGACTAACACTATTTTTTTGCATAATCTATACTTGTATGAAAACGTATTCCATTGGTAAAATCTTTAACTATACGATTCATATAGGGAGAGAAACGATGAAATATATATTTCTGTTTATTCCGGCAATCGGTTGGGGATTAATGCCGTTATTTGTTGCTGGCGTAAAAAAGAGTTCGATTTACAATCAAATTGTAGGTTCAGTACTCGGAGCATTTATTTTTGGCGCAATTGTTACTGCAATTTTGCGTCCTGCATTTGATGCAACTACATTTTTGTTTGCAATGCTTGCAGGGGCGCTTTGGACAGTTGGTCAAGTTGGACAATATGTTGGTTATGCTAATATTGGTGTTTCTGAAACAATGCCTATTTCAACTGGGTTGCAGTTAATAGGTGTTCCATTAGTTGGGGTTTTGATTTTTGGCGAATGGTCAAGTAGTCAAGCTAAACTATTTGGCTTCTTGGGAATTATTGCTTTGATTATAGGGGTTGTTTTCACTTCACTTACTGATGAAGGAACAGAAGAAGGCAATAAGAAAAATCAAGTTTCTACATTAATTATTTTGGTTTTCACTACTTTAGGCTACATTTCTTCTAGTTCAATTCCTAAGGCACTTAAGTTCCGGCGTAACAATTTTCTTAGGCGAAACAGTCGGAATGATTATTGCTGTTTTGATTTACCTTATTTGTACCAAGCAAATTAAAGTTTTAAAAGAAAAGCAAAGCTATCAAGTTATTCCGGCAGGATTGGTTTATGCAGTTGCGGCACTTAGTTACATTCTTTCTGTACAAGAAAATGGTGTTAACTTGGCATTTGTTATGTCTCAACTTTGTGTAGTTATTTCAACTATCGGAGGAATGATTTTCTTAGGTGAAAGAAAGACTAAGAAGGGTTATGTTTATACCGCAATTGGTTTAATTTTAATCGTTGCAGGTGCAATTCTTACTTCAATTTTTTAATTAAACTAAAAATACGACAGATGAAATATCTGCCGTATTTTTGTATATTAAATGAAATTATTTTTGATAGAATTTAATTTCAGTATTTGCTAAATCCACTGTGTAAGTTTCATCTTCAAGAGGACGTTTAGTCATGCCTTGATCAGTTGAGTAAATAATCAAAGCAAGCTTAGCACCAATTGGAAGGCGATAGTAGGTTGGTTGAAGTTTAAAGTCGAGATCAACAAATTCTCCAGCTTCGATCTTGCTTGGCTTCATCATATCTTCATAGTTTTGCAAGTTCATGTGGCCCTTAGTAATAAGCTTAGCATGAGTCAATTTGTCTGGAACGAATTCTTGCAAAGTATCAGTACCGAAACGATAGCCAAGTTCTTGACCACCACGCATTAAGAATTTTGGTGTAGCAGTCAAACGTTTTCTATTACCGAGTTCAACTAATGCTACAGAAATCTGGCCTTTTGGAAGAGAGCCACTAACTCTAACTTTTACTTCTGGACGACCAACAATGGTTAGGGGATGAATGAATTCATCAGTGGTAAAGCGAAGACTAGGTTTAGCCCATTTTTCGTCACCACAAATAAATTTGTATTGCCAATCTTCTTCAGAAATTTTGGCTTCTTTAAATTCCTTGCCGCCTACATCGGTAAAACTTTGTTTGTCCTTACCATTGCCATCTTTTTGAAGATCACCATCATTAGTTGGATAGTAAGTAACTTCTTGGCCAATTTCGTTTGACCAATCATCTTCTTTATGCCATTTATCAGCATGAAGATTGTCTTGAATCATAACAGTTGGCCATTGGTCATAAGCGTTGTTTTCAATATCGAGAAGTTCATGTACAAACCAAAGGTTCATCAAATCAGTAAAATCAATAGAAACCAAATTGTTCATATTGTAGTGAGGACCTTGGTGCAAGAATAAGTGGTGTTTAATAGGCAAATTCTTAACTTTTTGCCATACTTTGTAAACATTCTTAGGTTTAACATTCCAATCATTTAAACCGTGGACACTAATCCATGAGCACTTAATACCGTCTGTATGATGACGATAATTTCTTGCTTCCCAGAAATCTGAATATTGACCAGTAGTTCGATCTTCATGAGATAACAAGTGTTTTTGCATTTCATTGTATTTAGGTTTGATCTTAAGGTAAGAGCCGGCATCCCATAAGTTTGATTGACAAGTTTCAGCCAAAAGATCTAAGTCTTCACCTTGGCAAGCTTCAGGGGCAATGACTAAACCGTGTTCACGATAGTAGTCATACCAAGAAGAAATTGCGGCTTCAGAGACAACGGTTTTAAGTCCTTTAACGCCTGTAGTTGCAACTGCAATTTGTAAAGTTCCAAGATAAGAACGACCAGTCATACCGATGTTGCCATTGCACCATGAAGCTTTAGTTTCATGCTTTTTACTTCTATCTGTATAAGCAATGCGATCACCATGAAGCCACTCAATAACTTCTTTTGCTGATTCGGTTTCTTCGGGAGCACCTGTGATTCTTAAGCCATCGCTTCCGCGTGTACCAATACCACCAGCAAAGACACTAGCAAATCCGCGTGCTAAGAGATATTCATTTAATGGGTAAGAAGATTTGTGAACAGCTTCTTCAGTAGCAGGGCGGTTTTCAGTACCGGGCTTTTGAGCCTTTACTTCAGGACTTGCTTCATACTTTGGATCATCCCATTCGGTAGCATCTGAAAGATTTTCGTCAACATTGTGATTGCGTTTTTCATTAGCAATGATTCCGCCAAAGTATGGACTAGCAGTGTATAAAGCTGGAACTTTTAAGTTGTTGTTGGATTCAGCAGGGCGGAATACAGTAACCTGGATTAAATCGCTCTTGCCATCTTTATCAGTGTCTAAATCAGTTTCTACGTAAACAACTTCACGGATAACTTTATCAGTATTGAAAACTGGTAAGGACTTGCCGTTAAAGTATTTAAATTCGTTTTGGCCCCAGAATTGGGTGAAGTAGCCTTTCCCAGCCATTACATCAATTAAAAGTTGACCATTTTTGGCGCGGGTATTAAGTAAACGATAGAAAGCAGAAACTAATTTTTCAATACTATCAATATCTTTTACAACTGGCAAAGCTTGTTTTTGCATAAAGCCTGTAGGGTCATCTAATTGATAATCGTAATGAACATGGTAGCCAAGAAGTTGTAAAGCAACATTATAGAATTGATTAGTGCCGATTTTTTCTGGCTTTTCGGCTATAAATTCAGCTAAAGTTTGCGTATCAGAAACTGCAAATTCAGCTAATTTAGCAGTTTTTGCTTCATCGCTTTTAGCTTCAGCAATTGTCATTTTAACTAATTTGGCTAAAAGGTCACTGAAACTCCAGTCTTTAAAATTTTGTGGCAAAAAGTTGATGTCGCGAAGTTCTTTAACTTGCTTGTCGTAATCCGTGTCGACATAAGCATATTGATTATATTTCATGGAATGCGCTCCTTTATTAATAAAATTTTAATTACATATAGTTTACTAGTTTTTATGATTATAAGAAACAATAATCAACTAGAATAACTAATGAATATTTAAAAAAATGATAACAATGGATAAAATAATGAAAAAGGGAGGGATAAGACATGAAGAAAAGAATCATATTTTCATTTTCACTTATTGTAATTTTATTATTAACAGGATGTTCACGTTTAAATAATGATAAAAATAAGACAATTATTTCTTCAGAAAAAGTAGTTCGTCAAACTAAAATCACTTCAACACCAACTTTGTTTTTTCATGGTGGCGGAAGCTCTTATCATGCTGAGGAACATATGGTACAAGCTGCTGAGAGAGCTGGCGTAACTCATTCGGTTATTCGTGCTGAAGTTGCACCATCTGGGAACGTAACTTTAGTTGGTCGTTGGAAGAAAAATGCCAAAAATCCAATTGTAGAGGTTAATTATCAAAACAATCGTCAGTTAAACTTCCGTGAGCATGGTGTTTATGCGACTAATGTGGTTAGGGCTTTGCAAAGACAATATGGGATTACAAAAATTAATATGGTGGGACATTCTTTAGGAAATATTTCGATTATTTATTACATGCTTTTAAATGGTAGGAATAAGAAAATGCCACAACTTCAAAAGCAGGTAGATATGGCAGGGCATTTTGCTGGGCTTAATTTCGATGTTCCAGCTGATATTCGTCAACCAGATGGACTGAAACTTAATAAAGATGGTAAGCCAAATAAAATTAATGCCACATATCGTCAAATGATGGGTGTGAGAAAAACGTATCCTAAAAATAAAGTCCGTGTTTTGAATATTATTGGTGATATTGGCGGCCACACTGATGGTACAGTTCCTAATGTTTCTTCACTTTCTCTTAAATATTTGGTTGCTAAGCGTGCGAAGTCCTATCGTGTTGTTACTTTCCATGGAAAGCTTGCTCGTCATTCAAAATTGCATAGTAATCCGGCGGTTGATAAAACCTTGATTAAGTTTCTTTGGAATAAATAGTTTATTATATAGAAGAAAAACTCCAGATAATTCTGGAGTTTTTCTATAGCCAAGTTTCTTCATAAATATTTTCTTTAAAGCCGCAAGTAAGTTTGTCACCATCAACAACTAAAGGACGTTTAATGAGTTTACCATCTTTAGACATCATTTCTGCAGCTTCTTCAATTGTCATAGTTGGGACCTTTTCTTTAAGATTTTGTTGACGATAATGTTGTCCGCTAGTATTAAAAAAGTATCTAATTTTGCGATCTTGGTGAGCAGTCATCCAGTTGATTAGATCACTCATAGCTGGAGGTTCTTCAACTAAATCTTGAAATTCATATTTGATGCCATGATCATCTAACCATTTTTGTGCTTTCTTTGAAGTAGAACAACGCTTGTAACCATAAAATTTAATCATGATAAAAATCCTTTCTGTATTCATTCATATTTTAACTGTAAAAAAGAATAAATGATAAAAAATAAATTTTTCCTTGATTTTTTTAAATAAATTCCCTATAATAATTATTGTTCTGTTGAGGACAACAAACATACATGGTCTGGTAGCTCAGCTGGATAGAGCAACAGTCTTCTAAACTGTGGGTCGTGGGTTCGAATCTCACCCGGATCATTAGTAAAGCAACGCCTGAGGGTGTTGCTTTTTTTGTTATATAAATGAAAATTTAGAGGTAGAACATATGCATTACTTTATTACTACTCGTGAAGATTACAATACTTCCGCAATTGAATTAGCTCAAGTTAAAAGAATGCAAATTTTTGATGCATTAAATGTTCCGTGTAAGATTATCGAATTAGAGAAAAACGACTTTAATGTAGAAAGTCAGGATAAACTTGGTACTGCGGGAAGAGTAATTAATATTTTTCGTTATTTTCAAAATCTTCCTAACAAAATAGAAGTTAATACTGTTTCGGCATTAAATCATATTTTAAATAAGGAAGGCTTAATTCGAAAAGAAAATAATGCTTATTATAATGACAGAGCCGTAATCCAAGCACATTTGTATAATAATCGCCTATATTATGTTGATTTTCTTGATCAATATGGATTTACGGTTAAGCGGCAATTTTTCTTTAATAATCATGTTGATTACACTGAATATTTTGATGATCAAGCTCATTTGATGATTCGTGAATTTGCTGATAATGAAAATAATCCAGTTATTCGACAATATTTTTGTCAAAGCAATCAGAAAAAGCCAATGCTCACTTTGACTGAATTAAGAGTCGGTAATGATACACTGCGCTTTAATAAAATATCTGAATTTCAAGGCTATTTCTTGGATGAAATTGCAGAAAATGATCAAGCTGCAGTATTTTACTGTGATCGCTGCACGCAAGTTTTGCCAGCTTTTGAACAAATGAAAAAAATTGTTCCTAGTTATGTGATTTTCCATTCAGCATTGACACCATCGGGATATCTTGATGATCAAGTTTATACAGTATATCAACCTGTTACTCAACTAACTGAAAAGGGCAAACTTCAAGGAGTTATTTCTTCGACTACACGTGAAGCACAAGATGCAAAACAAGCTTTGAATGTGAAAAATTCTTATGCGATTCCAGTTACTTTTATTGATAAGAACATACAAGTAGATTTTGACAGTAGAATTCCTGGCAAGATTATTGCTGTGGCGAGGGTTGATGTGATAAAGCAACTAAGTCATCTTATTCAGGCAATTATTGATTTGCATGATGAACATCCCGAATTAGATTTATCAATTTATGGTAACAATACGGATGAAGCGGAAAATCAAAGATTACAAAAATTGGTTGCAGATAATCAGGCTGAAAATTATATTCATTTTTGCGGTTTTGCGCAAGACTTAGATGAAGTCTATAATTCCGCTCAATTAGAAGTTTTAACTAGTAAGAATGAAGGCTTTGCTATGGCGCTTCTTGAAGCACAGGCACATGGCTGTCCAGCTATCAGTTATGATATAAATTATGGCCCTGCGGATATTATTGCTGATGGAGTAAGCGGAAAATTAATTAAAGCGAATGACCAATCTGCTTTAAGAAATTCAATTGAAGAGTTAATCACCAATTCTAATTTGATGGCAGAATATTCTCAAGGTGCATATCAAAATTCAAAAAAGTTTGATTTTGATCATTTGAAAAGTACCTGGAATAATTTCTTAATAGAAGAAAGACTTGTTTAATTTGAAGTTTTTAGATAAGATTTTACTATCTTTTAATAAGGAATAGGGAGTTATGAGAAAAAAAGAAACTACAAGATTAACGATTACGGCAATCTTTGCAGCAATTTTGATTTTGCAAACTTTTGTCCCCAATATTGGTTATGTCAGAATTTTGCCAACTTTGCCGGCAATTACTACAATCCCCTTAACAATTGCAATCTATGGTTCATTAATGGGACCAAAATCTGGTCTGTTATTTGGACTCTTTTGGGGAATAACGCGATTAATTGTTGCCTATACTCAGCCTGGCGACATGGTTAGTTTAATGCTTTTTCAAAATCCAATAATTTCTTTAGTTCCTAGCATCGTGGCAGGGTGGCTTCCTGGACTAATTGGTAAATATATGCACCAAGAAGAAATTGGCTATATTTTAAGTGGTGCTGTAACGTCTCTTGCCAATACGTTTTTAGTAATTGGCCTGACTAGCTTATTATTTATGAATAATGCAGCAAGTTTAATAAAGTATCTTGGCAATACTACTGGCAGCAATTCATTATTTATCGTTTTAATTGTGGCTTTAGGAATAAATGGTGTTGTTGAGTCCGTTTTTACAGCAGTTTTAACGCCAATTATTGTTTTGCCACTTAAAAAGGTTTTAAAGCGTATAATGATTTAAAAAGGTATTTTGTTTTACTTAAAGGAGAAAAATTATGCCATTTGTACATATTGAATTAATTAAGGGCAGAACCGATGAACAATTAACTAAGTTAATGAAGGATGTTACCGACGCAGTTCATAACGATACTGGTGCTCCTAAGGAACATATCCACGTTATTATTAATGAATTAGGCAAGCATTCATACGGCAATAACGGTGAATGGAGAGCTTAATTAAAAATTCCAAAAGATCTTCAACGATTGATACATTCCCTGTCAAGTAGACAGTAGAATTACATAAAATTTTTAGTCCTCAGTTGATTATTAATCAGCTGAGGATTTTTTTAGCTTCTTTAATTTTCTTTTCGTGTATCTTTTGCCAGTATCTTTCAATTCGATGATTTGGTGCAATAGGACAACTCTTGATATTGTCTTTAAGTGCTTCTCTTCGCATTTCACCAGCTGTTAGCCCATTAAAACGTTTCTGTGGATCCTCATTAATGTAATAGTCAATAGTCTTGCAGATAGAAGCATTAAGCTCATCATAGCTCGCTGGTTGAGAATGAAGAACAACCCGCATTTCTTTAATGATGCCTTGCCAGCCCTCCATTGGACCGTTGTCAATACAGCAGCCAACACGCGACATAGATTGGATCATGCCTTGCTTTTCTAACTGATTTTGGAAAGGCGCACGAGTGAATTGAAAGCCGCGATCGCTATGAAAGAGCGGGTGGGCATTCGGATAAGCTTTAATGGCTTGCTTATAAGCTGATTGAACCAAGGCAGTATCGTTGCGCTTACTGATTGCATAACCTACAGGGTATCGATCATAAAGATCAAAGATCGTGCAAAGATATGCCTTAGGCAAGTTAGGAGCAGTGATCTCGGTGATATCCGTACACCATTTTTCGTTAGGCTTAGAAGCATTAAAGTTTCTCTTTAGTTTGTTTTCGGCTGTCTTCTCAGGCGTTGTATGCTTGAATTTAGGCTTCTGATATCTGGGCTTTTGGGAGCTGATGCCGTTAATGCGCATCAAGCGGTAAACAGTTTTATGATAAACTGGCTTTTCATCAGGCATTTGGCGATTAACAGCCATAGTCATTTTTTCCGTCCCGAACAGACTGTTGTTAGACTGAGCTATTTCGATAATTTTAGCTTCAATCCTTTTATCTCGCTCATCACGCTGACTAGATTGACGTTGAGGATCAAAATATTTGTAATAGGCTGAGCGGGCTATTTTAGCCCACCGGCACATTAGATCAATCTTCCAATTGTATTTTTGATGGCAATCATGAATTAGTTGATATGTTTCTATTTTCCAGCGTTTCTTTATTGCGGCTTGTCTATATTTTGGCTGTCCGGCAAGCACATCCTTTCTAGTTGATCTAATTTTTTTAGGAATTCATTCTTGGCTTGTTCCTCTTTCAGCCTTCGTTCCAGCTCTTTGATTCTGCGGTTGGCTAAATCTAGCTCACTAAGTTCTTCTGGCTGCTTGCGTTTGCCTCGTTTATCTGCTAAGCCAGCCTCACCGTCAGCTAGATATTTTTGTGTCCAGCTATAAACTTGTTGATAAGAGCATTTGAATTTAGCCGCGGTTTGTGAATAGTTCTTGTCGTGATCAAGACAGCACTGAACAATTTTGATTCTTTCTGGCTGGGAAGTTTTTCTTCTTGCTTTAGTCATATGGGCCTCCGGATGGGGATCATAGTCCCGATTTTCTATATGACTATTATACTTGGAAACCCATTTTCTTACTGTTTCTTGACTTCTAATCCCATACTTGTTGGCTAAAGAAAGCAGCGATCCATTGCCGTTTAAGTATTCCTGCACAACTTTTTCTTTGAATTCTTTAGAGTAATGCGCATTATATTTGGCATTGCTTAAGAAAGCATCCTGGCTGCTTTGATATCGGTGAGCCCATGTGGTTACTTGATCTTTTCCGTATTTTCCTGGCATCTTAAGTTGTCTGGATATTTCAACAGCACTCATCTTTCCATTCAAGTACTGTTCAACGGCCCATTTCTTTTGTTTAAATGAATACTTGCTTTTTCTAGACATAAAAAATCCCACCTTCGTGAATAATTGAATACTTTATGTATTTCAATTGTCCACTTTAGTGGGATTGTATCAGATGTTGAAGGTCTTTTTCATTTGGACAACTTATCTGCTTTAATAATGAATCGATATTTTTAATTATTAAAAGTAAGTATATAATAGTGCTATTAAGAACGATTTTTTAAAAAGCTGGTGAAATGATGTTTGATTATAGAAATAATATTAAAAGAATTTTATTAAAAACAGATAGTGATGATAAGAGTTTAGAAAATAGTTTGGCAGCCATTAAGACTATTGTCGCAATGGCAGATAATGATAAAACTGCTACAAGTACTAAGAAGACGAAAAAGCCGGCGAATACGGCAAGTATTGCACAAAATAATGCATATAATAAGGAAATAAAACAATTTTTGCGGGGATTAACTAAATTAATTGAAACTCCCGGTGACCCGGCTGCAAAAAATACATCTTTGTCAGCTCTTCATAAATTAACTTTTATTCCGGGAGTCGGCAAAAAGTTTGGTACTGAGTTGGGGCAGCTTGATCAAGCTATTCAAAAATCAATTGAAACAAAAGATGCAGTGAATTCTAAGATTTTCAAAGAAGCAATGAAATCAGCTCCCAAGCCCAAACGCGATTATCGTAAGGGTGAACGTTATACAATTATTCGATTGGTTTCAGGTGCAGATTTAATTAATGATAATGGTGAGACGGTATATACAGTTAAAGAATCACAAATTCATTCATTAAATTTAAAGAGTGGCGATATTGTTGAAGCGTTGGAAGATAATACTAATCAAAATTATGAAGCCGAAATCTTACGAGTTGTCGGTTTTAGAAAATTGAGAACTCGTGATTATGATCAGATTGAAGACTTTAAATATGCTGTTGTCCAAGGTAAGCAGGGACAATTGGCAATTACTCGCAATATTCGCGGCGAAAAATTACGAATTCGTGGCAAAGCAGTAACTATTCCTGTCGATTCAAGTTATTATCAGGGAGAAAATATTCATTTGGAGGATGGATCAATCGTTGATTTAGCTTGGTATACAGGGGATGTCCGCTTGAAAAAGAACCCTGCTGATGCTGTACAAATTCGTTGGATTTATCAAGTTGATCCGCCTAAGCATAGTAATGCTGCAAAGAAGAAAAAGGATAAAGATAAATCAGAAAATAATGAAGAATTAAGCAAGCTAGATATGGATCTTCATTATCAAAGAGTCGGAATTGCGATTGGCGATAATCAAAATGAAGCTATGCTAGAAGGAATTGTAACTCGCTATAATGGGATTCCAATTCCAATTGATGCTTTTGAAGGCAAAAAGAAGGTTATGGAAAATCAAATTAAAGATTTGGATATCGTAATTTTAGTTACCGCCTTTGCCGCTCATGATTCAACTTGGAACATTCGTGAATTTGCCAGCAAATACGGTGCGAAATTTGCAGTAAGTTCTAGCAAGGGATATCAATCATTTGAAAGAGCACTTTATCGTGCGGAAATGGGACTTCCGGCATATGAAGGCAATCAATCTATTGATTACAAAATACAAAAATAAATAATTTCTTATGTTTCTGTAATTCAGTTGCCATGGATAGCTAAAAATAGTTAGAATATAATTACTAACTAAAAGAAAGGACGCTCATATGACAGAAAACATTAAAAAACGTTCTTGGCTTAGATGGCTAATTTTTTTAATCGCACTTGAAATTGTAGCTATCTCAATTAACTTCTTCTACGGTCCAATTAATATTGCCGCTGGGGGTACAACAGGAATTTCAATTCTAGTTGATGCTGTTTGGGGCATTGACCGACCAATTACGGTATTTGTAGTAAACGTATTGATGCTGATAATTGCATGGATTTTCTTGGGAAAAACTACAACGCGAAATATTGCATTAGGTAGTTTGATTTTGCCATTTTTAATGGAAATTACGCCAAGTTTTAAAGTTGTAGAAAGTGACTTGCTTGCCGTTATTTATGGTGGAGCATTAATGGGATTAGGAGTTTCGCTTCTTTATCGAGTGAATGCTTCAAGTGGTGGTACGACAGTATTTCCAATGATTTTCAAAAAATACTTTTATATCGATCCTGCAATCGGCTTGCTTGGAATTGATATGATTGTTATTTTCTTGAACATTTTTGTTGATGGCTGGAACGCATTCTTCTTAGCTGCTTTTTCACAATTAGTGACTGCAATTACCATGAACTATATTGAAACTGGCTTTGACAAGAAATATCAAGTTAGAATCATGAGTAATGAAAAACTGGAAGAAATTCGTAAAAAGCTTCAAAAAGACTACCAAGGCCTCACAATTTATGACGTAGTTGGTGGTTATAGTGATGACAAGAAACAGCAATTATTAATTGTTGTTGATCGCAATGAATATGGCTTTTTAATTAGTAAAATTCATGAAATCGATCCGGATGCCTTTATTATTTCTTCCAATGTTTCCAAAGTTCACGGCGGACGTTGGGGAATCTAACTTTTTTCGTTGAAAAATTGTAATTATGGTAGTAAACTATAAGAGTTGTATTTGTGGAGACCTCCACATCTGCAACCGCACATTTCGAGGCAAGAAGTTCTTTTAGGAAAAAGACGCCCCGATTGGCGAGTCTAAGTATTTTTTTCGGAGGTGTACAAATGTACGCAATTATTAAGACCGGTGGTAAGCAATACAAAGTTGCCGAAGGCGACAGCGTATTTGTAGAAAAGCTTGATGTAGAAGAAGGTAAGGAAGTTACCTTTGACCAAGTTATTCTTGTTTCAGATGGCAAGGATGTTAAAGTTGGTGCTCCTTTAGTAGATGGCGCTAAGGTTACTGCTAAAGTTGAAAAGCAAGGCAAGGAAAAGAAGGTTGTAACTTTCAAGTACAAGCCAAAGAAGCACTCACACAGTAAGTATGGTCACCGTCAACCTTACACTAAGGTTACAGTTGAAAAGATTGAAGCTTAATTCAGAGGTGAAATGATAATGAATATTTTAGGTTTGAAGTTATTTGCCCACCACAAGGGTGGCGGTTCTACTGCCAACGGTCGTAACTCAGCTGGTCGTCGTTTAGGCGCTAAAGTTGGTGACGGTCAAGAAATCCACGCAGGTTCAATTATCTACCGTCAACGTGGTACTAAGATTCACCCAGGCCAAAACGTAGGTCAAGGTGGAGATGACACTTTGTTTGCATTGGTAAACGGTGTTGTTAAGTTTGAACGTCTTGGTAAGTTCAGAAAGCAAGTTTCTGTTATCCCAGCTGACGAAGCTAAGTAAGACGCAAATTAGGAGACAAGAAGCCACGTGCTTCTTGTCTTTTTTTGTATAATGATATAAAAGCAGAAAGAAGGGATCATAATGGAAAAGGCACAAGAATTATTAGCGCTCCTTAATAATCGCATCAAGAGAGTTGATGATTTGATTAAAAAGCAAAATGCGGATGCAATGATTATTATTAATCAGGCTAATTATCGCTATTTAACCAACTTTACCGGTGAAGAAGCAGAGTTGATTTTAGGCAAAGATGGCGAACGAATTTTGCTTTCAGATTCACGTTTTGCAGATCAAATTAAAGCTCAGGCTCCTGGTGAATTGACAGTTATCATGCAACAGAGTAGTGATGTTGCTGGCGAATTAACAAAGGCTTTGAAAAAGACAAATTATAAAAAGGTGTTAGTTGAAGCCGATGTCATGACTGCAGCTGTTTTTGCTCAACTTAAGAAGGATAATCCAGGTATTGAATTTATTTTTTCTGAACAATTAGTTGAACAAGTTAGAAACGTTAAAGATGAACTTGAAATTTTAGCTTTACGTAAAGCAATTGAGATTTCTATGGAAAGCTTTAAAGCAATTCTGCCAATGATTAAGCCTGGCGTTAGAGAAAGGACAGTTGGTGCGAAACTTGATTATTTATTTAAAGTTAATGGCGGAGATGGCCAGATTTTGATACAATTATAGCATCGGGCGTTAGAAGTGCTTGGGCACATGGAGTTGCCAGTGACAAGAAAATTGAAGATGGCGACATGATTGTGATCGACTTTGGAAGCTTTTATAATGGCTACGCTGCTGATATTACTAGAACAGTAGCTTTGGGTAATGTTGATGCAGAAATGCATAAAATTTATGATATTGTTCATGAAGCTCAACGCCGTGGAATCGAAGCGGCCGTTATCGGTAATACAGGAAAAGATGTAGATAAAGCGGCTCGTGATTATATTACTGAGCAAGGCTATGGTGAATATTTTGGTCATGGCATAGGTCATGGAATTGGACTTGAAATTCATGAATTATGTCAACCTGCTTTGCCTTTTGGAAAAGAAAAATTGGTTAATAATATGGTCCATACGGTTGAACCAGGAATTTATTTACCGAACAAAGGCGGAGTTAGAATTGAAGATGATATTTTGATTCATGATCAAACACCAGAAACTTTATCGAATTTACCAAAAGATGAACTTCTTTCTCTGTAAAAATATAGCCAAATGGCGCTCAAATTGGTAACATATATTATATAGAAATGAGGGACTTATATTATGACAATGATTTCAGTTAACGAATTCAAGAACGGTTTAACCATTCAATACAATAATGACTTGTGGAGAATCGTTGAATTCCAACACGTAAAACCAGGTAAAGGTAGTGCTTTCGTACGTTCAAAGCTTAAGAGTTTGAGAACTGGTGCAGTTCAAGAAAATACTTTCCGTTCAACTGCTAAGGTTGAAACTGCAGATATTCAAACTAAATCAATGCAATACTTGTACAATGATGGTTCAAGTTACGTATTTATGGATACTAACACTTACGATCAATTATCTATTCCTAACGAACAAGTTAAGGAAGAAAGTAAGTACTTGCTTGAAAACATGGAAGTTAACGTAATTATGCACGAAGGTGAAACTTTAGGTATTCAATTGCCTAACACTGTTGACCTTAAGGTTGCTAAGACTGAACCTAACATCAAGGGTGACACTTCTTCAGGTGGTGGTAAGCCAGCTACTATGGAAACCGGCTTAGTAGTTAACGTACCATTCTTCATTAACGAAGGTGACGTATTAACTATTAACACTGCTGACGGTACTTACGTATCACGTGCAAATAAGTAATTTTTTGAGGTACAAAAATGGCAGATAGTTCAAAGATTCTCCTTAGTGGTGAAGAAAACGGCGAACAAATTAAGATTGATCCAAGTGTCCTTGAAGTCATTTTGGGAATTGCTGCCGAAAAAGTTGACGGCGTGGTCAGCATGCGCGGTAATTTAACCTCCGGCATCAAGAGAGTATTAGGACATAGCGACCATGGCAAAGGCGTTAATGTTGCTGTTGACGAAGATGGTCAATTAGTTGCTGATATTTATGTATATGTTGAATCTGGCGTCAATGTTCCGACTATAGCATGGGATTGCAAAAGGTTTTGAAAGCTCAATTGGTTCAAATGACAGATTTGACACTTAAAGCAATCAATATTCACGTTGTTGGCTTAGTATTTCCAGAAGATGAAGATACTGAAGAAAATGAAACAACTGAACTGTTTCCAAAGGACGATCAGGAGTAATTAATGAATCAACACGAAAGTCGTAAAGTTGCTATGCAAGCAATCTTTCTGGCTAATCAAGATCCAGAATTGACTGCCGCAGAGGTTGAAGTTAAGATCGTTGAAACGCTTAATCTTAAGCAGCTTTCTGCCTATTCAAAAACTTTAATTGAAGGCGTAATGTTTAAGCGCGAAGAACTCGATTCTGATCTTTCTGCTCACCTTAAAAAAGGTTGGACATTAGATCGTGTTAGTGCTATTACAGTAGCAATTTTAGAAGTTGCTTTGTATGAAATTAAAAATAGTGCTGAAATTGAGCCAAAAGCAGCGGTAAACGAAGCTTTGAACTTATGCGATGAATTTGCTGATCCAAAGGCAAAACCATTTATTAATGGTGTATTAGCAAACTTTGTTGAACAATAACTAATAGCCGGCAGCATGTTGCCGGCTATTTTTTGATAGTAAAGGAAATGATTTAATGGGAAAAATTCTTGATGGTAAAGCTTTCGCAAATTTAAGAGCAGAAAAACTTAAAGAAAAGGTTAAGGATTTAAAAGCGCAGGGGATAACACCTCTTTTTTGCGTAATTAATGTAGGGGACAATAAAGCCAGCAAAATTTACGTACGTACAAAAAAGCGCCGTGCAGAAAGCGTAGGAATAATTCAAAAAATTTACCAGTTGCCAGAAGATGAAAAAGAAGAAGATTTATTGGCCTTAATTGATAAATTGAATGCTGATCCAAAAGTATATGGCGTAATGGTACAATTACCAGCCCCTAAGCAAATTAATGTTGATCGCGTACTTGAAAGAATTGATCCCGAAAAAGATGTTGATGGTTTAACTCCAAGCAACATTGGTCGTTTGTGGCAAGGAAATCATTTTGTTGAACCAGCAACTGCTGACGGCATTCTTGCTCTTTTAGATCATTATAATATTGATTTAAAGGGTAAAGATGTTGTAGTCATCGGACGTAGCAACATTGTAGGCAAGCCAGTTGCTGCGCTTATGCTTGAAAGAGATGCTACAGTTTCGATTTTGCATTTAGAAACTAAGAACTTATCTCAATATACTAAAAATGCGGATGTCGTTGTTTCAGCTGCTGGACAAGCCGGTTTGGTAACAGCTGATATGGTTAAAGACGGTGTTATTGTCATTGATGTTGGTATTAATCATGTTAATGGACATTTAGTTGGGGATGTTGATTTTGATAGCGTTGCACCTAAAGCTAGCTATATTACCCCTGTTCCAGGTGGCGTGGGTCCATTAACAGTTGAATTCTTGATGGAACAAGTTATAAAACTAACAAGGAGAGCTAATGGCATCAGAGAATAAGTATCTGACAGTTACGGATTTGAATTATTATATTACGCAAAAATTTAAAAACGATCCGTATTTGCATAAAGTTTTTCTTCAAGGTGAATTATCAAATTTTCGCTATAGAAGAAATTCTCATCAGTATTTTTCACTAAAAGATGACAAGTCAAAAATTAATGTGGTAATGTTTCGTTCGTATTTTGATAAGGTGAAATTTAAACCTGAAGAAGGTATGAAAGTTTATGTTACAGGATATGTTAGTGTTTATGGCCCACAGGGCTCGTATCAATTCTATGCAGAAAATATGGAGCCTGCAGGATTAGGTGCTTTGTATGAACAATTAAAACAACTTCAGGCTAAGCTCGCTAAAGAAGGTTTATTTAATCCAGAACATAAAAAGCCTTTGCCACGTTTTCCAGATAAAATTGCTGTTGTAACTAGTGCTTCAGGAGCCGTTATTCACGATATTATGGTAACAGCCAATCGTCGTTTCCCTCATGCGGAGATTGATTTGTTTCCAGCCAAGGTTCAGGGAGATACAGCTGCTGACAGTTTAGTTGCGTCTATGCAGCAAATTGCTGCTCGAGGCGATGAGTACGACGTAATGATCATTGGACGTGGTGGTGGTTCCCTAGAAGATTTATGGCCATTTAATGAAGAAAAAGTTGTGCGTCAAGTTTACGATATGCAAATGCCGGTTATTTCTTCTGTTGGACACGAAACGGATACCACCTTATGTGATTTAGTTGCGGATGCTCGTGCTGCTACTCCAACAGCGGCTGCTGAATATGCTACACCGAATTTAGCTGATGAGCTTGTGACTATTAATCAATTGCGCAGTCGTTTAATTAGTAGTATGCAGGCTAATATTCGTGAAAAACGTGATCGTCTAAATCGTGTCAATAATTCAGTTATTATGCGGGAACCAATGAGACTATACGATCAACAGATTCAAATGGTTGATATGCTGAAAAATCGTCTATTCAGTGTAATGCAAAATATTACTAATAATTCTCGCCAAAATTATAATCTTTTGAATCAAAAGTTAGTGGCTTCTAGTCCTCAAAAGATGATTTCACAAATGCAACAACAAAATTCGTTTGCAACTAAAAGATTGCTTGATAATATGAAGCATTAT
This sequence comes from Lactobacillus hamsteri DSM 5661 = JCM 6256, assembly GCF_000615445.1. Taxonomy (GTDB): domain Bacteria; phylum Bacillota; class Bacilli; order Lactobacillales; family Lactobacillaceae; genus Lactobacillus; species Lactobacillus hamsteri. Next base: position 38,303 of record NZ_BALY01000006.1, on the reverse strand, counting down.
TTAGTTGGAAAAAGAAATACCTTTAGTAAGACTGTTCAACAGTTAGATGACTACAGTCCACTTAAAACTCTAGAGCGTGGTTTTATTTATACAACTGATGAAAAAGGCAAAACAATAAGCTCTATCAATCAGGTTGCTAAGAATAGTGAAATTAATTTGCATTTTAAAGATGGGCAAGCTAAAGCTATTGTGACAGAAACGAGGAAAAATTAATGCCAGCTAAGAAAAATAACTTTGAAGAACAATTAAATGATTTAGAAAAAATCGTTACTAATTTAGAAAATGGTAATGTTCCATTAGAAGATGCCTTAAAGGAATTTCAAGAAGGGGTTAAAATTAGTCGTGATTTAGATAAAAAATTAACCCAAGCAGAAGAAACCGTAGCTAAATTAATTGATAGTGACGGTACTGAACACAAACTTGATCCAAATAATGCATCTGCACCAGAGGAATAATTATGTCAGCATTTGAATATTTTCAAGAAAACTGGACGCCAGTTATTAATGACTTTTTAGAAAAGCTTTTAAAAGATGAAGTTGATGATCATAAAATCAGTCAGATTATGGCTTATTCGGTAATGGCAGGTGGCAAGCGCTCCGTCCGTTGCTCTTTTTGTCAACTTTAAATACTTTAGGTAAAAAGATAGACGAATCAGAAATTAGAATTGCTTGTGGAATTGAACTAATCCATACTTATTCATTAATTCATGATGATTTGCCTGCCATGGACAATGATGATTATCGTCGTGGCAAGTTAACTAGCCATAAAAAATGGGGCGAAGCTGAAGCTATTTTGGCTGGAGATGCTCTTTTGCCAATGGGAATCCAATGGATAGCTGAAGGAAGTCAATCTGCAGAATTAGTTTCAATTATTACAAGAGCTGTAGGCCCAAACGGGATGGTAGGCGGTCAATACTTAGATATTGATTCAACCAATAACTCTAGCGTGTCTAATGATGACAAGTTTATTAATCGTATGGAATGGCTTAAAACAGGCTGCTTAATTGAAGCAAGTGTTGAAATGGCAGCAGTTTATGCTAAGGCTAGCGATATTGAAAAGGTTAAGCTTGTTGATTTTTCACGAGTATTTGGCCGTGCTTATCAAATTTATGATGATTTAGTTGATATTGTTGAAACTAGCGAAGAAGCCGGCAAGGCAACTCATAAAGATGAAGAAGAAGGCAAAAATAATACTTTGACTCTTCTTGGAATTGATAAGAGTCGTCAAAAGTTGAAAGAATTAATTAACGAAGCCAAGGATGATCTTAAGGATCTTAATAGTGAAGTTTTGCTTGGTTTCTTGGATCTTTATAAAAAGGTGCTATAAATGGCAAAAAAGAGAGCAGATGTTTTATTAACTGAACAAGGTTTGTTTCATTCACGTTCGCAAGCTCAACGTGCAATAATGGCTGGCTTGGTTCAAGATCATAATCATCAAAGAATTGATAAAAGTGGAACACAATTTCCAGTTGATGAAAAATTTATCATTAAAGATGATGGTAAAAAATACGTTTCGCGTGGTGGCTTTAAATTAGAAAAGGCCTTAAAAGTATTTGATATTAATTTAAACGATAAGATTTGTTTGGATATTGGTGCTTCAACAGGCGGTTTTACTGATGTTGCGCTTCAAAATGGCGCTAAGATGGTTTATGCCCTTGATGTTGGCTACAATCAATTAGCTTGGCAGTTGCGTGATGATCCGCGTGTTATTGTGATGGAAAAGCAGAACTTCCGTTACAGCAAGCCTGCTGATTTTGATCAAGGATTGCCAGATTTTGCCATGACAGATGTTTCTTTTATTTCGCTTGATTTAATCATGCCACCAATGTATGACATTTTGAAAGATCAATGTGATGCCGTTTGCTTGATTAAGCCACAATTTGAGGCAGGACCGGAAAATGTTGGTAAGCATGGTATTGTTCATGATCATGAAGTTCATCGTGCTGTAATTGAACATACAATGAATGAAGCAATGAAAATTGGCTTTGATGTTTTAGGAATTGATTATTCACCAATTAAAGGTGGCAAGGGAAATATTGAATTTTTAATTCACCTTAAAAAAGATGAAGCAAATCCTGGTCAAAATCTTTGGAATGGTTCACCGGCAGAAGTTGTTGAGCGGGCTGTGAACGGTCTTTAGGAGAGAAAAACTATGTTAGTTGAACTGGATATTAAAAATTTTGCCATTATTAAGACTTTGAAGGTTCGCTTTCAGGAAAAAATGACTGTTTTAATCGGTGAAACAGGTGCTGGTAAGTCTATTCTTATCGATGCAGTTTCACTTTTAATGGGTGGACGTGGTCAAAAGGAAATGATCCGTTCAGGTGAAAAAAAGGCAGTCGTAACGGGACTTTTTGAACTTGAAGATCAAAAAAAGCAGATTGCGGAATTATGTGAAGAGTATGGCCTGCCACACGATGACGATCAGTTGGTTATTAGTAGAGAATTGGCTAATAAGGGGCGCAATGTTGTTCGTATTAATGGGCAGCTTACTACAATTAATGTTTTGCGAAAAATTGGCAATTATTTAGTTGATATTCACGGACAAAATGATCAGCAAATCTTAATGGATCAAGATCGTCAGATTGATTTAGTTGATAATTATGCTCCTAAGTCTTTTAAAGAGAAATTAGCAGATTATCAAACAGATTTTTATAAGTGGCAAAAATTAACAGCACAGCTTAATCACTTAAAAAAGGATGCGCAAGAGCTAGCTCAAAAGCAAGACATTTTGCAATTTCAGAATAATGAACTTGAATCAGCTGACTTAGAAGATCCAGATGAAGACGAAAAGCTGGAAGATGAATTTAATGAATTAAATAATTATCAAAAGATTGCTGATACGGCCAATTATTTTATGCAGCTTTATGACGATGATGAGCATGGGATTGCTACATTATTGGGGGATGCCCAAAATGCTGCAACGGATTTAACTGAATTTGGCAATAAATTTAAAGATTTTGCCAAAACAGTTGATGATGGAGTTTATGCCTTAAATGATGCACGGAGTGAACTGTCGTCATTAATGGATCAAATGGATTTTGATGAAGAAAGATTCCAATATGTTACTAATCGTTTGGATACTTTGAATTCGTTAAAGAAAAAATATGGTCCGACTCTAGCAGATGTTTTTAAATTTTATGAGAAGGTTCAAAAAGAATTAAATAGCTTTGAAACAGGCGGATTAGATGAAGAAAAACTACAAAGTGAAATTTCTGCATTAGAAGAAAAATTAACTAAGAAATCTAGAGAGCTTCATTTAATTCGTGAAAAAGTTGCCCAAAATCTGGAAGAACAGATTAAGCATGAATTAACCGACCTTTACATGGAAAAGGCACGTTTTTCAATCAATTTTGAAGAAACAAAATCTTTTGCCGAAAAAGGAACGGATTCAATCGTCTTTTTGATTGCACCTAATCCGGGTGAAGATTTAATGCCATTAGTTAAAATTGTTTCTGGTGGGGAACAATCACGTCTTATTTTAGCCTTAAAGTCAATCTTTAGCCGTGTAGAACCAGTTGGGACGATGATTTTTGACGAAATTGATACGGGGGTTTCAGGTCGAGTTTCAGCCGCGATTGGTAGGAAGATGCATTCAATTGGCGAGCATAAGCAAGTTATTACCATTACTCACTCACCGCAAGTTGCTGCTGCAGGTGATCAAAGATATTTGGTAGCAAAGCAAGTTAAAGATGGCGCAACTTTCACACAAGTCGGCCCTCTTTCTAAGGAAGAAACAATTACAGCTATTGCCCAAATGATGGCGGGAAGCGATGTTACAGCGGCTGCAAAGCAAAATGCGGTTGATTTGATGAAGAGCTTTAAAGAAGATGAATAATTTTTAAGATGGAAATATTATCAACCGGCAATACTTGAAAATATGTCGTTTTTAGTGCAAACTATTTATATTAGTATTTGTAGGAGAGTTCGGCATGGCACATAAAGGTTTATTACTTGTGCTTTCAGGTCCTTCAGGTGTTGGTAAAGGAACTGTTAAAAGCGCAATTGTTGAAAACAAGGTATTTCCATTTGAATATTCAGTTTCAATGACAACTCGCAAGCCTCGTCCAGGTGAAGTTGATGGTCAAGACTATTACTTCGTAAGTGAAGATCGTTTTCAAGAAGCTATTAAACAAGGCGAGCTTTTGGAATATAATGAATATGTTGGCCATCATTATGGTACGCCGCTAGCACCTGTTAAGAAGATGCTTGATGAAGGTAAAGATGTTTTGCTTGAAATTGACGTTAATGGTGCGCAAAAGGTACGTGAAAAAATGCCAGATGGAGTATTCATTTTCTTGACTCCACCTGATTTGCATACTTTGCATTTACGTTTGGAACGTCGCGGTACTGAATCTGAAGATGTTATTCGAGGTCGTATCAAGCAAGCACGTAAAGAAATTTTAGTTATGCAGGATTATGATTACGCTGTAGTAAACGATACTGTTGCTAATGCAGTTGATCATATTAAAGCAATTGTTGATGCTGAACATGTTAGCGTTAAACGTGTGATTGATGATTACCGCAAAATGGTCGAGGAGGACTAATTATGAGAATTACATACCCATCTATTGATAAATTGCTTTCACGTGTTGATTCACGTTACTCATTATCAGTTTTAGCTGCTAAGAGAGCACATGAACTTGAAGCTGGTGACCCACCAACAATGAAGAATTTTAAGTGTGATAAATACGTTGGCAAGGCACTTGAAGAAATTGCTGCTGGTAAGGTTACAGTTGACCCAGCTCACGCTGAAGTTAATCTTGAAGATTAGTAATAATGATTTTAATGACCTCCATCGCTGGATGGAGGTCATTTTTTGCAAGGTGATTAAATGATTGCTCAGGTAATTGTAGATGTTGCTGCCAAACAGACTGATCGCATTTTTGAATATCATGTTCCTGATAAGTTAAAAGATGTAGAAATAGGCTCAAGAGTTTTTGTGCCATTTGGGCCAAGAAAAGTGCAGGGATTTGTAGTTGGCTTAACCCAAAACAGTGAATATAAAGGCAAATTAAAAGATTTGCTGCTGGTTGTAGATGAAATGCCACCGTTAACGCCTGAATTAATAAAATTGTCAGCTGATTTAGCACAAAAAATTTTTGCCTATCGAATTACTATTTTAAAGGCAATGTTACCACGATTAATGCGTGCAAATTATCGTAAAATCTTGACGCCTATTACGGCAGAAGCAAAAGAATTACCTTTGTTTCAAGGTGATCCGGTTGATTTAAATAAATTGACTGATGTCGATCAAATTGCTCTTGCACGCAAATTATTAAGAAATGATCAGGCTAAAATCGAATACTTGGTTGAAAATAAAGCTAAAAAGAAAACTGAAAATGAATATTCATTGGCCTTAGATAAAGATGAATATCAAAAGATTTTAAATAGTTTGCGCCAAAATGCGTTAAAGCAAAGAGAACTGTTAACGGATATTATTGATAACTTTAATGAATATCCAAAAAAGCAATCAAATATAGAATCAGAATTAAAAATTAAAACTTCTGTGCTGACAAGTGCGGTGAAAAAAGGTTGGCTTACTAAAGATGCTGTTGAAGTATACCGCAATCCTTTAAGTGGCTTTGATGATGAAGTAAAAGACAAGAAAGTAATTTTAAATGATGAGCAGCAATATGCTCTTGATCAAGTTGCCGAATCTATAAAAAATAAGCAAGCAAAAACATATTTATTAGAAGGAATAACCGGTAGCGGAAAAACGGAAGTTTATTTACATGCGATTAGCAAGACTCTTTCTGATGGGCGTAATGCTTTAATGCTTGTGCCGGAAATTTCTCTTACTCCGCAAATGGTTAGACAAGTGAAAGCACGTTTCGGTGAAAATGTTGCTGTTCTTCATAGTGGACTCTCTGATGGTGAATTATATGATGAATGGCGCAGAATTCGTCGTGGTGAGGTTAGAGTAGTGGTTGGCGCGCGTAGCGCCGTTTTTGCACCTTTAAATAATGTGGGATTAATAATTATCGATGAGGAACATGAATCTTCATATAAACAAGAAGACAATCCTCGTTATCATGCTCGTGACGTAGCTATTTGGCGCAGCAATTATAATCATTGTCCGTTAGTTTTGGGAAGCGCAACACCATCTTTAGGAAGCAGGGCCCGTGCACAAAAAGGCGTATACCAACTTTTACGTTTAACTAAACGTGCCAATAATAAAAATTTGCCAGAAGTTCATTTGCTTGATTTAAAACATGTTCAATTTGCGGGCGGACAATTTGATTTATCTGTTGAACTTGTCGAAGCAATTAAAGATCGCTTGGAGAAAAAGGAACAAGTGATTTTAATGCTCAATAGGCGCGGATTTGCTAACTTTATGCTTTGTAGAGAATGTGGCTATGTCATGAAATGTCCAAATTGTGACTTGTCGCTCACCATGCATAAGGATACAGGCATGATGCAGTGCCATTATTGTGGCTATAAAGAAGCAATTCCAACACGCTGCCCAAATTGTCAAAGCGCGAAAATTCGCTTTTTAGGTTCAGGTACGCAGAAAGTTCAAGAAGAACTTGAAGAATTGATGCCTGGAGTTAGAATTTTGCGGATGGACGTGGATACTACGCGTCGAAAAGGAAGTTATAAAAAAATCTTAGATGCATTTGGTGATCATGAAGCTGATATTTTATTAGGAACGCAAATGATTGCAAAGGGCTTGGATTTTCCAAACGTAACTTTAGTAGGCGTAATTAACGCGGATACGGGATTATGGCTTCCGGATTATAATGCTTCAGAAAGAACATTTGAATTGTTAACGCAGGTTGCGGGAAGAGCAGGCCGTGCTGAAAAAACGGGTGAAGTTATTATTCAAACTTATAATCCTGATCACTACGCGATTCAATTATCACAAACACAAGATTATGAACGTTTTTATGGTTATGAAATGCGAGTTCGTCATGAAGGAAATTATCCACCATATTTTTATACCGTATTAATTTCGATTGCATCAAAAAAAGAACAGAATGCGGCGAAAGAAGCATTTAATATTAAACGTAAGTTGGAACGCAATTTACATCCTGATACAATTATTTTAGGTCCAACGCCAAGTGCAATTTCTCGCTTAAAGAATCAATATTATTATCAAATACTGGTAAAATATAAAAAAGAAATGAATTTGAATACCTTATTGCATCAAATTCAAGATTCAGCGCAAGAAATTAAAAAATACGGATTAAACGTTTATATCGACAATGAACCAGAACGAATTATTTAAGGAGGAATCTTAATGAATTCAATTATTTTTATGGGAACCCCAGATTTTTCTGTTCCAGTATTAAAAGGATTAGTTGAAGAAGGCTACGATATTAAGGCTGTTGTTACTCAACCTGATAAAAAAGTGGGACGTAAGCAAAAGATAACTAAAACTCCTGCAAAAGTAGCAGCAGAAGAACTTAATTTACCTGTTTATCAGCCAGTTAAATTATCTGGCTCAGAAGAACTTAATGAATTAATTGATATGCATGCTGACTTTATTGTTACAGCGGCATACGGCCAATTTTTACCAACTAAATTCTTAAATTCAGTAAAAATTGCTGCTGTGAATGTTCATGGTTCTCTTCTTCCTAAATATCGTGGTGGTGCACCAATTCAATATTCATTAATTAATGGTGATAAGCAAACTGGTGTAACTATTATGGAAATGGTTAAAAAGATGGATGCCGGCGATATGTATGCCCAAAAGGCAATTGATATCGAACCTGAAGATACTGCTGGCAGCATTTTTGAAAAATTGTCATACATTGGCCGTGATCTTTTACTTGAAACTTTGCCAAAAATTGTAGATGGTACAGCAACTAAGACACCACAAGATGAAAGCAAGGTTGTATTTTCACCTAATATTACCAAGGCACAAGAAAGAATTACCACAGAAATGACTGCTGAAGAAGCAAATAATTTACTCCGTGGTTTAAATCCAGATCCAGGTGCCTACATGATGGTTAATGGTAAGCGACTTAAGGTTTGGAAAGCCGAAGTTGCTGATGACTCAACTGATTTAGAAGCTGGTTGTGTAGTTGATAACAAAAAACGTTTTGCAATTAGCTTTGCTAACGGTACAGTCTTAAACTTGCTTGAATTGCAACCTTCAGGCAAAAAGAAGATGCCAGTCAAGAACTTTTTAAATGGCCAAGCAAGTAAGTTTACAGTAGGAGAAAAAATTGTCGAAGACTAAAACTGCCCGTTCTATTGCCTTAGAAACTTTAATTCGTGTTTTACAAGATGGATCATATTCAAATATTAGTTTGAATAATAATTTGCGCCATTCTAATTTATCTGTTGCTGATCAAAATCTTGCTACACGTTTGGTGTATGGTACGATCCAATATCGAATTTATTTGGATTATCAATTGCATGATTTAATAAAGACAAAGTTAAGTGAAAAATACTTAAAGCCACTTTTGTTAATGTCTGCTTATCAAATTTTATTTTTAGATAAAGTGCCAAATCGAGCAGTTCTTGATGAAGCCAATAAACTTGCTAAGCAATTTGGTAGACATCATTCTTCAGGATTTAGAATTGTAAATGGAATTTTACGTTCTTTAACAAGACGTGGCCCGATTTTGCCAGATAAAAGCAATCCAGTAAAATATTTAAGTATTAAGGAAAGTATTCCTGAATGGCTTGTTAAATACTTTATTGATAATTGGGGCGAAAAACGCACAGAAAATATTTTAAATAGTATTAATAAACCAGCAAAAAATAGTGTGCGTCTATCTAGTCTTTCCCGTTTTCAAGATACTTTATCGCAACTTAGAAAATTAGGGTATGATCCAAAAGAGTCGGGATTATCTAGCCATGATTCTATACTTGCTCATGGTGGAGTGGCTGAAACTTCGCTTTTTAAAGAAGGAAAATTAACAATTCAAGATGAAGCTGCTAGTTTAGTTGTTGATGCGTTTGATTTTTCTGGTGATGAACAAGTATTAGATGCATGTAGTGCACCTGGCGGAAAAACTGTTCAAATTGCGGAGCATTTAACTACAGGTGAAGTTACAGCCTTAGATATTCATGAAAAGAAATTACGTTTAGTTCGTCAAAATGCTAAAAGAATGGGCGTGGCTGACCATGTAAAAACAGTAGCTATTGATGCAAGAAAGGCGAATGAGTACTTTTCTGATAAACAATTTGCTAAAATACTGGTAGATGCGCCATGTTCTGGTTTAGGATTATTAAGAAGAAAACCAGAAATACGTTATACAAAAAATAAAAATGATTTATTGAGTTTGCAAAAAATTCAATTAGCTATCTTAGATAATGTTAGTCGAATTCTTGAGAAAAATGGTGAGTTAGTTTATTCAACATGCACAATTTCTCACGAAGAAGATGAAGATGTGGTTAAGCAATTTTTGAAGCATCATCCTGATTTTGAACTTGTGCCATTTCAATTGGAAAAAATTGGCACTAAGACTGGGATGCTGAAAATTTTGCCAGATAGCTATGGTAGTGATGGCTTCTTTATAGCCAAATTTAGATTACGAGGTTAAGCTTTTGATTGAAACAGCATATGCTTCTAGTATTGGTAGAATACGAAAAAGTAATCAAGATTTTGTAAGAGTTTTTAAAAATAAGAGTGATATTACTTTAGCCATTGTTTGTGATGGCATGGGTGGTCATCAAGGTGGTGACGTAGCTTCAACTATGGCTGTTAGTCACTTGGGACATAATTTTAAGACAACAGATTTTACAGATGCAAAAATTGCACAAAAATGGTTAAACGTCCAATTAAGTTCTGAAAATGAAACTATTTTAAAAACAGCAGATCGTTTTCAAGATTTGAACGGCATGGGTACGACAATTGTACTTGCTTTTGCCTTTAAAGATGCTGTACTTGTTGCTCATTTAGGTGATTCTCGTGCTTATAGCTATGCTGATGGTGAATTTGTCCAATTAACCGAAGATCATTCATTAGTTAATGAACTTGTGAAAATGGGTCAAATTACTAAAGAACAAGCTAAGCACCATCCTCAAAAGAATATCATTACGCAGGCATTAGGTGTTTCAAGTACGATAGATCCAGAATATAAAACTATTGCGCTTCATGATAATAATATGATTTTGCTCTGTACAGATGGTTTAACAAACTCGTTAAGTGATCCACAGATTCAGCAAATTTTGGCAACTAGAGATTTATCTTTGAAGGAACGTTGCAACAAATTGATCAATGAAGCTAATCGATTGGGCGGTGGTGATAATATTACCGTTTGCTTAGTTTGGAACAAGGAGGATGAAGCAAATGATCGATAAAGGTTATTTGCTCGGCGAACGTTACCGGATACTTGATACTTTGGGCGAAGGTGGGATGGCTAATGTTTATTTAGCTGAGGACATTATTCTCCAACGTAAAGTAGCGGTAAAAGTTTTACGCTTAGACTTGCAAAAAGATCCTCAAATTGAAGCTCGTTTTCAACGTGAAGCATTAGCGACTAGTGAGTTAAGTCATCCAAATATTATTTCTGTTCTTGATGTTGGTAACGATCAAGGTTTACCATACATGGTCATGGAATATGTGAATGGTCCAGACTTAAAAGATTATATTCGCGACAATTCTCCGCTTGATTTGCATGAAGTAATTAGAATTATGAATCAAATTTTAAGTGCTGTTGCTTTGGCTCATAAGCATAATGTGATTCATAGAGATTTAAAGCCTCAAAATATTTTGATGGATAAACGCGGGAATGTTAAAATTGCTGATTTTGGGATTGCCGTTGCTTTAAATCAAAGCTCTATTACTCAAACTAATTCTGTTATGGGTTCAGTTCATTATATGTCTCCTGAACAAACACGTGGCGGGTTGGTTACTAAACAATCAGATATTTATTCATTAGGAATTATTCTTTATGAATTGATTACAGGCAAAGTGCCTTTTAACGGGGATACTCCTGTTGCTATTGCACTTAAACATGCTCAAGAACCAATTCCTTCAATTAGAAAAAAGGATCCGGATGTACCGCAAGCTCTTGAAAATGTTGTGTTAAAAGCTACAGCTAAAGATCCTCGTGATCGTTATGCCTCTGCGCAAGAAATGAAGGCTGATCTTGATACAAGCTTGGATTTTAGCAGAAAAGATGAACCGCCTTTTGTTCCTAATCACGGTGTAAATAATGATGAAACAATTATTTTGCCAGGATTTAAACCTAAAGAAAGTGATTCTGAGGAAAAAGACGAAAAGAAGGATTTAGACTCAGAGGAAAATAATACTAAGAAAAATAAGGCATCAGAAAAGCCAAGTTTTTGGCAAACTGTGAAGAACCATAAATGGTGGTTTGTTTTTATTGGTATTGCTGCTTTTTTAATAGTATTTATTATGATTTTCGCTTTAAGTGGCAAAAATAATAATGAAAATAAAATTCGTGTCCCTGATGTTACTAATTTATCTGAAGGAACAGCTAAGGATAAACTCGAAAAGGCAGGACTGGAAATTGGTGAAGTTATTCGAAAGCATTCCGATAGTATTGATGCCGGAAAAGTAATTGAAACTAAGCCTTCTCCTGGAGATTCAGTTAAAAAAGGTCGTTCCGTTGACATAATTATTTCTAGTGGTGCCGGAATGACTAAAGTTCCTGATGTTGTTAGAGAAAATTATGAACTTGCTGCAGATAAATTAGAAAATTTGGGCTTTGATGTAATTCGTGAAAATCAGTATTCGATGGAAATTCCGGAAGGACAGGTAATTTCTCAAAGCATTGCTGCTGGAGTTGAAGTGAAACCTAAACAAACAACAATTACTTTAGTTGTTTCTCAAGGTAAACCACCGCGTCCTAAGAAGAGTCTGATTACTTTGAAAGATTTGAAGAATTATTCTTTGAAGAGTGCGCAAGATTATGCAAAAGAACATGGCCTAACTTTACAAATTAATCAGGAATATTCTGAAGACGTTGAAAAGGGCATGGTTATTTCTATGCAACCTAAAGTTGGAACACGCGTTGAACGTGGCTCAACAGTAACGATTGTAGTATCTAAGGGCCCTAAGGAAGAACAAAAGGTAACTAATATTACTAAGACTTTTACGGTTGATTATGTTGCACCAACTAAAGATGAAAATGATGATTCGGACAATAAAAAGATGGACGAAAAATCATCTGGTGAAGGTAATCACGTTCAAATTTATATCAAAGATGATGATCATTCTTTAGGCAATATTTATCGTGATTTGTATATTAAGCATGATATGAGTTTTTCAATTCCATTCTCACTTAAAGAAGGCGATGGACAATTACGTGTTGTCCGCGATGGACAAACAATTCTTAATGAAAAGGTGACTAAATGACAAGACAAGCTGAAGGTACAGTAGTTGGTTTGATCGCTGGTTTTTATGACGTTCAAACAAACGAAGGCGTTATAAGAACAAGAGCACGAGGAGTTTTTAGACAAAAAAAGCAAAAACCAACTGTAGGTGATCATGTCGAAATTCAAATTGATGATCAAGGTACTAGTTATTTAGTTAAAATTTTGCCTCGCCTTAATAGAATTGGACGTCCAGCTGTTGCTAATGTAAGTCATGTTTTGTTAGTGATTTCAGCGGTTCAGCCTGATTTTTCAGTTCAATTGCTAGATCGCTTTTTAACATTTTTTTCTTGGCAAAAAGTGGCAGTAACTATCTATCTTTCCAAGAGTGATTTATTAGAAAATAGTTCTAAATTGGCTCAAATTAAGCAAGATTTGTCATATTATGAAAAAATTGGCTATCCTGTTTTTTATGATGCAAAAGAATTAGTTGAGAAAGTTCCAAGCATGATTAAGGAAAATCAAATTTGGACTTTAGCTGGTCAGTCTGGTGCTGGGAAGTCGACTTTATTGAATCAAATAAAAACAGATGCTAACCAAGCAACAGGCAAGATTTCAATGGTTTTGAATCGTGGTAAGCACACAACTAGACAAGTACAATTGTTTAAAGTTGGAGAGGGCTTTTTGGCAGATACACCAGGTTTTTCTTCAATTGACTTAACTCCAATTAAGATTAACGAACTTTGCAATTACTTTATTGAATTTAGACGGGCTAGTAGCAATTGTAAATTTAGGGGCTGTCAGCATCTAAAAGAACCTGGTTGTGAAGTGAAAAAAGAGCTTGCAGATCAAAAAATTATTCAGAGTCGTTATGATGATTATTTAGCTATGAGAACTGAAATTACTGAAGGAAGAATCCCTGAATATTTAAAATAAGGAGGTAAAAGTATGTTAATAGCACCTTCAATTTTGAATGCTGATAATTTGAGTTTAGGAGAAAAAATAAAGAAAGCTACTGATGCAGGAATTACTAGATTTCATATTGATATTATGGATGGACATTTTGTTCCCAATCTTTCTTTCGGTCCTGAATTAGTTAGTGATTTTAAACGTGAATTTCCAATGATTGATGCGGAAATTCATTTGATGAGTGATAATCCTAAGCTTTTAGTTCCAGCTTTTGTAAAGGCTGGGGCAGATTTAGTTGAATTGCATTACGAGGCTATGGATGAAGGAAAACTCAATTATTGGCTTGATTATTTAAATTCAAATTCAGTTAAAGCAGTTCTTGTTTTGAATCCTGATACGCCGATATCTGTTCTTGAAAAATTTGCACCAAAAATTAATCAGGTTTTATTAATGACAGTTTATCCTGGATTTGGTGGACAAAAATTTTTGCAAGAATCGGTATCGAGAATTAAAGAAGCAAGACAATTACTCGATCAGATTAATCCTAAAATTCCAATTGAAGTTGATGGCGGAATTGATGGTGAAACTGCCAAAATTGCGAAAGATGCTGGTGCAGAAATATTTGTAGCCGGCTCATATATTTTTAGAAATGGCAGTATTTCTGAGCAAATTAACAAATTAAATGAAATAATCAAATGAAAGCATATGCACTTTTAGGCGGGCCACGACAATTATGGCCCAAAAATATAAAAGAAATTTTAACTGCTGCTCAAAAAAACGGTGATTTAATTATTGGCGTTGATCGCGGCAGTTTTTTGCTAGAAGAATTAAATATTATTCCAGATTTGGCAATTGGAGATTTTGATTCTTTAAAACCATCGGAATTGGCTAAAATTGAAGTTACGGTTAAAGATATTCGTTATTCTAATCCAATTAAAGATTTAACTGATTCAGAACTAATGATTCAAACGGCCTTTAAGGATTACCATGTTGCTGATTTAACTTTGCTAGGAGCAACTGGGGGCAGAATTGATCATTTTTTGGTTAACTTATTTATGATTTTAAATCCGGATATCCGCAAGTTTGCCGATCAAATTACTTTAATTGATTGCCAAAATAAAATTAAATTTTTTGGTGCAGGAGAATATAAAGTTCAAAAAGAAGAGGGCTATCCATATTTTGGAGTTGCAAGCTTAGAAGAAGTAAAAAATTTAAATATTTTAGGCTCTCGATATCTTCTTGAAAAATTTTCTAGCCTGTATCCGCGTATTTTTTCTTCTAATGAGTTTTTACCAAATACGCATAGTTTTGACTTGAAACTTGATTCAGGCCTTGTGGCCGTGATTTTTTCGAAAGATATTGATCGTTTTTACAACATTTAACAAAAATATGTGTAAAATATTAATAAGAAAGTATGAGGATGCAAATATGAAATATATAGATTTTGAAAAACAAGTTGCAGCATTTGAAAATGATCGTTATGAAGCTCGCTTGGATCGTGCTAAGAGAAATGTAGAAGATTATATGCATAAGAACAGAGTTCACGTTTTTGATAAAAAGAAGAAAAAAGAAGTAGCTGCTGTTCATGGTAGTGCAAGAAGCGTGGTATTCCAAGATTTAGGCTTGCCAACAAAATTAGGCGAAATGATTAATGCGTATGCCTATACTCCAATTCAAGAAAGAATGGCAGACGAAATTTCAGATAGTGATGAAAAGCATAATATTGAAAAGTAATTAAATAAATAAAAAGCTCTAAGAATGATACATTCCCTGTCAAGTAGACAGTAGGATGTATCAGAATCTTCTTAGAGCTTTTTTGAATATAAATTTTAAGCAAAAAAATAACCTCACTGAATAAAAATTCGGTGGGGCCTTTTTGGTCAAATTAGGCACGAGTTACTTTACCAGACTTCAAAGTCTTAGTTGATACCCAAACGCGCTTTGGCTTACCATCAACAAGAATGCGAACTCTTTGAAGGTTTGGCTTCCATGCACGACGAGCTGATCTCTTTGAGTGTGAACGCTTGTTACCAAAAGTAGTCTTCTTACCTGTTACAAAATCTTTTGCCATTTGCTAAACCTCCTTTAGTTGTGTTGTCATACTTAATTAAGATAGCATATGTTGGCTCGTAATTCAACCTGAAAAGTATTTTTTAATAAATTGGTTTTAATAAGCGTTTAGTGTTTTACTATGATAAAATAATACGTATATTGAGAACAATAAAGACGGAGGAGAAACATGGCTGTTAAAATCAAAACAAAAGATGGTTTGATCGATATTTCAAACGGAGTAATTGCAACTGTTGTTGGTAGTGCAGCTACGTCTAATTACGGCGTTGTAGGTATGGCATCAAAGAATGCTATCCGTGATGGCTTTGACGGTATTCTTAATCGGGCCAATTATAAGCGCGGTGTTGTTGTCAAGTCAGAAGATAATGAAATTACGGTTGATGTTTATATTATCGTTGGTTACGGTTTGAAGATTTCAGAAGTAAGCCGCAATGTACAAGATAGCGTTAAATATAATTTGAAGAATCAACTTGGTATTGATACTAAGGCCGTTAATGTTATCATTCAAAGCGTTAAGGTACTTGACGACTAACGCAAGCGGAGGTTATTAGATTTGGTTTTAAAAGAAGTAGATAGTAAGCAATTTAGAGATATGGTTCGCGTTGCGACTCATAGAATGGGCAAAAACGCAGAATTTGTTAATTCATTAAATGTTTTCCCAGTTCCTGATGGTGATACTGGTACTAACATGAATTTAACAATTGAAAGTGGAGCTAAGGCCGTTTCAGAAAATCCAAGCACAAGCGTAGGTGATTTAACTGAAAGTTTAGCTAAAGGAATGCTTATGGGTGCTCGTGGTAATAGTGGTGTTATTACTTCACAATTATTTAGAGGCTTTTATAAAGCAACTCAAGGCATGAAGACCCTTAATGCTCAAGAATTAGCTAATGCGTTTACTAATGGTGTAGCAACAGCTTACAAGGCTGTTATGAAACCTGTTGAAGGTACTATTTTAACTGTAGCTCGCGTAGCTGCACAAGAAGGTGCCGACAAGGCAAATGATACTGATGATGTCGAAGAAGTAATGAAAGCTGTTGTTGAAGGAGCTAAGAAGGCTCTTAAGACTACCCCTGATTTGCTTCCAGTATTAAAGCAAGTTGGCGTTGTCGACTCAGGTGGTCAAGGCTTGCTATTTATTTATGAAGGCTTCTTAGAAGGTATTCTTGGTGAAAACTTTGCTGATCAATATCAACCTGATGAAGGCGAAATGGATGAAATGATCAACGCAATGCACCATCAATCTGTTCAAGGTCAATTAGCAACTCAAGATATTACTAATGGTTACTGTACTGAAATTATGGTTGACCTAAATGCCGATGTTCCAGACAAGAAGCCATTTGATCTTGAAGAATTCAGAAAGCACTTGTCCGAAATTGGTGATTCACTTCTCGCTGTTTCTGATGGCGAAGTTGCTAAGGTTCACGTTCATACTGAACACCCAGGTGAAGTCTTCAAATATGGTAGCCAATTTGGTCAATTGGGCAAGATCAAGATCGATAACATGCGTATCCAACATGAAACCATTGTTAATGATGAAGAAGAAAAGCAAGAAGCAGTTGACTTTGCTGTTATTGCGGTTGCTTCAGGTAACGGAATTAGAAAGCTCTTCGAAAGCGAAGGCGTAAACCGTATCATCTCAGGTGGTCAAACTATGAACCCATCTACTGCTGATATTGTTGATGCAATTAAGAAGTCAGGAGCTAAGAAGGCAATTATTTTGCCAAACAACGGTAATATCGTTATGGCTGCTAAACAAGCTGCTGAAGTTAGTGATATTCCTGTGGGCATTGTTCCAACTAAGACTATTTCTCAAGGTTTAACTGCAATGCTTTCATTCGATCCAGATGCTTCAGTTGAAGATAATGTTGAAGCAATGACTGAAGATCTTGATACAGTTGTTTCTGGTGAAGTTACCCAAGCTAACCGTGATACTACAATCGATGATGTAGAAATTCATAAGAATGACTACTTAGGTATTGTAGACGGTAGCATCAAGGTTGATAATGTTGATCTTGTTAAGACTACTGTTGAAATGGTTGAAAAGATGCTTGATGAAGATTCAGAAATTGTGACTATTATGTATGGTCGTGATGCCAACAAGACTTTGGCTGATCAAGTAGTTGAACAATTGGAAGATAATCATGATGACCTTGAATTTGAAATTCATGATGGTGGCCAACCTGTTTACCATTTCTTAGTTTCAGTTGAATAAAAATGAATAATAATGCATTATTTGCTCCGGTCACTGATTTAAAAGGTGTAGGGACGAAGACTGCAGCTGATCTTGGAAGCCTAGGAATTTACAGTATTTACGATTTATTATTCTATTTTCCATTTCGGTATGATGAATTACAGACTTTGCCTCTTGATCAAATCATGGATGGTCAGAAGGTAATGTTAAAAGGAATTGTAGCTACTGAACCTTTTGTAAGCCGTTTTGGCTATAAAAAGAGTCGCTTAAGCTTTAAATTGAGAATTGACCATGATGTAATCATGGTCAATTTTTTTAATCAGCCTTGGCTTAAAAATCAAATTGAAATTGGTAAAGAAGTAGCAGTCTATGGCAAGTATAATGTTGCTAGACAAAGTTTATCTGCTTTTAAATTTGTGGCTGCAAAAGAAAATGATAGTGGGATGTCGCCAATTTATCCTGCTAATAAAAATGTTCACCAAAAGAAATTAATCAAGTTAATTAATTTAGCAATTGATTCATTTTTAGATCAAGTGACAGATATTGTTCCAGAAGAAATTAGGCAAAAATATCGTTTGTTGTCTGATCAAGAAATAATTGTTAAAATGCATCATCCTAAAAATGACAATGAAGCAAAATTGGCTAAAAGAAGTGCAATTTTTAGAGAATTCTTTATCTTTGAAATGCAGTTGGCTTTGCTTTCTGAACAAGAAAATAAAAATGTTCAGGGTAAGGAAAAGCACTATGATTTAAAAGAAATTGCTAAGTTAACAAAATCTTTGCCATTTGAATTATCTGACGATCAAAAACACGTAGTGAATGAAATTTTTGCTGATATTCATTCTGGCCGTCAAATGCGCCGTCTTCTTCAGGGAGATGTTGGTTCTGGTAAAACTATAGTAGCTGTATATGCAATTTTTGCGGCAATTACGGCAGGCTATCAAGCGGCCTTAATGGTACCAACTGAAATTTTAGCCACGCAACATTTTAAGAAGATTGATGATCTATTGCGCCCTTTAGGTGTACGTGTTGCTCTTTTGACAGGAAATACTAAAACTCTTGAAAGAAGAGAAATATATCGTGAGCTTACTGATGGAACGATAAATGTAGTCATTGGTACGCATGCCTTAATTCAAAAAAATGTCATTTTTAAAAATTTAGGTTTAGTAATTATTGATGAACAGCACCGTTTTGGGGTTGGTCAGCGTCAAGCATTAATTAATAAAGGTAATCGACCTGATATTTTAGCAATGACAGCGACTCCGATTCCGAGAACGCTGGCTTTAACAGTGTATGGTGACATGACTATTTCGGAAATTCATCATTTACCTTCAGGACGTAAGCCAATTATTTCGGCTTGGAAAACTAGTAGTCAAATGGATGAAGTGTATAAAAAAATGCATGACCAATTGGCACAAGGCTTCCAAATTTATGCAGTTACGCCTTTGATTACTGAATCTGAAACAATGGATTTAAAAAATGCAGAAGAATTGCATGAGAAGTTAGCACACGATTTTCCAAATCAAAAAGTTGTTTTGCTTCATGGGCAAATGCCAGGCACTAAAAAAGATCAAATTATGGATGAGTTTGCGGCCGGTGATATTGATATTTTAGTAACTACTAGCGTAATTGAAGTTGGGGTAGACGTGGCTAATGCAAATATGATGATTATTTATAATGCTGATAGATTTGGTCTAAGCCAGCTTCACCAACTCCGTGGACGTATTGGTCGTGGTCAGACGCAAAGTTATTGCGTATTTATCGCAGATCCAAAAACCGATTCTGGTAAAGCAAGAATGAAAATTATTGCTGGTACTACAAATGGCTTTAAGCTTGCTGAAGAAGACCTAAAGATGCGTGGTGAAGGTGATTTGTTTGGCAAAGCTCAATCTGGTTTGCCTGAATTTAGAGTCGGCAATGTAGTTAATGACTATAATACTTTGGTCGTTGCTCAAAAAGTTGCTAAGGCTATAGTACAAAAAGATCCGGAATTGAGTTCTACAAAAAATATTTCATTAAAACAAGTGTTAGAATATAAAAAGTTAGAACAAAATAGAGTTTAGAAAGAGTTGCGTATTTTATGAAAAGAATTGCAATTGATGCGATGGGCGGCGAAAATGCTCCTAAAGCGATTATTGATGGTATTTTAAGAGTTAAGGCTGAACTTCCTAACACTAAATTTATTTTGTTTGGTGACAAGGAAGAGATTCGCAAATATTTGCCAGCTGATCAAATCACTGATCAATTTGAAGTAGTGCCAACTACAGAAATTATTAACGATGAAGATGAACCTGTAAAAGCTATTCGAAGTAAAAAAGATTCTTCAATGGTAGTAGCAGCCAATTACGTTAAGCAAGGCAAGGCTGATGCTTTGTTCTCATTAGGAAATACAGGCGCTCTTTTAGCATGTGGTATTTTCATTATTGGACGTATTAAAGGAATTAGCCGTCCAGGTTTGATGCCAACCTTACCTGCACAAAATAATGATAATGGTTTTAATATCATTGATGTTGGTGCAAATGCCAAAAGTAAGCCGGAATATATTTTGCAATGGGCTCAAATGGCAACTTTTTATGCAGAAAAGATTAGAAATATCGAAAATCCTCGCGTAGCTCTTTTAAATAATGGTGCTGAAAGCGATAAAGGTGATGAAGTACATCAAGCTGCGTATAAATTGCTTGCAGACAGCGATTTGAACTTTATTGGTAATATTGAAGGTAATGAAATCATGACTGGTAAAGCCGATGTCGTAGCTACAGATGGCTTTTCAGGAAATATTGCTTTAAAGAGTGTTGAAGGTATGTCTAGCGTTTTGCTTCATTCATTAAAAGACAGCTTGCTTAATAATGGTCTCATGACCAAACTTGGTGCTTTAATGATTAAAAATGCTATTGGTGATTTACGTTCAAAATATGATACCGCTAAACATGGTGGTGCTGTTTTGCTTGGCGTAAATTCACCTGTTGTTAAGACCCATGGTCGTTCAAATGAAAGACCTGTTTATTACACTTTAAAGCAAATTGATAAAATGCTAGATGAAAATTTGGTTGATGAATTCAAAAAAGAATTTTCTAACAAATAATTCATAATTAAAATGTTTTTGAAAAGAGGAAAAATTATGTCAGAAGAAGAAATTTTTAACAAGATTAAAAGCTTGATTGCAGATAACTTTGAAATTGATGAAAATAAAATTACTAAGGATACTAGTTTTACCGATGATTTAGATGCAGATTCTATTGATTTGGTAGAATTTATCTTGCAATTGGAAGATGAATTCGGTGCCGAAATTCCAGATGATGATGCTGAAAAAATCAAGACTGTTGGCGATGCTGTCGCATACATCAAAGATCATCAATAAAATATTTTTTTAAAAAAAGCCGTTCTCAATTTGCAAGAGAGCGGCTTTGTGTTTATAATTAGAAAATAAATTAAAGAAAATTAAGCACCTTTTAATAAAAGGTGTATTGAGATGGAGGAATGACCTTTGGAGAAGCAGAGCGATCTATTATTAGATATACAGCACTTGCACACAGCTTACCGCTTGCAAGGCAAGTTCTATGATGCTGCAGATGATGTTAATCTAACTTTAAAACGCGATGAGATTTTGGCCATTGTTGGTGAATCTGGTTGTGGTAAGAGTACGATTGCATCAAGTATTATTGGCTTGTATGATCATAAAAACACCAAAGTAACTGGGGACATTCTTTATAATGAATTAAACCTAGTTGGTTTGAATGAATCTTTATTCAATAAGATTCGTGGAAATAAGATTGGAATGATCTTTCAGGACCCATTAGCAAGTTTGAACCCATTAATGCGTGTTGGTGATCAGGTTGCAGAAACTCTCTACTATCATACAGATATGGACGAAAAAGCTCGTCGTGCACGAGTTATTGATTTATTTACGCAAGTAGGTATGCCAAACCCAACAGAAATGTACGAAATGTACCCACACGAATTATCTGGTGGTTTGCGTCAGCGTGTCGTAATTGCTATGGCAATTGCATGTGATCCTGAAGTTATTATTGCTGATGAACCAACAACTGCTTTGGATGTAACTATTCAAGCGCAAATTTTGGACTTGCTTGAAAAAATTCAACAAAAATCTCACTCAGGTATTATTTTGATCACTCACGATTTAGGTGTTGTTGCAGAAACTGCTGATCAAGTTGCAGTTATGTACGCTGGTCAAATTGTTGAAAAATCTGATGTTAAGACAATTTTTGAACATCCGCTTCATCCATATACTCGTTCACTTTTGAACTCAATGCCACAAAGTGACGATGAAAACGAAGATTTACATGTTATTCATGGTACAGTTCCTTCATTGAAGAATATGCCACGTACAGGTGACCGTTTTGCAGCAAGAATTCCTTGGATTCCAGCTAGCGCTCATGAAGCAGAACCTAAGGTTCATGAAGTTGAACCTGGTCACTGGGTAAGATGTACTTGCTGGAAGACATTCCACTTTGAAGATGACAAAGATGTTAAGAAACAAGAAGTCAAGGCAGCAAGTGGGGAGTAAGCTTATATGTCAAAAGAAATTATTCAAATTAAAGATTTAAAAGTCCACTACCCAATTCGTTCAGGGTTTTGGAACAGAATTACTGATTATGTTCGTGCTGTAGATGGTGTTAACTTTTCAATTAATGAAGGTGAAACCTACGGATTAATTGGTGAATCTGGTTCAGGTAAATCAACAACCGGTAAAGCAATTGTTGGTGTAGAAAAAGTAACAAGTGGCCAAATTATTTATAAGGGCATGGATGTTACTAAAGCTTCTAATAGAAAGAAGTTAAACTACAATAAAGATGTTCAAATGATCTTCCAGGATTCAATGTCAAGTTTGAACCCAAGAAAGAGAATTGAAGATATTATTGCTGAACCAATCCGTAACTTTGAAAATTTAACTACTGATCAAGAACGTGATCGTGTTCAAGAGTTGCTTGATATCGTAGGGATGCCAAGCGATGCGATTTATAAGTATCCTCACGAATTCTCTGGTGGTCAGCGTCAAAGAATCGGTGTTGCCCGTGCGGTAGCTACAAATCCTAAGTTGATCGTTGCCGACGAACCAACTTCTGCTTTGGACTTGTCAGTTCAAGCTCAGGTTTTGAATTTCATGAAGCATATTCAACAACAATATAATATTGCTTACTTATTTATTTCTCACGATTTAGGTGTTGTTAAGCATATGTCAGAAAACTTGGCAATTATGCACCGTGGCCGTTTGGTAGAACTTGGTAGTCGTGAAGAAATTTATAAGCACCCAATTCATATTTATACTAAGCGTCTTCTTTCAGCTATTCCTCAAGTGGATGTTGAACATCGTGAAGAGCACAAAGAGCACCGTGAAGCTGTTGAACGTGAATTTGAAGAAAACCAAAGCAAATGGTACGACAAAAATGGTCGTGTCTTCCCATTGCAAAAGATTGCTGATAAGCACTGGGTAGCACTTCCAGAAGATGAAGTCGCAGAAGCTAAACTCGAAGAACAAGAAGAAAAGGAGAGTGATTAAGCATGTGGAAAACCGTTTTACGTCGTTTGTTAATCATGATCCCGCAATTGATTATCTTGAGTTTATTGGTCTTCCTCTTAGCTAAGATGATGCCGGGTGACCCATTTAGTGGTTCTATTAACCCTAACACTGACCCTAAACAACTTTATGCCTTAAAGAAGGCAGCTGGTTTATTTGATCCTTGGTATGTTCAATATGGTAGATGGGTAAGTAATTTATTCCATGGAGATTTAGGTACAAGTTATATTCAACACGTAGCTGTTTCTTCATTGATTGCCGATCGTGCTGTTAACACTTTCTGGCTTTCACTTTTAACTACTATTTTGACTTACGCAATTGCAATTCCTTTGGGAATTACTGCTGGTCGTCACCAAGATGAATGGCAAGATACTTCAGTTAAAATCTTTAACTACATTACTCTTGCTATTCCAGGGTTCGTATTCTATATCTTAGGTTTGTGGTTATTCGGATTTACTTTAGGTTGGTTCCCAATTTCAGGATCAGTTTCAGGTAACGCTACCGGATTCTGGGGCGTTTTAGGAAGCCGCTTCTACCACATGATTTTGCCAGCAATTCTTTACGCTTTGATTACTACTACAGGTACTGTTCAATACTTAAGAACAGGTATTGTAGATAACAAGGTTGAAGATTATGTAAGAACTGCTCGTAGTAAGGGTGTTCCAGAAAACGTTGTTTTCCATAAGCATATTTTAAGAAACTCTCTTCTTCCAATCGCTGCATTCTTAGGTAACACAATTACCGGTTTGCTTAGTGGTTCAATGATGATTGAAACTGTCTTCAGTTATCCTGGTATGGGTAAGTTGTTCCTTGATTCAATCGGACAACGTGACTATACTACTTTGACAGCCTTGATTCTTATCTTTGGTATCTTAACTTTAATTGGTAACTTGTTATCAGATATCATTATGAGTATCATCGACCCACGTATTAGAATTCAATAGGGAGGAGAGAAAAAATGGCTGATAAAAAAGAAAATACAAAGAAGAATACTGTTAAGAATGACAAGCCTAAGGCCTCTCTTCCACCATCTGGTTTTAAGATTGTTATGCGTGAAATCCTCAAGGATAAGGCTGCTGTATCTGCATTAGTAATTATTATTTTAATTTTGCTTTTCACTTTCGGTGGTTCATTATTCTTGAACAAGGCACAAGTTACAGAAATTAACATTGCCGATGCTTACTATGGCTGGGGTGAAGCTGGTCACTTGCTAGGTACTGACGATGGTGGTCGTGATATTCTTAAGTTATTGATCATGGGTGGTAGAAACTCCATCATGATTGGTATCTCTGTTACCTTAATCATCGAAATTGTTGGTTTGATTGTTGGTTTAGTAGCTGGTTACTACGGTGGCGTAATTGACTCAATTATCATGAGAGTAGTTGACTTCGTACAAATTTTGCCACAAATGCCAATTATCATTGTTTTGACACAAGTTTTGCCAAACTACAATGCTGTAACTTTGGTATGGTTGATTTCAATGTTTGGTTGGACAACCACGGCGCGTTACTATAGATCATTCGTCTTATCACAACGTGAACGTGATTATGTTTTGGCATCAAAGACTTCAGGATCAAATGATTTCCAAATTATGTTCCGTGAAGTTTTGCCTAACATTACTTCAATGATTATTATCGATGTCATTTTGTCAATTGCCGGAAACATTGGTATTGAAACTTCACTTTCATTCTTAGGTTATGGTTTACCAACAACAACTCCATCTCTTGGTACTTTAATCGGATTTGCCAATGACCCAGTAAACGTTATTAACCGTCCATGGTTATGGCTCCCAGCTACGCTTTTACTTTTGATTATTTCATTGAGTATTAGTTATGTTGGTCGTGCTTTGCAACGTGCGGGTGACGCAAGACAACGTGAGAACTAAAATATTAGTTTAATAAAATATTAAAAAGCCTTTATCGTTGAGATAAAGGCTTTTTTGTGCACTTTTGCATACACATATATGAAATTATAAGTTAAAAATATTGATACAAAAATTAAAATAATTCTCATAAAACTATTGCAATTTTAATTAATCATGGTATTATTTAATCATTAACTTGATTCAAAGATTAATAAAAATATATTCCAAAGACGGGGGAATGAAAATATGAAGACTTCCAAGCTCTTAGGCTCAATTGGTATTGTTACTGCAGCAGCTTTATCATTAGTTGCTTGTGGCAATAAGAGTAATAATAATTCAGGTGCAAGTGACGCAAAGAAATTTAAAGAAGCCACACCTACTAAAGCTGTTAAAAAAGGTGGCTCATTAAGTTACGCTATTGAAACTGATACTCCATTTACTGGTATTTTTAATAACGAACTTTCAACAACTGCTACTGACTCAGATGTAATGCAATTTGGTAACGAATCATTATTTGATACTGATGATAATTACAAGATCAATAATAAAGGTCCAGCAACTTTTAAGCTTGATAGAAAAGCAAAGACTGTTACCATCGAAGTTAAGAAGGGTGTTAAGTGGTCAGACGGTAAGCAAGTTAACGCTAAGGACCTTGAATATGAATACGAAATTATGGCTAACAAGGGTACAGCTTCCCAACGTTATACTGGCTCACTTCAAAATATTGTCGGTTTGAAAGAATACCACGATGGTAAGGCTAAAACTATTTCAGGTATTGAAATGCCAGATGGTGAAAATGGTCGTAAGATTGTAATTCACTTTAAGCAAATGAAGCCAGGTATGCTTCAATCAGGTAACGGTTACTTCCTTGAAAGTGCAAGTCCTTACCACTACTTGAAGGATGTTCCATTTAATAAACTTCAATCTTCAGACAAGATCCGTAAGAATCCTATGTTCTTTGGCCCATACAAGTTAAGTAAAATTGTTCGTGGTCAATCTACTACTTGGGTTCCTAATAAGTACTATTGGAGAGGTACTCCTAAGTTAAACAAGATTACTGCTTCAGTTGTTAACCCTAACTCAGCTTCTCAAGCTATCAAGAGTCATAAGTTTGATATTGCTGGTGTTATCAATAGTCAATGGGACCAAGTTAAGGGTACTAAGAATGTTAACTTTGTAGCTAAAGTTCCTTTGGAATACAGCTACATGGGCTTTAAGGTTGGTAAATGGAAGAACGGCGAAAACGTTGAAAATCCTAAGGCTAAGATGAACAATAAGTCATTGCGTCAAGCTATGGCATATGCAATGAACATTGATGCCGTAGCTAAGCGTTATACTCACGGTTTGTCATTCCGCATTCCGACTTTAATTCCTGAACAATTTAATAATTACTTTGATAAAGACGTTAAGGGTTACCCATACAACTTGAAGAAGGCTAACCAATTGCTTGATAAAGCCGGTTACAAGAAGAAGGGTAAGTGGCGTGTACAACCTAATGGTAAGCCATTAGTAATTCATTTGGCTGCTATGACTGGTGACTCAACTAAAGAACCAACTATTCAAAACTACATTCAACAATGGCACAAGATTGGTCTTAATGTTAAATTAACTGGCGGTCGTTTGATTGAATTTAACTCATTCTATGACAAGGTTCAAAATGATGATCCATCAGTTGACGTATTTATGGGTGCATGGTCACTTTCAAGTGAACCTTCACCACAAGATCTTTACTCAGCACATGCTCCATTTAACTTTAGTCGCTTCAATACTAAGGAAAATACTAAGTTGCTTGACGAAATTGATTCTGAAAAGTCATTCAATAATAGCTACAGAGTAGATGCATTCCACAAGTGGCAAAAATACATGGATGATCAAGCTTACGTTGTTCCAATGACTAATAGTTACTCAATTAGTGCTGTAAATAGCAAGATTAGTAACTTCTCACTTAAACCATCAGATGCTAACTCAGTATGGTACAAGGTTGGCTTTAACAAGTAATAAACTTTCCAACAATCACAAACACAAAATTAATCCTTTACTGAAACTTTCATAACAATATAAATTCCATTAACTAACAAGAAAACAGGCATTTCGAAATGAAGTGCCTGTTTTTGTTGATTGTAACTAATTTGTAATAGTGCTAACATTAAAGTATCAACTTGCTTCATTAATAGAGGAGAATTTAATAATGAAAAAAGCCAAGATTTTTGCTGGCATTACATTATTATCAGGAGTAGCACTTACTTTAGCTGCTTGTGGTAATTCAAATAGAGCAGGCGATGAATCAAAGACTGCTGCTAAGTTTAGTTCAGCAGTTCCAACTAAGCCTGCTAAGAACGGTGGTACAGTTAAGGTTGCCGTTGAAACAGATACTCCATTTACTGGTATTTTCAATGACGAACTTGCTACAAGTGCTACTGATACTGAAGTAGCTCAATATGGTGCAGAAAGCTTATTTGCTACTGACGATACTTACAAGTTCACTAACAAAGGTGCAGCTACTATTGATGTTGATCAAAAGGCCAAGACTGTTACTATCAATATTAAGAAGGGCGTTAAGTGGTCAGATGGCAAGCAAGTTAATGCTAAAGATTACGAATACGCATATGAAATTATTGCTAACAAGGCAACTAAGTCACAACGTTACACTTCAAGTTTAGCTGAATTGGTTGGTTTGAAAGAATACCATGAAGGTAAGTCAAACACTATTTCAGGTATTGAAATGCCAGATGGTGAAAATGGCCGCAAGATTGTTTTACACTTTAAGACTATGAAGCCAGGTATGAACCAATCAGGTAACGGTTATATTTGGGAAACCGCAGCTCCATATCATTACTTAAAGGATGTTAAGTTTGCTGATTTGATGTCAAGCGACAAGATCCGTAAGAAGCCTCTTTACTTTGGTGCTTACAAGTTAGCTAAAGTTGTTCGTGGTCAATCAGTAACTTGGGTTCCTAACAAGTACTACTGGAGAGGTACTCCAAAGATTAAGAAGATTGTTGCTTCAGTTATTTCACCAAACTCAGTTGCTCAATCAATTAAGTCTAAGAAGTTTGACGTAACTCAAGTTATCAACTCACAATGGCAAAACGTTAAGAACACCAAGGGTGTTAACTTTATCGCCACTATTCCATTATCATACTCCTACCTTGGTTTTAAGGTTGGTAAATGGGATGCTGCTAAGAACGAAAATGTCATGGATAAGAATGCTAAGATGAACAACAAGGCTTTGCGTCAAGCTATTGCTTATGGTATGAACGTAAACCAAGTTGCTAAGCGTTACAGCTTTGGTCTTTCATTCAGAGTTCCAACTTTGATCCCACAACAATTTGGTGACTACTTTGACAAGAATATTAAGGGTTACACTTATAACATTAAGAAGGGTAACGAAATCCTTGATAAAGCAGGCTTCAAGAAGAAGGGTACTTACCGTGTACAACCTAATGGCAAGCCATTGACTATTCGTCTTGCAGCTATGACTGGTAACTCAACTCAAGAACCAGTTGTTCAAAACTATATCCAACAATGGAAGAAGATGGGCCTTAACGTTAAGTTGACTGGTGGTCGCTTGATCGAATTCAACTCATTCTACGATAAGGTTCAACATGATGATCCATCAGTTGATATGTTTATGGGTGCATGGTCACTTTCAAGTGAACCTTCACCACAAGATTTGTATGGTAAGCATGCTCCAATGAACTACAGTCGTTTTGCAACTCCAGAAAACACCAAGTTGCTTGATGAAATTGATTCACAAAAGTCATTTAACAATAATTACAGAGTAAATGCATTCCATAAATGGCAAAAGTACATGTTTGATCAAGCTTATGTTGTTCCTGTATCAAACAGCTATCAAATTACTGCTGTTAATAAGAATCTTACTGGTTACTCACTTAAGCCATCCAAGTCAATGGGTAATGGCTTCCCTAACTGGTACTGGGTATCACTTGCTAAGTAATTTTAAAAATTATAAAAAAGGCTGCTTCTCTTTGCGAGTAGCCTTTTTTGTATGGCCTCAAAACTGGTATAATCATAGTAATAGTACGAAAGGCATGAAATATGGTTAGTGCAGAATTTTTAAATAGATTAAACGAAAAATACGGAATTAAGTTCCACAATATTAAATTGCTTGAAGAAGCATTTACACATTCTTCATATGCAAATGAACATCCAGAGGGTGTACGTGATTATGAAAAGTTGGAATTTTTAGGCGATGCTGTTCTAGAAATTGCTGTTTCAGATTATCTTTACCGTCATTATCCAGAATTAAATGAAGGTGAATTGACACGAATGAGATCTAACATCGTTCGTACAGAAGGATTCTCGGAATTCGCAATTGAATGCGGCTTCCAAGATGAAATTAATCTTGGTAATGGTGAAGAAAAGGTAGGAGCACGTCATAGAAAGACTTTGCTTGAAGATGTTTTTGAAGCATTCAATGGGGCGCTTTATCTTGATCAAGGGATGCCAGCTGTGCAACATTTCTTGCATTTAACGGTTTATCCATTGATTGCTAAAGGTGAATTTGATGATTCTCGTGATTACAAGACTGATTTGCAAGAATTATTGCAACAAGATGGTCCTGTTAATATTGAATATGAAACAATCAGTGAATCACAATTGCCATCTCACTTTGTGGTTGAATTAAAGATTAATGGTAAAGTTCAATCTCAAGGTGAAGGTCATAATAAAAAAGCGGCCGAACAACAGGCTGCTAAGGCTGCATTAGACGAACTTGAATAGGAGGTGGGTTTGTGCCATTAACTGAATTAATTATTGATGGTTTCAAATCTTTCGCTGAAAAAACAACTGTCCATTTTGGAAGTGGAATAACCGGTATTGTTGGTCCTAACGGAAGCGGTAAGAGTAATATTACAGAAGCTATCCGCTGGGCAATGGGTGAATCAAGAGCTAAAACTTTACGTGGAAATAACATGAAGGATATTATTTTTGCCGGAAGTGAGCTTCGGAAACCTCTTAATCGAGCAGAAGTAACTTTAGTTTTCGATAATAAAAAACGTGAACTAAATTTTGATCAAGATCAAGTATCAATAACAAGACGTTTGCTACGTTCAGGCGATAGTGAATATTTGATTAATAATCAAAATGTTCGATTAAAAGATGTGCGCGAGCTTTTCTTAGATTCAGGTATTTCCCAAAATAGTTTGGCAATTATTTCTCAAGGGCGAGTTGATCAAATCTTAAATTCTCGTCCTGAAGAAAGAAGAGAAATTTTTGAAGAAGCAGCTGGCGTACTGCATTTTAAACAACAAAAAGAAGTGGCGCAGTCGCAACTTAACAAAACTAATGATAATTTGATTCGTATCAATGATTTGGTTAAAGAACTTGAAAATAGAATTGAACCTTTACACGAGCAAAGTTCGTTAGCAAAGGAATATAAATTCCAAAAGGCTGGTTTGGATAAAAAATTAAAAACTTTGCTTGCTTTTGAGATTGAAGATTTAAATAATCAAAGATTAGCTCAACAAAAGAAAGCAGATAAGAATCAAGTTCTTTTGTCAAAATTAGATGAAGAAGTAAAGCAATCACAAGCAGCTGTTACTGAAAAGCGTAATGAATATCAAAAGTTACGTGAAGAACGTGAAGATATTCAAAATAAGTTGCTTAAATTAACGCAAGAAGTTTCTGAAATTAATACCAACTTGCAAGTTGCGGAACAATCAAAGCAATTTGATGAAGCAACCAAAGTTGAATATCAAAATCAGGTTAAGAATTTAAAGATCAAAATTGATAAATTAAATGAGGAATTTAATTTATATAAAGATCAAGAAGTTGAGTTAAAGAATGAAAAAGCTAAACTTCAAGAAAAACGTGACGAATTAACGGGTCAATTAAATGAAAATCCTGACGAATTGAATCAAAAGTTGGAGGATCAAAGAAATGAATATATCCAGCTTTTGCAGGATCAAACATCTAATAATAACCAATTAGTTTATTTACAAAATGAGTTAAAACGCACGTCAGAGGACACATCATATCAAAATAACAATGTGGCTGAGCAACTCAAGAAGGCTCAAGCTGAACTTGAAACTTTACGTGTTGAAGGCAAGGAATTAACTGCAAAGCGTGAAAAGAAAATTGCTAAGGAAAATGAACTTAGTGATCAAGAACATGATTTAAGTACAAAGCTTAATTCTTTACGCCAAACTGTAACTGAGCAAAGAAGCAAGTTGCAAAGAATTAGTGCTCGCCATGAAGCTTTAGTGAATATTCAAAAGCGTCATGAAGGTTATTACTCCGGCGTTAGAAATGTTTTGAATCACTTAAATGATTATCCGGGTGTTATCGGTGCTATTGGTGAATTAATTTCTTTCCCTGCTAAATTGGAGGCAGCGATCACCACTGCCTTAGGTGGTGGCGTTCAAAACTTAGTTACTGATTCAAGAAATAGTGCTCGGGATGCCATTAATACTTTGAAGCAAACTCACGCTGGACGAGCAACTTTCTTACCTTTAGATGGTTTGCGGCAATTTGGTATTCCAAGTTCAACAGTAACTACTTTGAAATCCTTTGATGGCTTTATTGGCGTTGCTAATGAACTTGTTGATAGTAAAGCTAAAACCGATATTTCTGCAGCAATTAATTATTTGCTAGGCAGTGTCATTATCGTTGACAAGATTGAAACAGCGATGGCGATTTCTCAAAAAGTTGGACATTATCGAGTTGTTACTCTTGATGGAGACGTTATTTCTCCTGGTGGTTCAATGACGGGAGGGATGCGTAATCAACGCAATAATTCACCATTGCAAACAACTGCCGAAATTAATAATTTAGAAACGCAAATTTCATCATTAAAGACACAATTTGAACAAGGACAAAAAGAATTAACCACTTTAAACGATAAAGTTGTCCAAGTTCGTGATAATTTGCAAAAATTGCATGATGAAATCACTTATTTAACGCAAAATGTCAATGAAACGGCAATTTCTTTCCAAAACCAAGAAAAAGAAGTTAAGCGCCTCTCTGATGCAAGCAAGCTTTTTGAAACGAGAGCCGAACAAAGAAAAGAACATATTGCATCCTTGAAGAGTCAAATCGCAGATACTGAAAAACAACGTGATGATCTAAATAAACAAGCTGATCTTGAAAAAGAAAAAATTGATCAAATTCAAGCAAGAATTAAGAATTTTGCTTCATTAAATCAAGAGATTCAAGATAAAGTTTCTGACTTAGATCCTAAGATTGCTGTGTACTCAAACAAATTAGAAAATTTGACCAGTCAACGTAAGGAAAAGCAAATTCAACTTCAAGATAGTAAGAATCAAGTAGAAACTTTAAATGAAAAGCTTCAATCTTTGATTCAAAATGGTAAACTTTCTGTTCAAAAGAAAGCAGATTTGCAAAAACAAAGTCAAGAAATTGGTAAGCAAAAAGAGAAGTTGCAAACTCAGCTTAATGAATTATCTTCTAAATTAGGCCAATTTGATGCGCAAATTAATCAATTAGATCAAGTTGCAAGTCGTAACTATGATTTGCGTAAAGATGCTGCTAATGAGCAAGAAGAATATTCTGTTCAAATTGCTAAATTTAACAGTTCAATTAATCAGAAGCTCGATACTTTAAGCGAGGATTATTCATTAACTTATGAGGCTGCCTTAGCTAACGCTGAAGGTGAAAATACTCCTGAAGAACGGGATAAGTTGAAGAAGGGTGTTAAGCTTCACAGAATGTCAATTGAAGATATTGGTCCAGTTAACTTAAAGTCCATAGAAGAATACGATGATGTAAAAGAACGCTATGATTTCCTTAATCAACAACAAAATGATTTGCTTAGTGCTCGAGAAAATCTTGAAAAATCAATGGTTGAATTGGATCAAGAAGTAAAGACACGTTTTGGTCAAACCTTTGATAAGATTGCTGCTAGTTTTGCGCAAATTTTCCCAGTTGTCTTTGGTGGCGGTAATGCCAAATTAGTATTAACCGAACCAGA
This sequence comes from Lactobacillus hamsteri DSM 5661 = JCM 6256, assembly GCF_000615445.1. Lineage (GTDB taxonomy): Bacteria > Bacillota > Bacilli > Lactobacillales > Lactobacillaceae > Lactobacillus > Lactobacillus hamsteri. The sequence continues at coordinate 5,543 of NZ_BALY01000006.1, read as the reverse complement.
TAATATGTTGGAAACAGGAATTGAAATTATTGCTCAACCACCTGGCAAGAAGTTGCAACCTTTAACTTTGCTTTCCGGTGGGGAAAGAGCATTAACGGCGATTACTTTGCTTTTTGCTATGCTTCAAGTAAATCCTATCCCATTCTGTATTTTGGATGAAGTTGAAGCTGCTTTGGATGATGCGAATGTTGCGCGTTTTGCCCAATTTTTACAAAAGTATGATATGCATACACAATTTATCGTTATTACTCACAGACGTGGTACTATGCAACAAGCTGATCAATTATTTGGCGTTGTAATGCAAGAATCTGGTGTTTCGCAGGTTTTGTCAGTATCATTAAAAGATATGAAAAATGAGGTGAAGAAATAGTGGGTTTATTTGACCGAATTAAAAAATCTCTTTTTGGTAAAAAAGATGATGAAGAAGAAAAAAAGGAACAAGATCAGGTTGAACAAGAAGAAACTGATCAAGAAGTAGAAGAAAAATCTGATGAAGAGACTAATGTAGAGCCCGAAAATCAGGAAGAATCTGAGACTGAAGATAATAATACCGAAGAAGATACTACTGAAATTGAAGGGGCAGAAGAAACCGAAACAGTAGTAGAGGATTCTCATGAAGAAGCAGATGTAGAAGAAAAGGCTGATGAAGACACTTCAATAGATGCAACTGAAGAAGAGAATGTAGAATCTCAACCTGAAGAATCAACTGATGAAGAAGAAAATACCGAAGACGATGTAGAATCTAATGATGAAACTGCAGAATCTGATTCAGAAACAGAGGATGAAGAAAAAGAAGCTGATCAAACCAAACTTTATGAAAAAGGCCTTGAAAAGACCAATAAAGGTTTTGGTGCAAAATTAAATGCTTTCTTTGCAAAATTCAGATCTGTCGATGAGGACTTCTTTGATGATCTTGAAGATTTATTGATTGAATCAGATGTTGCTTTGAAACTGCCGAACAATTAACCGAGGAATTGCGTGACGAAGCTAAGCTTCAAAAGGCTAAGTCACATGATGATTTGAAACGAGTTATCGTTGAAAAGTTGGTTGATCTGTATGATCAAAACGGTAATCCTGACGATGAAAAATTGATTTATCATGAAGATCAAAAGCCTAATGTCTATTTGTTTGTTGGTGTAAATGGTGCGGGTAAAACCACGACAATTGGTAAATTAGCTAAAAGATTTAAGGATCAAGGCAAATCAGTTATCATGGCTGCTGCCGATACTTTTAGAGCCGGAGCTGTTGAACAATTAGTTGAATGGGGCAAGCGTGTAGATGTTCCCGTTGTTACTGGCAAGGAAAAAGCTGATCCAGCTTCAGTTGTCTATGATGCAACTCAACGTGCTATTGATGAAAAAGCAGATTACTTATTAGTTGATACGGCTGGTCGTCTTCAAAACAAAAAGAATTTAATGAGCGAATTGGAGAAAATCCAAAGAACTATTAAAAAATTGGCCCCAGAACAACCAACTGAAACTCTTTTAGTCTTGGATGGTTCAACGGGACAAAATGCCCTTCTTCAAGCTAAGGACTTTGACAAAACAACTAAATTAACAGGTTTGGTTTTGACTAAGCTTGATGGTTCATCTAAGGGTGGGGTTGTTTTGGCAATCAGAAACGAAATGAACTTGCCGGTTAAATTAGTTGGTCTTGGTGAAAAGCCTGAAGATTTGGCTGATTTTGATGCGGCAAACTATGCAATTGGTCTTTTCCATGGCCTAGTATAGTGTTAAAGTTAAGTTATTATCATATTTAGTTATATTAAATACGAGGAGAAAAATTATGAGAGAACCTAGCGCATGTACAACAATTCTTGTTGGTAAAAAGGCTTCTATTGATGGCACAACAATGATTGCTCGTAACGATGATACTTTTAGACCTATTACGCCACAAAAGTTCATTATTGAACCAGCAGCTCATGGTGAAAAGGGTCGTCACATTAAGTCATGGCTTAACAAATTTGAAATGGATCTTCCTGAAGACGCTCAACGTGTCCCAGCCGTACCAAACGTTGATTACAAGCACCGTGGCTACTACGATGAATCAGGTATTAATGAAGAAAACGTATGTATGTCATGTACTGAATCAACTTACGGTAACGAAAGAACTTTAGCTTTTGACCCACTTGTTAAAGATGGTCTTGATGAAGATTGTATGCAAACTGTTGTCTTGCCTTACATTCACTCAGCTAGAGACGGTGTTAAACGTTTAGGTGAATTGATTGCTAAATACGGTTCACCTGCAGGTAACTCAGTTTTATTCAGTGATAAAGATGAAATTTGGTACATGGAAATTGTTACTGGTCACCACTGGGTAGCTGAAAGAATTCCTGACGATTGCTATGCTGCAACTGGTAACCGTGTGGCTATCGAACAAGTTGATTTTGATAATCCTGATTACTTCATGTGGAGTGATGGTATTCGTGAATTTGTTGACGAACATCATTTGAACACCGACCATGAAGGTTGGAACTTCCGTCACATTTTCGGTACTTACACTGAACAAGACCGTCACTACAACACTAACCGTCAATGGTATATTCAAAAGTTGTTCAATCCAGAAATTGAACAAGACCCAGAAGATGGCGACATTCCATTTATCCGCAAGGCAACTAAGAAGATCACTAGAGAAGACATTCAAGTTGCTTTGGGTTCTCACTACCAAGACACTCCATATGATCCATTTGGCAAGGGTACTGAAGAAGAAAAGGTACGCTTCCGTCCAATTGGTTTGAACAGAACTCAAAACTCACACATTTTGCAAATTAGAAGCGATGTTCCTGCTGATCGTGCTGCTATTATGTGGTTATGTATTGGTGGTCCAACATTCACTCCATTTGTTCCATTCTTTGCTAATATGAGCGATACTGATCCTTCATACAACAACACTTCAATGGATTACAACATGAATGATGCTTGGTGGTACTACAAGTCATTGGCTGCTCTTGTTGAAAGCCATTACCCACAATTTGTTCAACTTGACACTGATTACTTAACTGAACTTAACCGTTACTACAGAGGTTGTGTTGAAGAAATTATTAAGGGTGCTGAAGGCAAGTCAGGCGAAGAATTGACTGAATACCTTACTAAGGCTAACCAAGAAACTGTTGCTCATACTAAGGAAGACAGTGAAAAGCTTTGGGGCAAGATGATGGTTGAATCAATCAACATGTCTAAGTTGACTTTCAACATGGATGCTAACCTTTAATATAAGTTAAAAGTATAAACGAAAGAGATCTGAATTAATTTTCAGATCTTTTTTTGATTTTGAAAGCACTTTAATTAAGGAAAATAAGAAAAAGTCTGTTATAACAGTATATGGGTCTACATGTATATACAACTTAAAAAGGAGATTTTGCTTATATGGCATTATTAATTGCTTTGATTAACATTGTCGGTTGGGGACTAATTCCTTTAACTGTTAAAGGTTCTCCTGCAAATCAAATTGCAGGGATGGGAATTGGTGCTTCCGTCACGGCATTAATTATTTATTTGTTTACGCGTCCGGCCTTTGATGCAAGTGTTTGGGCAATTGCTTTTATTGCTGGTGCGCTTTGGACGATTGGACAATTAGGTCAGTTCATTTCATATACAAGAATTGGCGTTAGTGGGACAATTCCGCTTTCTGCTGGTTTTCAATTAGTTGGTAATTCTTTAATTGGTGTATTGATTTTTGGTGAATGGCCAACATCAACTGCTAAGATTATTGGTTTTATTGCCTTAGCTTTAGTAGTTATCGGAATTGTTTTGAGTTCTAAGAGTGATGATAATGGTTCGGGCAATGCGACAATGAAGAATATCATGTTTCTTCTTGCAACAACGATCGGCTTTTGGATTTACTCAAGTTCTCCAAAATTAATTGGCAAAGCTATTAATCCAAGTGCAACTGGTTTAGATTATATTTTTCCGGAAATGCTTGGCGTATTAGTGGGAACGACCTTATACGTTTTGTTCTCACATAACACGCATATTTATCATGAAAAAGTAACTTTGCATAACTGTTTAGCAGGAATTGAATTTGGTGTTGGTACATTATTCTACTTATTCTCAGTTAAGCAAAATGGTGTAACTAATGCGTTCATTTACAGTCAACTTTGTTCTGTAATTTCTACTTTTGGTGGAATTTGGTTCTTGCATGAATCTAAGTCAAAGCGTGAAATGATTTACGTAACTGTAGGTTTGATTTTCATCATTGGCGGCAGTGTTTTAACTGGATTTGCTAAATAATGAAATTAAAAAAAGACCATTCATTTGCGATGTTTATCGCATTTGAATGGCCTTTTTTATTTGAATGTAAGTAGAACAATATATTTCATACTTTACTTCATATTTTGAATAGAGTTAAGTATATATAAGAATGTGGGCTGAGTAATTACAACTAAGCCTCCGCCGATGATAATATTTAAAATAAATTTTTCAAGAGCAAATTTCATAATGAGGAGCATCCTTTCCTAATGTTTTATCAAAGTAATAAATTTAATATCCAATTTAAAAAAATAAGAAGAAGCAAAGGAATAAGTATAGAAAAAGCCACTAATGGTATTACTTCAAAATCTCATTTAAGTAGTTGGGAAAATGGGAAAACTACGATGGATCTTGATATTTTCATAAAGTTATTAAATAGAATCAACGTTCAACCAAGTGATTTCTTTAAAGAATATGAATCATACGAATTGCGTATTTATACAGATGATGTAGTTAAAATGTATGCTAATAATGACGTAATTGAACTTCGAGAATTAATAAAAATATTGAAAAGTAATTATCAACTTAATCCTCAAAATAAAACTATTTTCTTTAGATTAGCGATTGCAGCAAATTTTTATTTGGACTTATCAGGTTATAATCTCTTTTCAGAAAAGGATACATCACTTTTATGGCTTCATTTTTCTGAGATAGAAAAATGGTATATCGAAGATATAATTTTATTTGGTAATACTCAATTATTATTAAATTCTGTGCAAGTTTATCAAGCTGCACGGTCATTAATTAGTCATAGTGTAGAGTGTAATCAAATAAACAATACTATGGTTCTTAATACAGTTATTAACGTCGTATTTGTATTATTAAAGAAAAAGAAAGTTAAATTAGCAACAAAAATATTAGAAATTATAAGTAAACAAAACATCACAGATGATCATGCATTCGAATTAATTAGAATGCAATTTATGCAAATGCTGATAGACTATATAAATAATAAAAATGAAAAGAATATGCAAATATTTTTTGAAGCTCTAAAAATACTGAAATTTAATAATGAGGTTGATAATTTTAATTTTGCTTTTTCTCAAATTAAGGATATTTATAAGTAATATAAAAAGTAAATTTAAATAAAAAATTCAAAATTAAGGAATTTTAATAACATATTAATGAATGCTGATTAAAATGGATTTTGTTTTGAGTATATGACTTAAAGCATTAATCTTAATAAATTTATTCAATAACATATATGTTTTTATGAATGAAAAAGCTTTTAATCATATTCAAATCTTGTTTAAAGTTAATGATGATTGTTTCATTCTGAATAATTTATTGGTGCCC
>NZ_BALY01000007.1 GCF_000615445.1 Lactobacillus hamsteri DSM 5661 = JCM 6256 | reverse complement strand
TATTTTTGAAAAACACTTGCATTAAATAACTATTGTTATATAATAAGAATTGTTAAGAGATGAGTGCAAAAGCTCAAGGAAAAAGTGCTATAAATATAGAATCGAAGGTATTTGAAATGAAGAAGTTAGTCAAAGTTTTAGCAAGTGTAGTTTTATTCTTAGGTTTTGCAGGTGTTAGCTCACAAGTTGTAAGTGCAGCTACAACAGCTTCTCTCGGCTCAGCTGAAATTGCCCCAACTGATCCAGCTATTAAGAAGGGCCAAAAGATCATGGTTATTGTAAAAGATACTAAGAAGCAAACTGTTTCTGTTTACAATGCAAATGCTAAAAAGACTAACAAGTCTGTAAAGATGGGTAGTGAATTTACTGCCAAGGCTGTTAAGAAAGTTCACGGCAAGAAAATCGTTAAAATTTCTTCAAGCAAGTGGCTTAATGTTAAGGATGTTACTCAAGACTAATTCATTTTAAATAGCAAAGTTAATTGAAATTAACAGGTATTCGATAGGAATACCTGTTTTTTGTTATAATAAAGACGCTGCTTTAGCTCAGGAGGTAGAGCACCGCCGTGGTAAGGAGGAGGTCCTCAGTTCAAATCTGAGAAGCAGCTTGATGGCAGACGCAAGTCTGTCTTTTTTTTACGTAAAGATATACAATACTTTTTAATGAAGATAAAAATTAAAAATGAATTAAAGAGGGATGCAAATGACTCATAATTTAACTCTTGATGAAATTAATAGTTTTCAAAAGGAATATCAAGCTAATAAGCAAAATCGTATTGCTGAAATGGCTACTGTAACTAATGGAGTGCAAAAGGCTAGTTTTAATACGGAAAGCGTCAGAGAATTAAATCGTACTTTTTCAATTGAAATTCCAACTGATAATGTAACTGATCAAAAGCAATCTGGTCGTTGTTGGTTATTTGCAGCGCTTAATGTTTTGCGTCATGAATTTGCAAAGAAATACAAGGCTAAGAACTTTACTTTCTCACAAAGCTATCTTTTCTTCTGGGATCGTATTGAACGAGCTAATATTTTCTTTGATCATATTTTAGAAACAGCTGATAAGCCTTTGGAAGATCGTACTGTTCATTACTACATGCAGGCTCCAGATACTGATGGCGGTCAATGGCACATGGCTGTATCTTTAATTAGAAAGTATGGTTTGGTACCAAGTTATGCTTATGATGAAAGTTTTACAGCCAATAGTACTTCCGCATTTAATCAAGCTTTAAATATGAAATTACGTGAAGATGGTTTGGTTTTGCGTAAACTTGCTAAAGAAGGCAAGGATGAAGAAATCGAAGCAAAGCGTAAGGAATTTTTAAGTGAAGTTTACCGCATGGCTGTAATTGCTTTTGGTCAACCTACGCAAAAATTTGATTTAGAATTTAACGATGATAATGGTAAGTACCACTTTGATGGTGATTTAACTCCTGTTGACTTTTTCAAGAATTACTTCACCGATGATTTAGATGATTACGTTGTTTTGTTCAATGCACCTGATCATGAATACAATAAGCTTTATGCCTTGCCATTCGAAGATAATGTTGAAGGCGGTACTCCAGTTCAATTTTTGAATACTGAAATTGATAATTTGAAGAATGCAGCTCTTAAGCAACTTGAGGCTGGCGAAACGCTTTGGTTTGGTTGTGATGTTGGCAAGCAAAGTGATCGTCAAGAGGGACTTTTAGCAGCGAATTTATATGAAACCGACACTTTGTTCAATATTGAAACTAAATTGAATAAAAAAGAACGTCTTTTGACGGGTGCAAGTGGCTCAACTCATGCTATGACTATGGTTGGCGTTGATGTGGTTAATGGCAAACCTCGTCAATGGAAGGTTGAAAACTCATGGGGCAATAAAGTTGGCAAGAATGGCTACTTTGTCATGGATGATAAATGGTTCGATGAATATTTATTCAAAGTTGTTGTTAAGAAGCAGTACTTGCCAAAAGAATTGGTGAAACTTGCCGAAGGTAAGGCTACACCTGTTCCTTGCTGGGATTCTATGGGCTAAAAATATGGATATTACTAAAGTAATTGAATTTACCCAAGAGCAGTTAAAAGATGAGCGAACTGGACATGATTTTTATCATGGCGAACGAGTAGCCCATCTTGCTAGTAAAATGTATTTGCATGACCATCCCACAGCTCACGAAAATAGCCGCGTTAACGCGATTATTCAGACGGGTGGGTACTTACACGATACGATTGATGAAAAGGTCTGTGCAGACCCTGAGGCGGTAATTAAAGAGATTAAAAAACTATTACCTGCTGTTGGCTTTACTGAACTTGAAGTAGAGGATATTTCATTTTCAATCCAACACTTATCTTTTTCAAAAAACATTGATCATCATTATCATTTGCCGATGACTGGTCAATATGTTCAAGATGCGGATAGATTGGAAAGCCTTGGTGCAATTGGGATTGCCCGTGCTTTTACATATGGTGGAAAACATGGCAATTTAATTCATGATCCCAATATTAAACCCGTGCAATTGATTAATCATGATCAATATCGTGAGCATGAAGAAACAACAATTAATCATTTTTATGAGAAACTATTCCATTTGGAAAAGCTGATGAATACGCCTGGCGGCAAAAAAGAAGCTGAACGACGCACTGCTTATATGCGTAATTTCGTTAGAGAATTCATGCAAGAATGGAATGTTTAGTGAATTTGAAAAGCAAAGAAAAAACAAGCATTCAACGAATGCTTGTTTTTGTGTATAATTTTTAATTTTTAAGCAAGTGAGTCCCAAAGTGGAAGATCAGTAATAGGGCCTTCAGCAAGCTTCTTTTGTTCTTCAGTTAAATACTTCTTGTGAACAACAACTTCGTAAACATAGTCGTTGAACCAATCATTGTTCATTACGAAGTAACCTTTATCACCGATCTTGTCGCCCCATGAATTTTCAACTTTCCATTGGCGAATTTCGCCGTTATCTTCGTCTACACCAACTAAAGTCATAGCGTGGGAAACCATGCCGACGCCTGTTCTTAAACGGTCAGCTTTGCTCATATTAAGGTCTACGCCGAATAAATCATTTAACTTGTAAAGGTTGGTATCAAGATAACCGGTTTTGCGATCCATTTGACGAAGAACATCGTTACCAAACCAAACAGCTTCGCCATCTTTTAATTGAGCAACAGCTGCAGAGGTTAAGTATTCCATTGGCACGTTCAAAAGTTTAATTCTGTATGAACCTTCGATGTTGTCTTCACCTGGAAGACCGTAAAGTTTGTCATATTCGTGATCAGGAGCGTTGGTCAAAACAACGTAATCGTCAAGATCAAGGTCGCCTAAGTACTTGTGCAAGAATTCAAGTGGCGTTAAGTTTTTGTCTAAGTGATATTTTTTGTCATCGTCGCGGTATTCAAGGTCAAATTTCTTTGGTGGTTCACCAACGGCAATAGCAGTCATACGGTAAACTTCGCTCAAGAACTTCTTACGAGTCTTTTCAATTTCATCATTTTTGCCGTCTTGCTTTAATTTACGTAAAACAAGCGCATCCTTCTTAAGCTTATCGCCTAAAGCAGTAGCAAAGCCGTCAGTATTGTTAGTGTTGGCATTTTCTGGCATTGCGTATGAAGGAACCAAACCATATTTTTCAACTAAAGCTGCGCCCATGTGGAATTGACCGCCGTCACCACCAGCAAATGACAAGTCAGCCTTAACTTCACGTGAGTCGATTGCTTTATCAGCATTTTTTAATACTTGATCATAGAAAATGTTGGCACGTTCAATTTTATCCCAGAAGAAATTGTAAGCTTGTGAGAAAGTAAAGTTCTTAGCCTTGTACTTTTTACCGAATAAGTGACGGGCAATGTTTAAAGTTGAAAAAAGCCAGCAACGGCCTGAATGCTTTTGATTAGTAACATTGTCGGTATCAAGTTCAGTTGAGAATACACGAGTTAATTCACTTTGAACACGTTCGTTGTAGGAAGCTTCAAGAACACCGCTGCGTTGGGCAGCACGTGCAACGACTTGGTTTTGTGGATCTGAATTGAATTCTTTTGAGAATTCATCAATTTCTTGTAGGGTTAATTTATGAGACATATAAATTCTCCTTTTAATTTTTAATGTTTTCTTAAATTAATCCTATTTTATTCCTTTCTAAGGTAAAAGAAAAGTGAGTCCAATTGAATGAACTCACCTTCTTAGAGAATTATTTAAAATTGATAACCTATTCTAGGACTTCTTGCAATAATCTATAAGTTAATCAATTTGAATTGACTTGTTACTGCTACCAGCAGATTGCTTAGGCAAAGTAATAGTCAATACATCATCATCATACTTTGCATGAATCTGATTTGCAACTTTATTTGGTAATCGAAGTTACAAGATGCATGTTTTTCGCGTTTTCTTTATGGATTTTTCCTTATATTGATTATTGTAGTCGGCTTGAAAAGTTAGTATATTAAGCTTTACAGTATTGAATAATTATTTAAAATCAATTCAGATTAAGAAGGAAATGATAAATTACGATGGTTTATTATCAAAAAATGACGCCAGAAGGCTATAAAGAAATTGAAGATGAAATTGCTAAATTAAAGAAAGATCGCCCACGACGAATTAAAATCTTACAGCAAGCACGAGCTTTAGGTGATTTATCAGAAAATACTGAATATACTGAAGCTAAGCGTGATTTGGGTCATTTACAAAGTCGTTTGCGCTATCTTGGCAAACAATTAAAGTACGCTGAAGTCATTGAAGCAAAAAACGATGGCAAGGTAAATATGGGTTCTAGCGTTGTCTTAAAATTTGAGGATGACGATGAAACTGAAGAATATAAAATCGTTGGCCGAATGGAAGCTGATCTTGCCAAAGGAAAGATTGCTTTCGATTCTCCACTTGGCCAGGCGATTATGAAAAAGAGTGCGGGTGAAACAGGAGTAGTTGAGGCTCCTGCAGGCAGTTATTCAGTAAAAATTGTCGAAGTGAAATAATTATTTCATATACAGATTCATGATTTGCACTTTTTTTGCTATAATATGGAGTTTGTAGGATACAATTCAATTAGGAGTGAAGACTGTGAATACGCCTGAATCAAGAGAGGGTAATCTATTTCGCTATGCAGTGTATGTCATTGGCTATTTAATGGCAATTGGCGTGGTTAAGTTGGTTACTAATAAAGCGCCATTGCATATCTGGGATTTGATTTTATTTTTATTGATCGCTGTAATGGTCTTGCTATTTTATATTTATCGTTTTAATCGTGAACAGCGATTTTTTGAACGATTATTTTCATTGCCGTGGTTAGGAGATTTCGGCTTAACCGTTGGTTTAACTTTAGCAATTACGGCTACCAAAATTATGGTAATGTATCTGCAATCATATAATCGAATTAGCTGGTATGGTTTTCAAATTACATATTTAAAGCATGAATCGACGCATATGTTTTGGTTCTTGATTTTGGCTTATGGTATAGTGTTGCCAATTTTACAGGAATTTTTAGCAACAGGTTTTTTGTTTAATTACATGTTTAGAAAAAATACTGTTGCTACAGCGATTGCGGGAATTATTACTTCCGGAATTTTATTCAGTATTCTCAATTTTCAAGCTTCACTCCCACTTTTAGTAATTAATGCTTGTTATGGCATGCTCTTTGCTTGGTCGTACTTATATACGCAGACATTATGGATGCCAGTGTATTTGGCGGTTGTTGCAGGTGTAATAACCGTGATTATGATTTAAATAAAAAATAAAGACCTAGGATTTTCCTAGGTCTTTATTTTGGCTTTTTAAGCGGATAGCGTGAATCGAACCCGCATCTTCAGCTTGGGAAGCTGACGTTCTACCATTTAACTATACCCGCGTTTATACTGAACATTTTAGCATGATTAATAATGATTACCAAATTAATTTTCATTAGGCAACTTTTTTACGGATAAATCGAAATCAGAACGATCAATAAGATTCGTGAAATTTTGAAAAAGCCAACGTCTTAATTTTTCAGGCTTAATAACTAAAGGCATGCGGTTATGAATTGGTGCCATGTAGGAATTAGGCTCGGTAGTAACCATTGAAAAATTGTCTTTATCATAAATGCCGGCAATCAAGGTAAGGGGATGCTCAGGATCGGAAAAGCTGAAGCGTTCATGATAAGTTTTGCCATTAGTTGCTGGATAAGTATTTTTACTGTATTCAAAAAATTCACTGGCAACGATAATACAGCGTTGCCGGGCAAAGGAGTTATCCCACATTGATGGCTTAGAATCATAAAAGCGTTCAATGCGAGCGTTGAAAATCACTTTGTTATTGTCTATTGGACTTGGATAGCCCCAGTTTTTATTTTGTAGCTGCAATTGATTATCTTTAAAAAGCATGACAGGAGCTTTTTGTTTTGGAAAAACATCCTTTTCTTCACTTGAAAAGTCAGGCGGAATCAAAGGTAAGCCTAAGCCTTGAGTTAAATATTCAGACATTTGTTTTAAATTAGGTATGCGAAATTGATTGCACATTTTAATTCCTCCATGCTTATATTGTAAACGATTTTAGCACTAGTTTAATCATGCTAGTTTTTTTGTTAAAATTAAGATTAATTAATAAATTTAAAGAAAAGAATAGAATTAAATAAAAAAGAAAAGGAAGATAAGATTATGGCAAAGGAAATTTTTCTTTCAGGTGACCGTCCAACTGGCAAGCTTCATATTGGTCACTACATTGGCTCATTGAAAAATAGAGTTAAGCTTCAAAACGAAGGTAAATATGATCCATATATCATGATTGCCGATACGCAAGCTTTAACAGACAACGCTCGTGATCCTGAAAAGATTCAAAACAGTTTAATTCAAGTTGCACTTGATTATTTAGCTGTAGGTATCGATCCAAGCAAGTCAACTATTTTTGTACAATCACAAATTCCAGCTTTGTTTGAATTGACCGCTTACTACATGGATTTAGTAACTGTTGCTCGTCTTGAAAGAAATCCTACTGTTAAGACGGAAATTAAGCAAAAAGGCTTCAAAGATTCAATTCCTGTGGGTTTCTTGAACTATCCTGTTTCTCAAGCTGCCGATATTACTGCTTTTAAAGCAACTTTGATTCCAGTTGGCGATGACCAAGAACCAATGATTGAACAAACCCGCGAAATCGTTCGTACTTTCAATCGTGTTTACAATTGCGATGTTTTAGTTGAACCTAAGGGCTACTTCCCACCTAAGGGTTCAGGTCGTCTACCAGGTCTTGATGGTAATGCCAAAATGTCCAAGTCACTTGGCAACTGTATCTACTTATCAGATGATGCTAAGACTGTACAAAAGAAAGTTATGTCAATGTATACCGACCCTGATCATATTCACGTTGAAGATCCAGGTAAGATTGAAGGCAATACTGTCTTTACTTATCTTGATGTCTTTGATCCAGATAAGGATAAGGTTGCAGAACTTAAGGAAGAATATCAAAAGGGTGGCCTTGGTGACGTTAAGATTAAGCGTTACTTGAACAAGGTTTTGGAAAATGAATTAGCACCTATTCGTGAACGTCGTGAAAAGTATGCTCAAGATACTGACGCTGTTTACGAAATGTTAGTTGAAGGTTCAAATAAGGCAAACGAAAAGGCAAATCAAACTTTGCAAGAAGTTAGAGAAGCTATTGGACTTAACTACTTTGGTCACTTTGATAAGTAATAAGAGGCAATAATATGCACGATCGAATTCCTTGGAAACAATATTTTATGATGCAGGCCTTAGTTATTGCGCAAAGGTCAACTTGCAATCGGGCTTTGGTCGGCAGCGTTCTTGTAAAAGATAATCGAATTATTGGGACAGGCTATAATGGCTCAGTTTCCGGTCAACCTCACTGTGATGATGTTGGTCACCAAATGGTTGATGGCCATTGTGTAAGAACAATTCATTCAGAGATGAATTCACTAATTCAATGTGCGAAAAATGGCGTTTCAACTGATGGAACCGAGATTTATGTAACACATTTTCCATGTTATAACTGTACCAAGGCTTTGCTTCAAGCAGGCATAAAAAAGATAAATTATTACTTTGATTATCGCGATAATCCTTTAGCAATTCAGCTTTTGCAGGATTGCGGAGTACCATATGAACAAATTAAAATTGATCGAAAATATGTTGAAGGTTTGGCACATAAACTTGAAGAAGACGAAAACAATACTCATCAATCTAATTAGTTTTTTAAGCTTAGCAGTTGTATTTATGACCACTACTGGCTTTGTTCAAGCGAATGTGGTTGATGATGCACATATTCTTAATCATCAAACAAAGACTTTAATTCAAGAAAAAAATGATCGCTATTTGCAAACAAAAGAGAAACCACAGATAGCGGTAATTACGGTTAAACGTTTAAATAAATTGACTCCTAAATTACTCAATTCTTCTAAGAAAACTGCTTATATCGTAGTAGGGGAAAAGGGTAAGAAGCGAAATGTACAAATTTTTTCTTCAAAAGATTTGCATGGAGCTTTTACTGCTGATTCGCGGATGAATATTATCCGTGCGGCAGGACCTAAATTGCGTAACAAGAGCAATAAAACTTTTAACAGCGGCTTGCGATTTGTATTTAGAGCATGTGCAACAAAAATTGATCAACAGTATCAGTATTCATTAGATAAGTACGATTTAACCAACGAAGAGCAAGACAAAATCAGTCATCCTCATCGTGTAGCCTTGCCAATCGCACTGGCAATTGTATTGTTGATTATGGCATTGGCCTATCTTTTTAAACAAGCAAGTAGCCGTCAAGAAAAATAGCTTTTCTCTATTTGACGTGAACCGTAGATAAGTATTAGAATTTTTATAGATAATTTAGCAAATAAACTGTTAGGTGAGACTCCTACGTGAACACACGCTATCGCCCAGAAACATCCAGAGATGCCAACGGGTTAAATAGGTGTCGTCGACTTAAGGCGAGATCCAGATAGCTAGCATGTGCTTACGTCACGTAGTGTTAAAACTGAACGACGAGTATCGAGAAGCCTTGTTTGGCATGAAGTCACCTGCAGATCTGTAGGTGGCTTTTTTGGTTTGTTTGCGCAAAAACGAGGAGGAGAAACATGCTAAATGTGAAGACGTCCAAGAAGAGCAAAAATGCGGACTTTCAGTTAGTGCAAAAGATTGCCCGCGAAACTCGAGTGGAAACTTTGGCGCGCTTGCATGCCAGCGCAGAGGGTCTATCTACCAGGCAAGCAAACCTAAATCGCGAAGAATATGGTGCTAATGAAATTGACACCAGCAAAAACGATTCAAAAATTCACTATTTCGTGGAAGCTTTCTTAACGCCTTTTACTATTATCTTGATTGTTCTTGCAGTAATCATGTGTTTAGCAGATATTGTGCCAAGTAACCAAAATAATGTGGGAACTTTGATTATAATTTTGGCCATGGTGGTTATTGCCGGCATCATCAAGTTTGTTCAAAATATTAAAACTTCAGATGCTGTCGATAACATGCTTCAGATGGTTTCAGTTACGACCAATATTAAGCGTGATGATGAAGATCAAGAATTACCAACGGATCAGGTTGTTGTAGGAGATGTGATTAACCTTGAAGCTGGCGACATGGTGCCAGCTGATATGCGTCTTTTGAGAAGCAAGGATTTATTCTGCACAACGAGTTCAATTAATGGCGATTTTGAGCCTAAAGAAAAAATTGCGACCAAAGTACCTCGGTTTGAACAATTAAATGATCATTTAAATTATCCAAATATTTTGTATCAAGGAACAACTATTGTTTCTGGTTCCGGAACAGGGGTTGTATTTGCGACAGGCGAAAATACGGCTTTTGGCGCAGAAGTTCAAGCAGCTAATCGTAAGCAGATTCGCAAAAATACATTTGGCATTGGCATAAAAAGCATTACTAAATTGCAGTTAATCATGATGGCAGCTGTTAGTGGCATAGTTTTCGTGTTAAACGGAATTTTGAAGCAAGATTGGCTTAGCGCCCTAGCTTTCGCAATTACAGTTGCAGTTATGTTGACGCCAGAAATGCTGCCAGCTATTGTTACTTCTAATTTGGTTCGCGGAAGCAAAGAAATGTCCAAGGGTGGCACAATTGTTAAGAAACTTAGTTCTATTCAAAGTTTGGGTTCAACCGATGTTCTTTGTACTGATAAAACAGGTATTTTAACCCAAGATAAAGTTATGCTTGAGCGTCACTATGACCTAGGGATGAATGAAACACGGCGTGTTTTGCAACTGGGATATTTGAATGCTTACTATCAAACAGGGATGCAAGATTTAATTGATGAAGCCGTTATTGATGCGGCTGGCGATGAGCTTGATGTTGATGATATTCAGCGTGATTATAATAAAATCGACGAAATTCCTTTTGATTATACGCGAAGACGCATGAGTGTAGTGGTTGCCAATTCTGACTATAATCACGGCGAGCACCTTTTAGTTACTAAGGGTGCCGCTGAAGAAATGCTTGATGTTTCTACTCAAATTGAATTAAATGGTGAAATTTTGCCTTTAACTGAGCAGCGACGCAATAAGATATTAGAACAAGTTGATGATATGAACAGTGATGGCTTGCGGGTTTTGCTTTTAGGATATAAGCGCAATCCGGCTCCAGTTGGCGAGTTTTCAGTTAAAGACGAAAGTGATTTAACTTTGGTAGGTTTCCTAACTTTCCTTGATCCGCCTAAAGAAAGTGCGCGTGCCACTTTGGCCAAGCTTAATCGTGACGGCATCACTGTTAAAATTTTAACCGGCGATAATGAAGCAGTAACGCGTACGTTAGGCCTTCAAGTGGGTTTAAACGTCGATACAGTTTATTCAGCTGAAGATTTTGAAGGCAAAAACGATGATGAACTTGCACAAATGGTTGAAGAAAGCAATATTTTTGTCCAGTTAACGCCTGAACTTAAGACTAAAATTATTAAGCTTTTGCGTCGAAATGGTCACATTGTTAGTTGTGTTGGCGATAAAATCAATGATGCTCCTGCTATGCGCAATTCCGATGTCGCTATTTCTGTCGATAATGCTGTTGACGTTGCCAAAGAAACAGCTGATGTGATTTTGCTTCATAAAGATTTAGCTTTGCTTGAAGAAGCGATTAGAACAAGTCGAAAAGTCTTTGGCAATATTATGAAATATTTCAAGGTGATTTTGACTTCCAGCTTTGGCAATTCTATTTCAATTATTATTGCGTCGGCATGCTTGCCATTTTTACCGCTTTTGCCGTTGCAATTGGTTTTATTAAATTTGATCATTGGAATTAGCTACTTGATCATTCCGTTTGATAGCATGTCGGCTACTTATTTAAAGGCGCCACGCAGTTTATCCATTAAAAAGCTGCCTAACTTTATGCTAGCTTTCGGTCCAGTTTCAACTTTGCTTGATTTAATTACCTTCGCTGTATTGTTTTGGGTGATTTGTCCCCATGTTGCAGGTGGTAATTTTGGTAGTTTGTCTGTGGAAAATAAAATATTATTTAGTTCGATCTTTTACACAGGCTGGTTCATCGAAAGTTTATGGATGCAAGAATTTTCAATTCATGCTTTACGTGATGAACGTTTTCCATTTATTCATCAACATGCCAGTTGGATTGTAATAGCTTCAACTTTTGCGGCCGCGATTATTGGTACGCTAATTCCATTTTCGGGAATTAATCATATTTTAGGGTTTGGAAAGATACCTCTTTTCTACTTGTGGATAGTTGTTGGATTAATGGTACTTTATTTGTTATTAACAACTGTAATGAAGCAAATTTATCTTAAAAAAGAGAAATTTTTAATTTAATAACCGTAAAAAAGGAATTCTAGTAAGGAATTCCTTTTTTTGATGGTGTATCATGGTATGTAAGATTATTTTCATTTAAGGAGTTAAAAGTATGGCTGATAAAAAAACTTTTTATATTACAACCCCAATTTATTATCCTTCAGGTAAATTAACTATTGGTAACGCATATACCACAGTTGCGGCCGATTCAATGGCTCGTTATAAGCGTGCACAAGGCTACGATACATTCTTCTTAACAGGAGATGATGAACATGGCCTTAAGATCGAACAAAAGGCTGAAGCTCAAGGCATTAAGCCACAAGAATATGTTGATAAGATGGCAGATTCATACAAGAAGTTATGGAAGATGCTCGATATTTCTTACGATAAGTTTATTCGTACCAGTGATCCTGAACACGTTGCTGCTGTACAAAAGATTTTTGAAAAACTTCTCAAGCAAGGCGATATTTATTTAGGCGAATACACTGGTTGGTATTCAGTAGAAGACGAAGAATACTTTACTGAATCACAACTTGCCGAAGTTTATAAAGATGATGATGGCAATGTAATCGGTGGTAAGGCGCCATCTGGCCACGAAGTTCGTTTGGTTAAGGAACCTTCATACTTCTTCAAGATGAGTAAGTATGCTGACAGATTGGTTGAATACTATAAAGAACATCCAGATTTCATTTTGCCTCATTCACGTGAAAAGGAAATGATCAATAACTTCATCAAGCCAGGTTTGGAAGATCTTTCTGTCACTCGTACAACTGTTGACTGGGGAATTCCTGTTCCAAGCGATCCTAAGCACGTTGTTTATGTTTGGATTGATGCTTTATCCAACTATATTACTGCTTTGGGCTACGGTTCAGATGATGATTCACTCTTTAAGAAGTATTGGCCAGCTGATGTTCACTTGGTAGGTAAGGAAATCGTACGTTTCCACACTATTTACTGGCCAATTATGCTTATGGCATTGGGCTTGCCACTTCCTAAGCAAATCTTTGGTCACGGCTGGGTACTTATGAAAGACGGTAAGATGTCTAAGTCTAAAGGTAATGCCGTTTACCCAGAAATGATCGTTGAACGTTATGGCCTTGATGCTCTTCGTTACTACTTGATGCGTGAAATTCCATTTGGTTCAGATGGTATCTTCACTCCAGAAGACTTCGTTGAAAGAGTAAACTTTGACTTAGCTAATGACCTTGGCAATCTTTTGAACAGAACTGTTTCAATGATTAATCAATACCAAGATGGTATGGTTGCTCCTGTAGTTAAGGATCAAGATGAATTTGGCGAAGATTTAATGAAGACTGCTAAGGAAACTATTGCTGAATACGAAAAGCAAATGGATGCTCTTCACTTCTCTCAAGCTTTAGATGCAGTTTGGAAGCTTATTTCACGTGCTAATAAGTACATCGATGAAACTACTCCTTGGACTTTAAACAAGGAAGGCAAGAAGGAAGAATTGTCACGTGTTATGACTAACTTGGCAGAAAGTCTTCGTTTAGTTGCTATTTTGATTTCACCAATCATGACTCAAAATCCTGTTCAGATGTTCAAGCAATTAGGTCTTGATTGGAATAATGCCGATCAAAAGAAGCTTGAATTTGGTGGCTTTGGCTGGAATGTAAAGGTTACTGAAAAGCCAACTCCAATCTTCCCAAGACTTAAGAATGATGTAGAAGTTAAATACATCAAGGAACAAATGAAGAAGGCAAAGCCAAAGAAGCAAACTAGAAGTGAACAAAAGCAAGAAAAGCACATCACTATTGATGACTTTGACAAGGTTAAGATTCAAGTTGGTCAAATTTTGTCAGTTGAACCAGTTAAGGGTTCTAACAAACTTCTCATGTTTAAGTTAGACTTTGGCGATGGTCAAGAAAGACAAATTTTGAGTGGCATTCGCAAGTTCTATCCAGATGCAAGCGAACTTTTGGATAAGAAAGTTTTGGCTGTTACTAACTTGAAGCCACGTAAGATGCTTGGTCACGAAAGTCAAGGTATGCTTTTATCTAGTGAAAAGAATGGCGAAGTTAAGTTGGCAATTGTCAGTGATGAACATGCAAATGGAGCACAATTAGGTTAATGCAAATTATTGATAATCATACGCACTTGAATGATGAGCCTTTTCGTGGTAAAGAACAATATTATCTTGAGCGTGCCAAAGCATTAAACGTAACCAAGGTGATTTGTGCAGGCCAAGATCCTGAATTTAATGATCGGGCAGTTGATTTAGCGCAACGTTTTGATAATGTCTATGCGATGGTCGGCTATTGTCCCGATGTTGCTAAGGATTATGATCAAAAGGCTGAAGATAAATTGATCGAGCAATTGCAAATGCCTAAAGTGGTTGCTATGGGTGAAATCGGTCTTGATTATTATTGGGATGAATCACCAAGAGATAAACAACGGGAAGTTTTTGCTCGTCAAATTGAAGTTGCCCATGATTTGAAGATGCCGGTTGATATTCATACTAGGGATGCTTTTGATGATTGCTACAAAATTTTAAAAGATAGCAATCTTGAGTATGGTGCAATTTTGCATAGCTTCAATGGCGGAATTGATTGGCTTAACAAGTTTTTAGATTTGAATGTCTACTTTTCATATTCAGGTGTTGTGTCCTTTACTAAGGCTACAGAAGTTCATGAATCTGCTAAGGCTGTACCCATGGATCGCTTTATGGTAGAGACAGATGCTCCGTATTTAACGCCGAAACCATATCGAGGCAGACAGAATGAAACTGGATATGTTCGTTACGTTGCTCAGGCTATTGCGGATTTAAAAGAAATTTCTTTAGAAAAGGTTGCGGATGCAACTTATGCAAATACTGTGAGAGTTTATGGTCTTAAATAAAAAGAACTTTAATGCGGTTGTCGTTGTTGAGGGAAAAGACGACACAATTCGTTTGAAACAATTTTTCCCTGGAATTGAAACTGTTGAAACAAATGGCTCAGCTGTTTCTAAGCAAGTTTTAGAGGAATTGAAAAAACTTAGTCAAAGTCGTGAGATTATTGTTTTTACTGACCCTGATTTTAATGGTGAAAGAATTCGTCGAATTGTTACAGAAGCAATTCCGACTGCTAAGCAGGCTTTTATTACTCGTAAAGAAGGCGAACCTGAAAAACGCGGTAATAGCCTTGGTGTTGAACATGCATCTAAGGAAGCTTTAGAACGGGCTTTAAGCGATTTGCACGAAGTTGAAAGAAAACAAAGTGATTTGACTGAAGAAGCATATCGCTCATTAGGTTTAGCTGGTGGCAGTGATGCTAAAAAAATGCGCGAAAAGGTTGGAGCTATTCTTAGCGTAGGATATGGCAATTCTAAAACTTTTTATAAGCGTTTGTTAACTTTCGGTATTTCACTTTCAGAATTGAAAGACGCGTTAGAGGAGGCTAAAAATGGCAAATAGAATTCCAATTGGTTCAGCAGTTAGAACGCAGGCAATTGTTAATCGTTATTTTGTGAAAGCTAAAAAGAATTTAGGACAAAACTTTTTAATTGATCAAAATGCAATTTTAGGTATTGTTAGTGCAGCGGATATTCATGCTGACGATCAAGTAATTGAAATTGGACCAGGAATTGGTTCTTTGACTGAACAGCTTCTTTTAGCAGGTGCGAAAGTTTTTGCCTATGAAGTTGACTCAAGTTTGCCAGAAATTCTAAAAAATGAGTTGCCAGCTAAAATTGGTGACGCTGATTTAGATGATCGCTTCAAGCTTCTCTTAAAAGATGTTTTGAAAGCTGATTTTCAAAAAGATATTGGCGATTTCTTTGATTTTTCTAAACCTATTAAAGTGGTAGCTAACTTGCCGTACTACATTACAACTCCAATTATTTTTGCATTGGCTGATTCAGATTTGAAATTTGCTAGTTTGACTTTAATGATGCAAAAAGAAGTAGCAGAGCGCTTGGAAGCTAAGCCAGGTTCTAAGGCTTATGGTCCACTTACAATTGCTGTTCAAACAAGAATGAATGTTGAACTTGCTTTGCAGGTAAATCATGAAAGCTTTATGCCACGGCCTAAAGTTGATTCAAGCGTTATCGTTTTAACGCCTTTAGTTGATAAGTATGATATTGATGACTATAAGCACTTCAATCATGTAATAAAGATGTGCTTTTCTCAAAGACGTAAAACTTTGAATAATAATTTGAAGACGTTGGTACCTGATAAAAATGATCGTGAAAATTTAATTAAATCTTTAGGCGTAGATGTCCGCGTTCGACCAGAAGACTTAACAATTTCACAATTTATTGATATTGCACGTGCTATTCCCGCTAAACACTAGGAATAACGACTTTGTGAAAAACTTGATATAATTTTAAAATTATGTTAAAATGGCTACAAAGGAGTTGTTTTTTAGTGCCAACATCGATTAATACGATTAAACACAAGTTGGATTCTCACTTAGGCGATACCTTAACAGTAGTAGCTCAAGCGGGTCGTAAGAAGATTACAAAGAGACACGGCGTTTTAAAAGAAACATTCCCTGCAGTATTTGTAGTAGATTTAGATCAAGACAAAAATAATTTTGAACATGTTTCTTATAGTTACACTGATCTTTTAACTAAGAACATCGAATTAGAATTTGATGACGAAGAAGCTGAAGAAGCAGAAGCTTAAAAAATGATAATTTTTAGCACTAACGTTTAAAATGTTAGTGCTTTTTTTTGCCTTTTAGAGTATATTTGTAAAAGATAAAAGCAAACATTAGAAAGGAAAAAACATGAAACGTTCAGAAAGATTGGTAGACATGACCAAATACCTCATGGAACGCCCCCATACTTTGATTTCACTCCCTTTCTTTGCAAAGAGATATGAC
Source organism: Lactobacillus hamsteri DSM 5661 = JCM 6256 (assembly GCF_000615445.1). Taxonomy (GTDB): domain Bacteria; phylum Bacillota; class Bacilli; order Lactobacillales; family Lactobacillaceae; genus Lactobacillus; species Lactobacillus hamsteri. The sequence continues at coordinate 54,573 of NZ_BALY01000007.1, read as the reverse complement.
GCAGCGAAATCATCTATTTCAGAAGATTTATCAATTTTGAAACATACACTTGCTGGCAATCAAGATGGAATTTTGGAAACAGTTGCTGGTGCTGCAGGTGGCGTACGTTACATCCCATACTTAGGTAAAAAGCATGCAGAAGAATATTTGACAGATTTAGCATCCAGAATTGAAGATTCAAGTCGAATTTTGCCAGGTGGCTTTGTATATTTATCTGATATTTTGGGTAATACGCAAGATTTACGTAGAATTGGCGAATTAATTGCAACAAAATATGCATATGCAAATATCGATGCAGTAATGACTGTTGAAACTAAGGGTATTGCTTTAGCTCAAGCAACAGCTCGTTACTTGGACGTTCCATTTGTAACAGCTCGTAAGCGTTCAAAAGTAACAGAAGGCGCAACGGTTTCAGTAAATTATATTTCATCTTCACTTGATAGAGTTTCTAAAATGGAACTTCCAACTCGAGCTCTCAAGAAAGGCTCAAATGTTTTAGTAGTCGACGACTTTATGAAAGGCGGAGGCACCTTAACTGGTATGGAAGAATTAGTTAAAGAATTTGATTCAACTGTTGCTGGTATTTGTGTCCTTTGTGAAGCAGATTTTGATAAGAATAAGTTGGTTGATGACTACTTATCATTAGTTAAAATCAGTAATATCGATACCCAAAAGAAGCTTATTATGGCAGAACCGGGCAACTTCTTGACTGAAACTGATTTTAGTCGTTTTTAAATGGTATACTAGTAGCAAGTTTAAGTATTAAGAGGGTTAAATAATGAAAAAATTTGTAGTTGTTCTTGCTGCAGGCAAGGGTACACGCATGAAGTCCAAGCTTTACAAAGTGTTGCACAAGGTTTGTGGTAAAACCATGGTTGAACACGTTGTTGATGCGGCTCAAGGCGTGGAACCTGATAAGATCGTAACTATTGTTGGTACAGGCGCTGAAGATGTTGAAAAAGTTTTAGCAGATAAGTCTGAATTTGCCTTTCAAGAAAAGCAATTAGGTACTGGTGATGCTGTTATGACAGCTAAGGATGAATTGGCTGGCAAAGACGGCGCAACTTTAGTTGTAACTGGCGATACTCCACTGTTTACTGCTGATACTTTTAAGAGTTTGTTTGCATATCACCAAGAAAAAGGCAATGCTGCAACAGTTCTTACTGCAGAAGCTCCAAATCCATTTGGCTATGGTCGAATTATTCGTGATGATCAAGGCAATGTTTTGCGTATTGTTGAACAAAAAGATGGTAATGCAGAAGAATTAAAGGTTAAGGAAATCAATACTGGTGTCTTCTGTTTTGATAATAAGAAGCTTTTTGAAGCTTTGAAGCATGTTGGTAATGACAATGCTCAAGGCGAATATTACTTAACTGATGTTCTTGAGATTTTGCGTAATCAAGGTGAACGCGTTGGTGCCTACAAGATGCCAGACTTTAGCGAAAGTTTAGGCGTAAATGATCGTATTGCGTTAGCTCAAGCTACTAAGATCATGCAAAAGAGAATTAATGAAGCTCATATGCGTGACGGTGTTTCATTTATTGATCCTGATACTGCCTACATTGATAGTGATGTTAAGATTGGCAATGATACTGTTATTGAAGGCAATGTTGTTATTAAAGGCAACACTGAAATCGGTAGCGATTGTGTAATTACTAACGGTTCAAGAATTATTGACTCTAAGATTGGTAATGGCGTAACCATTACTTCTTCAACTATTGAAGAATCTGAAATGGATGATAATACTGATATCGGTCCTAACTCCCACCTTCGTCCAAAGGCAATTATCCGTAAGGGTGCCCACATTGGTAATTTTGTTGAAATTAAGAAGGCTGAAATTGGTGAAGATACTAAGGTTGGTCATTTAACTTATGTTGGAGATGCAACTTTGGGTAAGGACATTAATATCGGTTGTGGTACCATCTTTTCTAACTATGATGGTGTTAAGAAGTTCCATACTAATGTTGGCGATCATTCATTTATCGGTGCTGGTTCTACATTGATTGCACCTATTAATGTGGCTGACCATGCCTTTATTGCTGCGGATACAACAACTACTAAGGATGTTGGCAAGTACGAAATGGCAATTGGTCGTGGCCGTCAAGTCAATAAGCCAGATTACTGGCACAAGCTTCCTCTTTCTAAGGATAAGGAATGGGAATAAAGTATTTTAATTAAAATGAAAAGGGATAGTCTTAGGACTATCTCTTTTTTGCTCTATAATAAGGTTTAAAGTTAGTAAGTTATATGGGTAAGGATTAATTATGAAACGAAAAAATATAGTATTGGGGATGATGGTTTCTTTAGGAATGATTTCCTTTGCTTCATCTCCTGTTTTAGCAACTAATGTTAAAAAAGCTAAAACAAGTCTAGTAGATAAAAAGAAAACAGGAGCGAAAACTGCTAGTAAGAAAAAAACACAAGAGCAGGCAAAAAATGATAAAAAAAGTATAGAGTCGTTAACAACGTATTCTAAACTCAGCTATGTGGTTGTAAATAAAAATACTAATTTTATAAATAGTCAAAATAAAAAGACGAAATCTGTCGCTAAAAAGGGAAAAGGTTATCGAATTTATTATGTTCGCTATAGTGGAAGCAAGATTTTTTATGGTGTTAGCAAAAATAAGTGGTTGCCAGCTTCCGTGACTCACGGTACGGTTTGGTACAAAGAGGACAATAATAATACCATGATTTTGTCGACAAATAAGAAGGGGCAGCTATCTTATCAACTTTATGAAGCTGTAAATGTCATTGATTTAATTTTAAAACGTAATTCATATGTTTACGATGATCAAGGGATGCTTGAACGGAATAAAGACAATAGCATTATTTTTTTGAAAAAAGGAAAAAAGCTAAAAGGATATTCAGTTCGCAGTATCAATGGTAAAAAATTTTATATTACTAATCATGGGTGGATTAAGTTTAATAACGTTGAGAAATATACTTCAAAAAAATCTAAAAAATAATTATTAATTTTACCAATTCTTAATTCCTTTAGTTTTCATTTTGGCTTACAATATTAGTCGAACTAATAGGTTTAATTTTTTATATATGAGGAAGATAAAATATGAAGTTAAGTCATAAATTAGCTATGGTTTCTGTTGCTGCATTAATGGGTATGAGCCCAGTTGTTGGTGTAGCTGTTAATAATGCAAATGCTGTTCAAGCAGCAACTGTTTACAAGACTTATGGTAAAAACAGTAAGATTACTGCTACTAAGACTATGTACTTTGTTGATGCTAATGGTAAGAAGACTAGCAAGAAGGCATATGAAGGTGGCAAGTACATTATCTGGCTTGTAAAGAAGATTAATGGCAAGACTTACTACGGTATTCAAACTGATGGCAAGTACTGGATTCCAGCTTCAGCTACTAAGGGTAAGGTAAGCTATTCTACTAAGAAGACAACCAAGAAGGCTGATTCTGCTTCAAAGAAAGCAACCAAAAAGACAACTTCATCAAAGAAGTCAACAACTAAAAAGACATCTAAGAAAACTACTTCTTCAACTAAGAAGGTAACAAGTTTAAAGCCAGTAAAAATGGTTGCTATTCGTGCTACAAGAGTTTATGACCAAAATGGTAAATTGGCTAAGACCTACAAGGGTAGTAAGAAGTACACTATTCTTGGTAAAAATGTGAAATTTGATGGCTTAGGTACTAAGACTATTAAGGGTGTTAAGTATGTAGCATTAGAACCTAACCGCTTTTACGTTAAGGCAAGCGATGTAAAGGAAAGATAATCTATATTACATAGATATTAATTATTAGTTATAAAGTCACTTCATTTGGAAGTGACTTTTGCTTTAAGTTAAAATAACTAATAGATAAACAATTCTTGCTTTAATTATGTTAAGTCTTACAATTATTAATAAACAAGTTTAATTTATATGAGGTTGAGGTATATATGAAATTAAGTCATAAATTAGTTATGGTTTCAGCAGCTGCATTGATGGGTGTTAGTCCCGTTATTGGTGCAGTACAAAATACAACTGTAATGGCTGCAACAACAAAAAAGAAGGCTGCAGATAAGTCAACAAAGAAAGTTGAAAAGACTACTAAAAAGACAACAAAGACAACTTCCGCAAAAACAACTAAGAAGAGTAGCAAGAAGACAACTTCATCAAAGAAGACTTCAACAGCTCCAAAGGCAGACGTAATTGTTTTGGCTCGTAATTCTTATGTTTACGATCAAAATAGTAAGCGTAACAAGAACTATAAATTTAATGGTGAAAGTTGGCCTGTAATTGGTAAAGGTGCTTCTCTTAAAGTTAACGGTACCAAGACTATTGATGGCAAACTTTATTACTCAATTGGTGGCAACAATTACATTAAGGCTGTTAATGTTGCTACTTTCAATGGCAAGAAAGTTAACACTACTACTTCTTCAACAAGTTCTAATACTAAAAAGATCAAATTAACTCATAACGCATATGTTTATAATAAAAATGGCAAGCGTATCAAGTCAGCAGGTACATTAGCTAAAAACTCAACTATTAGATTCTACAGTACTAAAAAGATTAAAGGTAAGAGCTACTTCTACTTGGGCAAGGGTCAATATGTAAAAACTGCTAATGCAAAGAAAGTTGAAAAAGATGATGAACCTAAGGTAGAAGATACAATAATTACCTTGGTTAAAAACTCTATTGTTTACGATGGTGAAGGCAATCCATATACACCAGAACAGAAATATTCACGTGGCGGTCAATATATTGCATTAAATGCTAAACAAATAGCAGGAAAATGGTATTACCAAATTGGTAATGACGATGGTGATGGAGAATGGATTAAGGCAGTCAATGCTGTGGTATCTCAAGGTCCAGCTTTAATTAAAGATCCAGACTACGTTGAACCAAGTGTTAATACTCCAAGTACTGATGTAAATGAAGATGCAACTATAATTACTTTGAAGCGTGATACTTATACTTACAACAATAAAGGAATTCAAAGCACAAGCAATAAATTTGCTGCAGGACATAAATTACGTGTAACAGAATTAACTTGGATTTGGGTTCCTGCTCAAAAACAAGCTTATGAATTTTATAGATTAACTAGTGATCCTTCTGGTTATATTAAGATGGAGGATGTTGACACTGTTGTCGGAAAGCAATTAATTACAACTAATACTGATCAAGAAGCTCAAGAGGCAGGAGTTGTAGCAAATAATAATGATAAATCAGCTTTAAATACTGCAATTAATGGTTCTTCAGCTGTTGTAAATAGCGATAAGTACAAGCTTTCATCAACTACTTTAAGAGATGCATATGATACGGCTTTAGTAAATGCCAAGAGTGTCGTAAATTCAAATACTTCAACTATTTTATCTGTTAACACTGCACTTAGTGACTTAAATAAAGCACAAAATGCATTAAATGGTGCCAAAATTAAGGTGTCTAGTTTAAGTAATATTAGTTCAAATGAAGCTTCAGCAATCATTAATTTAGTAGCTTCAGTAACAGGGGTTAGTCAAAGTTCTATCCAGTTTACCAATGGCAATACTCAATTAGTTATTGTAGGAGCAAATAATTATACTAAGACTGTTCCCGTATCTGATTATGCTTCGGTAGAATAAGTATAAAAAATATATTTAAAAAACATTATCCATTCGGATAATGCTTTTTTGTTTTGATTACATTTTTTATACAAAAATACCTAATAACGATTTGAATTAACTTTTTAGATTAAAATATAAAAGTAATAGAAAGCGTTTTATAGAATGGGTAGATTTATTTAGAGGATAAAGAATAGAATGTTAGGTTTTTCTATGTATTTAAGCCGCATGCTTACTGCGGACGATTATAATTATTTAATTGCGATGCGCAATGCTGGCTTCAATACTGTTTTTACATCGATTTATGTTGATGAAAAAGATGCTGAAAGCATAAAAAATCGTTTGAATGAATTAGTTAAGTGGTGCAAAAATCTTGATCTTGAGATTATTGCAGATGTTACTGCCGAGGAACTTAAAAAATTAGGAATAGATATTAATGATGTTGGTCAAGTACAAAGCCTAAACTTAACCGGCTTGAGAATTGATGATGGCGTAAGGATGGAAACAATTGCAAAATTATCTAAATCCATGCCGATAGCTCTTAATGCCAGTACGATTTCTGAAGAAGATCTTGTTTCCTTAAAAGAATATAATGCAGCTTTTGATCATTTGCAGGCATGGCATAACTTTTATCCCCATCCAGAAACCGGCTTAGATGCCAATTGGCTTAAAGAAAAAAACGATTGGCTGCACAGCAGGGGGTTCAAAACAATGGCATTTGCACCGGGTAATGATAAGCTTGAAGGGCCAATAGGTGAAAGTCTGCCAACGCTTGAAAAGCAACGTCATGAAAATCCTTTGGCAGCAATGCTTGAACTGAAGAAATTATCTTGTGATTATGTTTTTATCGGGGATGCGGGGTTAAAGCGTTCAACTATTGATAGTTTTGAAAATTATTTAAAAAAGAGGGTTATCACCTTACATGTAGACCACGATTTACTTGAGCTTTTTGAAAATGAATGGCATAATCGTCCAGACGCCGCTCGTGACGTGATTCGCTTAAAAGAGTCTAGACAGTTGCAACTCTTAAAAACAGCTCCTGAAGAGCCTGAAAACCGCCCTAAAGGCAGCATTACTTGCGATAACGACAAGTATTTGCGCTATAAGGGTGAGATCCAAATTACTAAGCGTGATTTACCTCTTAATGATAAAGTAAATGTAATTGGACACGTTGTAAAAGATGATTTAGCACTTCTTGATGAAGTAGGCTCAAATACGCAGCTTCTTTTTTTAAAAGCATAAATTGACGAAAATTTAAGCTATATAGATTCATTTTTGTTTAACATTTGCTAAAATAGAAGTTGTTAGCATATTTTTACGGAGGAAATTATGTCTTATAAAGACGATTTAATGATTTTTGCCCTTAATTCAAATGTACCTTTGGCACAAAAGATTGCTGATCGTGTTGGCGTTCCACTTTCAAAATCAAGTGTAGAACGTTTTAGTGATGGCGAAATCCAAATTAATATTGATGAATCTGTTCGTGGTAAAGATGTTTACTTAGTTCAATCAACTAGTGCACCAGTTAATGACAACTTGATGGAACTTCTTATCATGATCGATGCTGTTCGTCGTGCAAGTGCACGTACTATTAACATTGTGTTGCCATACTATGGTTATGCTCGTCAAGACCGTAAGACTCGCGCACGTGAACCAATTACTGCTAAGCTTGTTGCTGATATGCTTCAAACTGCAGGTGCCGATCGTGTTCTTTCACTTGATTTGCATGCACCACAAATTCAAGGATTCTTCGATATCCCTGTAGATAACTTGATGGGTGCACCACTTTTGGCTGACTACTTCTTGCGTAATAATTTGGAAAAAGATGCAGTTGTTGTTTCTCCAGACCACGGTGGTGTTACTCGTGCAAGAAAGCTTGCTGAATTCTTAGGCACAGGTATTGCGATTGTTGATAAGCGTCGTCCTAAAGCAAATGTTGCCGAAGTTATGAACATTATCGGTGATGTTAAAGGCAAGCGTGCAATCATTATCGACGATATGATTGATACTGCCGGAACCATTACTTTAGCTGCCCAAGCTTTAATTGATGCTGGCGCAACTGAAGTTTACGCTTCTGCTACTCATGCTGTTTTATCAGGTCCAGCTATTAAGAGATTGAATGATTCACCAATCAAGAACTTGGTATTGACTGATTCAATTAATCAACCAGCTGAAAAGAAGCTTGATAAGATGCTTTTGGTTTCTGTTGGCCCACTTATGGGTGATGCTATTAAGCTTATTCAACAACATCAACCATTATCACCACTCTTCAACACTAGATATGAAGAAAAGAACGAAATTTAATTTTGAATTTTGTTTGATAAAAAATAAAAGCTTAGGATCTTCTCCTAAGCTTTTTTGTTAGCTTGAATAATTAATTCTTTTTTCTAGGTTTGCGTAAGTAGCGAAGTTCACCATTGCGGACATATTTTTGAAAATCTTGATAGAAAGGATCAAAAATTTGTGGTTCATCACTATTAGAAAGCATGACTTTAGGAAAGAAAAATCTTTCATCCCCTTGGAAAGTTCCATTTAAGGCGCGAACCAATGGGCTTAATTCGGATAATTCAATTAGCGTACCATCGTCTTGCATGATTTCAATTTGGCTATTGGCATTTTTGCCAGTTGGTTTGTAGGCATCATAAGGTTCATCAAATGCTGAATTGGTGTCTGTGTAGTATTGAGGATCAAAGCCAACCTGCTTGATTAAATCTTTGAGCTTAGGCAAAAGATTCTTGGTTTCTTCGTTGATTTTTACACTTGCAAGAGGCTTTCTGAATAAGTAGCGTTTGCACAAGTCAGAAAGAATTGGATCATTAGAATCAGCCCACATTGAGAAGTTGGTTTCCATGACACCATCATCGAGCTTTAAGTAGTCCTCTAAATTCCAGTTGCCTTTAAGAAATTTAGCTAAACTTGGTGTGACCTGTAAGTTGCCGTCCGCGTAAACGTCTTTGGCTCTTTGAAGCAAATGATGCAAAATAACTTCCATTGAACGACCAACACGATGGAAATAAACTTGTTGATACATTTGATAACGGGACACAATATAATCTTCGACAGCATGCATCCCGTTATTAGTGAAACAAATTCCATCGCTATATGGACGGATCACGCGTAATATCCGTGATAAATCAAATTGACCATAGCTTACGCCTGTGAAATAAGCATCACGCTGCAAGTAATCCATTCGATCTGCGTCAGCCTGGCTAGAAATCATTTTTACCACTTGAGCATTAGGATAAGTTTTTGCAATCACACTTGCCACTAGTTCAGGAAAGTTGGGAGCAACTTGCTTTAGTGCCTGGTTGATTTCAGTATTAGGGTCGGTGATAATCCGTTGACCAATTTTTTCATGATTAGTGCCAAATAAGTGCTCAAAGGTATGAGAATAGGGACCATGACCAATATCATGCAACAGGCCGGCACATTCTACTAAAAGACGATTATTATCATCCCAGAGACCATCTCCAGGGCGTGTAGAAGGATATTTTTTAGCGAAAATATCACAAATTCTTCTTGTTAATTCGTAGACGCCTAAATTGTGTTCAAAGCGCGTATGTGTAGCACCAGGAAAAACATAGCTGATAGGACCTAATTGTTTAATTCGGCGCATTCGTTGAAATTCTTTTGATTTTAAAATATCTAAAATAACTTTATCTTCAATATGAATGTATTCATGGACGGGGTCGCGCAATACGACTTCGTGATCTAATTTTTCACTTTGAAATCTTACCATAGAAAAATTTCCTCAAGCTGAATTGTTAATTTTTTAGTAAATATAGATTAAAATATAGTATAACTATTTAAATTATAGCAAACAAGGCATTGATATGACTAAGATAAATATTGATTTAACAAGCAAAATCACACAAGAAGACGAAACTGAAACTTTTAACAGAAAAGCAGTAGGCGAGATAAAATTTGATGATGAAATTACTCGTATATCTTACTTGGAAAATGGCGAAATCCCTGTTAAAATGCTGCTGAAGGACAATGAATTGATTATTAGGCGTGGGGTAGATAGCAATAATTATTCTCTAATGCGCTTTGTCCCAGGTGAAAAACAGGCTTGCCGCTATGTGGCAGTAGGTCGGCAAATGGATTTAACTAGTGTTACTAATTTACTAGAATATGAAGACCAAAAAGACGGATCACAAAAACTTCATGTTGAATATGACCTGTTTAGTGGTCTATACTTAGTAGGTAACTATACAGTCACGTTGATTTTTACTTAAACGCTTAGTAAAATAGTAAAGATTGTAAAAGAGAGGACGTACAACTGTGGGATTAGACAAGTTTAAAGACAAAAATCGCGATGAATTGTCAATGATCGAAGTTGCTCGCGCAATTTTGGAAGACAGCGGCAAGAGAATGGCTTTTGCTGATATTGTTAACGCAGTACAAAAATATTTGAACAAGAGTGACGAAGAAATTCGTGAACGCTTGCCACAATTTTATACTGATATGAACACTGATGGTGAATTCATTTCTATGGGTGAAAACGTTTGGGCACTTCGTTCATGGTTCCCATACGAATCAGTTGATGAAGAAGTTAACCACCCAGAAGATGAAGACGAAGAATCAGTTAGAAAGCACCACAAGAAGGTTAATGCCTTCTTAGCTTCAGCTACTGGTAGCGATGATATTATCGACTACGATAATGACGATCCAGAAGATGATGATTTGGATGCAACTGCTGAAGATGAAGATTCTGATGATTACAATGATGATTCAGAATACGATGAAGACAATGACGATACTGATGACAGCTTGCCAGATGGTATCGAAGGTCAATTGTCACAATTGAATGACGACGATGATGACGAAGAAAATTAATTTGCTTGACTTAATTCAAAAAAGCAGATAATATTTTTCTTGGGCACCCTATGTGCGTTTAGCTCCCTGAATGAAGGGAGCTTTTTTGTTTTAATAGTGAATCGTTGATAAAGGAGAAAGCATCAAATGACAAAATATATCTTCGTTACTGGCGGTGTCGTATCTTCACTTGGTAAGGGGATTACAGCATCAAGTTTAGGACGTTTGCTTAAGAACCGTGGTTTAAAGGTTACTATGCAAAAGTTCGATCCATACATCAACATTGATCCAGGTACAATGAACCCATACCAACACGGTGAAGTTTATGTTACCGATGATGGTACAGAAGCTGACCTTGACTTAGGTCACTATGAAAGAATCGTTGACGTAAGAACTAGCAAGTATTCTAACGTAACTACCGGTAAGATCTACCAAGAAGTTTTGGAAAAAGAACGTCGCGGAGACTACCATGGCGCAACTGTGCAAGTAATTCCTCATATTACTGATATGATTAAGAAGAAGATCATGCGTGCTGCACTTACTACTGACTCAGACGTAATTATTTCTGAAATTGGTGGTACTGTTGGTGATATTGAATCAACTCCATTTATGGAAGCAATTCGTCAAATGCGTCGTGAAGTTGGTGCAGAAAACGTAATGTACATTCACTGTACTTTAGTTCCATATCTTCATGCTGCTAAGGAAATGAAGACTAAGCCAACGCAACACTCAGTTGCAGAACTTCGTAGTATTGGTATTCAACCAAACATGCTTGTTCTTCGTGCTGAAAAGCCAATTGATCAAGAACATAAGGATAAGATTTCTACATTTACTGATGTTCCAGTTGAAAGAATTATTGAATCAATTGACGAACCATCATTATTTGATGTTCCTTTGTCATTCCAAAAGCAAGGCATGGATCAAAAAGTTTGTGACTTTTTAGGTCTTAAGAGTCCACTTCTAGAAGCTGACATGAAGGCCTGGACTAGACTTGATGAACGTGCTAAGAACTTGAAGCACCATACTAAGATTACTTTAGTAGGTAAGTATGTAGAACTTGAAGATGCATACATTTCTGTTACTGATGCTTTGCAACACGCAGGTTACCTTTACAATACCAAGATTGATGTAGATAAGGTTCAAGCTGAAGACATTACTGAAGATAATATTGCTGAAATCATGGAAGGCTCAGATGGTTTGATCGTTCCTGGTGGTTTTGGTACGCGTGGTCTTGAGGGCATGATTACTGCTATTAAATATGCTCGTGAAAATGATATCCCATTCTTAGGAATTTGTTTGGGTATGCAAATGGCCAGCGTTGAATTTGCTCGTAATGTTTTAAATCTTGAAGATGCTAACAGTGCTGAAGCTGAACCAGACTGTAAGAACAACATTATCGATATTATGGCTGATAAGCGTGATGAAGAAAATATCGGTGGTACTTTACGTTTAGGTCTTTACCCAGCCACTCTTAAGAAGGGTACCAAGACTCGTGCAGCTTACGATGACCAAGATGTTATTCAAGAACGTCACCGTCACCGTTTCGAATTTAACAACAAATACCGTGAATCATTTGAAAAAGCTGGCATGGTCTTCAGTGGTGTTTCTCCAGATAATCACTTAGTTGAAATTATTGAACTTCCAAAGAAGAAATTCTTTATCGCTGCTCAATATCACCCAGAATTCTTGAGTCGTCCACAACGTCCAGAAGGTTTATTCAAGTCATTCATTGGTGCTGCTAGTGATTTACCAGCAAAAGAAATTTAATCGACTTTGATCATACAAAAGCTTAAAATTACAGGAGATGAGCAAGGCTCACCTCTTGTTTTTTTTGCAAATATCCTTTAACATTATAATGATTATTGAAAGTAGAAAAGGATTTGTTTTCGCCAATGAAGCAGATGATTATTCATGGTGGAAAACCCCTGCAGGGTGATGTTTGGATTGGTGGCGCAAAGAATTCCACTGTTGCGCTAATTCCAGCTTCTATTTTGTCTAGAACCCCGGTTACTTTGGAAGGTGTTCCAAGGATTGCCGATGTTGATAACTTGATGGATTTGCTGGCTGAAATGGATGTACATTGTGATTTTCACGAAACCACTTTAAAAATCAATCCGGAAGATATTAAAATGAGCCCATTGCCAGCTGGTAAAATTAAGAGTTTGCGTGCTTCTTATTATTTCATGGGAGCACTTCTTGGTCGGTTTGGCAAAGCAATTGTAGGTTTTCCAGGTGGTGACGATATCGGCCCGCGTCCCATCGACCAACATATTAAAGGCTTTGAAGCCTTGGGCGCTAGTGTAAAGAATGAAAATGACCAAATTATAATTACTGCTCCTGAAGATGGACTTAAGGGTGCAAAGATTCATCTTAAAATGCCATCTGTTGGAGCAACAATGAATATTATCATGGCTAGTGTTACCGCTAAGGGACAAACCATTATTGAAAATGCCGCTAAGGAACCTGAAATTATTGATTTAGCTACATTTTTAAACAATATGGGGGCAACTATTCGTGGTGCTGGTACTGATTCAATCAGAATTGAAGGTGTTGAGCAGCTTAAGGCTCAAATTCCTCATACAATTATTCCTGATCGAATTGAAGCCGGAACTTATGTATCTTTAGCAGCCTGCATTGGTAATGGTATTCGTATTCATAATATTATTGAAGAACACCTTGATTCCTACCTTGCAAAGGTTGAAGAAATGGGTGTTGTTATTGATGCAGATGAAGATTCATTATTTGTTTATCCTGCTGGTGAACTTAAGATGGTTCAAGTTAAGACCGATGTTTATCCAGGATTTGCGACAGATTTGCAACAACCAATTACGCCACTTCTTTTAACTGCTAAGACGGGCGAAGGAGTTGTGATTGACAATATCTATCCAAAGCGAATTGGTCATATTGCCCAACTTCAAAAGATGGGTGCTAATATCAAGCTGAAGATAATATTATTTTGGCCCACCCAACTGAAGAACTTCATGGTGCAGAAGTAACTGCAGGTGAAATTCGTGCAGGCGCATGTTTGATGATTGCAGGTTTGATGGCAGATGGTACAACCGTCATTGATAAGGCAGGTAATATCTTGCGTGGTTACGATCGGGTGCAAGAAAAATTACGTCAACTTGGTGCAGATGTTAAAATCGTTGATGATCCAGATGTACCTGGCGTGATGGATTCAGTTGAAAATTAATAATAAAAAAGAGATTGGAATTTCCAATCTCTTTTTGTATTAGTTAAATTTATTTATAGATTAATCTAATAAATCATACTTCAAAGTCATCAAACCATGACCTTCGTCAACCATTTGACCAAGAAGTTCAACAGTGTTGTTGTAAACAGTGTCAGCCATCTTCTTGTTTGCTTCTTCAAGCTTAGCTTGTAAGTCCTTGTCGCTGAGCCTTCAACGGCTTTATCAGTATCATGCTGGATATTGTGGCATTGAGCTAAACTCTTTTGTTCAAAGGCATCTTCAAGTTCGCCGTAAACACGGTAATTAGTGTCACCGAGTTGAGCAGTTAACTTGTTAAGCCAGAAAATCTTGTTCAAGTTGAACTTAGGAGTTGTTTGGAAACATTCTGGAGTATCAGTTACGTTTGTGTAGAATGGGACCATACTATTGAAAGTGTTTGGACCAAATGCTAACCATTGAACACCAGCAATTTCTTCAGGAACATCGTTTCTAATTTGCAAAATGTGAGTTTCAAAGTTTCTGTTAATACCAATTGGACGGAAAGTCTTCTTTTGTTCAGCAGTACCTTGATCACCATATGCATCGTATGGAGTGTCTTGGTAGTGTGAGCTTTCAGCCCATTTAATATCTTCAATGCTGATCTTACGGTTTGCGTGGCAAATGAATGGTTGGTCTTGGTCGCTTGGCTTGCCGCCAAAGTCAGGATCGAAGTAATTGTGAATGTACCACGCACGAGGGTTATTGTAGTGAGCATCTTTAATGGTAGAAGAACCAAAAATGTGACGCATGTTGTAACCTTCACGGTCTGGGTTCAAGTGGTATTCTTCAATTAAATCCTTCAAGTCTTCTGAGCAAGCAAAGTCAGGATCATCAAATTTGAATTCATCAATGTTCAAACGGTTAGGTGCAATTACGTAAGCATCGTCAGGAATACGACGAGCTGCCCAGTGATGACCACCGATAGTTTCAAGATACCAAATTTCGTCTTTATCTGAAAAAGCCATACCGTTCATTTCGTAAGTTCCGTATTTTTCAAGAAGGTAACCTACGCGCTTAACGCCGTCTTTAGCTGAGTGAAGGTAAGGAAGAGTCAAAGTAACGAAATCTTCTTCACCAAGTCCGCCTTCTGAAGGATCAAGAAGTGGATCAACACCTTGGATGCGTGAATTAGTTGTGATGGTTTCAGTAGCGGTCATTGCTACGTTTTCAGAGTTAATGCCGGCAGCACCCCAAATACCATTTTCGCCTGAAACATCAGGAGCGCTAGTGTAGCGAAGTGGAGTTTCAGCTAAATCTTCATCGTCAATTACTTGGTGACTAATAACACTTTCGTAGTGTTTAGGTTGATCTTCGGGATTAACAGCCTTAAAGCCTTCAGGGATAATAGTTCGACCGCCGTCTTCACTACGTGCGATCATGGTTGAACCATCAATAGTTGCGTTTTTACCAACTAAAATAGTTGTACATTCTGTTTGTTTCATAGATTGATTCCTTTCTTATTCATTATGTATATTGTATGGGAAAAAAGGTAAGAAAGGAAAAAATTAGGCCAAATAATTGTCTTTTTTAAGAATTTTCCTCAAAAAGAAAAAGCTTGAACATTTTGTTCAAACTTTTTTTGTTAGGGTAAAAATAGAATTGTAACATTAAACTTTGGAGTAAATTTGTGTAAGAGGTCTTTTTTGAATAGCACTCACTTCCTTACTTTTAAAATAAGGTTGAGTAAAGTGGCACTTAAACTGGCCACTACAATTCCGTTGCCTAAGAATAGTTGAACGGTTTGTGGCAAGTTTTGAAAAATTTGTGGATAAACGGTAACTCCTAGGCCTAAGCCGATTGAAAGGGCGACAATCAAGATATTGCGATTGTCGTTAAAGTCTACTTTGACAAGCATTTTAATACCTTGAACGGCAATCATGGTGAACATGACAAGCATTGCTCCGCCTAAAACAGGAGTGGGGATAATCGTCACAATTGCGCCGATTTTAGGTAAAAGTCCCATTCCCATTAATAAACCAGCCGCCCAGAAAATTGGACGTTTAGTTTTAATACCTGATAATTGCAATAAACCAACATTTTGTGAAAAGGTTGTATAAGGAAAAGTGTTGAAAAGTCCGCCGAAGATTTGGGCAATTCCTTCCGCACGATAACCTTTCTTTAAATCTTCTTCAGTAACGTCTTTTTTAAGCAAATCACCAATGGCAAAGAACACGCCTGTAGATTCGACCATTGAAACTAAGGCAATGATAATCATGGTTAAGCACGATGACCATTCAAATTCAGGAACGCCAAAGTAGAATAACTGTGGCAAGTGAAACCATGAAGCTTGAGAAACTGGTGTAAGTGAAACCATGCCCATACCGCTGGCTAACAGTGTTCCTAAAACTAAACCGATTAAAACGGCGATTGATTTTAAAAATCCTTTAGCTAAAACTTCGATTAAAATGATTACTAAGATTGTGAAAAACGCGGTGATTAAATTTTTAGGATCTCCGAAGTCTTTAGCTGAAGCAGTTCCGCCACCCATATTTTGAAAGGCGACAGGAATTAAAGTTAAACCAATAACGGTAATTAATGTCCCTGTAACGACTGGCGGAAAAAGTTTTTTGATTTTAGAAAACCAACCTGCAACATAGAATACGAAAATTCCGGCGACGATGATTGCACCATACATGGTATTGATCGTGAACTTTTGACCAATCATTTCAAGAGGTGCGACAGCTTGAATCGCACAACCTAGAACAACGGGAAGGCCGATGCCGAAGTAACGATTTCGAAATAGTTGCAGCAATGTGGCGAGGCCACACATGAAAATGTCGATGGAAACTAAGTAAGTCATGTGAGTGCTATTGAATTTTAACGCGCTTCCGATCAAAAGCGGAACAGCGATAGCACCGGAATACATGGCAAGTAAATGCTGTAGACCTAAGATTGCGGCTTTTTTATGACTAACTTCTTTTGCCATTATTCTTCTCCTAAAAAGTGAAGACCGTCTTGGAAACTGTCAATGTTTGCTAGAGCTTCAAAGCGATAACCGTGATCTTGAATCCATTCGCTACCACCTTGGAAAGTTTTAGCAACAACAGCACCAATTCCGGCGATTTTACAGCCTGCTTGATTAGCAATGTTGACCATGCCTTTAACAGCTTCACCATGAGCAACGAAGTCATCAATGATTAAAAGAGTATCGTCTTGGGACAAGAATTTTTCTTCCACACAGATTTTGTTATTAACTTTCTTGGTGTAAGAAAATACCTCTGCCCAATAGACAGCATCATTCAAAGTGGATGGCTTTTTCTTTCTTGCAAAGACCATTGGCACGTTCATTTGATACGCAGCCATTACTGCAGGAGCAATCCCTGATGCTTCGCAGGTAAGGACTTTAGTGACGTGACAGTCTTTGAATAAACGCTTGAATTCTTCACCGATGGCCATCATCAGTTGCGGATCCACTTGGTGATTCAAGAATGAATTGATTTTGAGCACATCGCCTGGTAAAACTTCACCATCTTTTTTAATACGATCTTCTAATAATTTCACGTTATCCCTCTTTTTTGAAAACAAATAAGGACCTTTCTACCTAGAAACTAAGTAAAAAGGTCCTGTTATTTTCAGCAACTTTTTTGACTATAGTCTAGAATTTACGGTTCTAGGTAGAAACTGTCGACCTTATTACGACGATATATAGATTTGTTAATTTTGTTGCCTTTGATTCTAACAGAGAAATTTACCGAACACAAGAATAAATTTAATTAAAATTGTTCGATTTTGTTATTGAGGCTCAATCTTGCCGTTCCGTGTGGAAAAAATTGCTTCAAGGATACCGTAGCTGATTCCCGCTACAACCCAGATAAGCCAACTATTTTCCAAAGAATGAGTTAAAAAGCTGTATACAAAATAAATTAAAGTGGCACTAAGCCAGTAAATTGTGGAAAAACGGTCCATTTTTTGTTTGCCGGCTTTTTTAGCAGGAGTGTAATCACCATTTTGTAACAGAATATCGTAGCTGTCTTTGATGATATTAGCGTGAACGATGCAATAAACGCCAGTAGCAATTAAAGCTAGGGTTCCGCAAACAAGCAGAAGCATTAAACTGTCAATTTGCTTGCCCGTCATCACTCCCGTAAAAAGCGCACCGCATATAACAGGAATTGCGGAAAGGATACATAAAACAACGCCTGCTGTCATCATTTTAGTATAAGTTTTACGGAATTTTTGTTGATCATTTTGAATTTTTTTCCGTAATTGCAGATTGAGATGACATTCTTCTTTTTCAAACTCTTCATGATATTCGATCTGCTGTTTAGCCATTATGAACCATGAAACAGCAAAAGCGATCATTGCTAGTAAGCAGATAACACCAATACCGGCGGCAGAATCTTCGGATAGATGGAAAATTCCTAATTTATTAAAGCCGATAGTTCCTAAAAGCAAAATTGGCGATAAGATACATAACATTACGCCAGTAGCAATTTTAGGAGCTGCTTTTCTTCTAGCAGTTAGAAATTGCTGAGCAACATTTTCGCCTAAATAGTTTAGAGTGTGATTTTCACTTTCATCAGTTTGCTTTTTTAATAAATAATCAGTCGAAACGTTAAAAAGCTGTGCTAGACTGACAATTTTATCAACATCGGGAAGTGACTGATCGCTCTCCCATTTAGAGACGGCTTGTCTACTGACGTTGATTTTTTCTGCAAGTTGTTCTTGCGACCATTCTTGGTTGGTTCTGAGGTTAAAAATTTTTTCTCCTAGAGTCATGATAAGCTCCTTTCGTATCTATATCCTGATTTGTATATTTTATATAAATGATTTTACGTGAGGATATGGTTGCGGTCTATCTATTTGCCTAGGCAATAAGAGCAACTAATAGTTGCTTTTTGGATTGCTGTAAAAGTCGAATTTAATGAGCTTTGCAACTGTAAAAAATTCGTTTTTATATTTTTTGTGATTGACCTTTTTAATTTTTCCTAGTAGAGTTAGATAAAAACATATACGAAAAGAGGGAGCAAAAACAGTGGCAAAGAAGAATCTTAGCGACTTTGACAAAATTATCGTGTTGGACTTCGGTAGTCAATACAATCAATTAATTACTCGCCGAATCCGTGACTTCGGTATATATTCCGAACTTTTACCACATGATTTGGATATCGAAAAAATCAAGAAAATAGCTCCAAAAGGAATTATTTTCTCTGGTGGTCCAAATAGTGTTTATGACGATGGCGCACTTAAAGTTGATCCTGAAATCTTTAAATTGGGTATTCCAATTTTAGGAATTTGTTACGGGATGCAATTGATGTCTTATGATTTGGGCGGCAAGGTAGAGAAGGCTGATAATTCAGAATATGGCCGTGCTGATATTGAAGTAACCGATCCAAATGCTGTGATGTTTAGTGATTTGCCAGAAAAACAATTTGTTTGGATGAGTCATGGCGACTTGGTAACTAAGGCTCCAGAGGGCTTTAAAGTAACTGCTAAAAGCAAGAATTGTCCAATTTCTGCGATTGCCAACGACGAAAAGAAATTCTATGGTATTCAATTCCACGCTGAAGTGCGCAACTCAGAATATGGTTTGGATATTTTGAAGAATTTTGCATTTAAAGTTTGCGGTGCTAAAGCAAATTGGACGATGGACGATTTTATTGATATGAAAATCGATGAAATTCGTGAAGAAGTCGGCGATAAGAAGGTTATCTTAGGTCTTTCTGGTGGGGTAGATTCAAGCGTTACTGCCACTCTTTTGCATAAGGCAATTGGCGATCAATTAACGGCTATTTTTGTTGATCACGGCATGCTCCGTAAAGACGAAGGCGACCAAGTTATGAAAGCTTTGAACAAAGACTTGGGCGTAAATATTATTCGCGTTAATGCGCAAAAACGCTTCTTGGACAAGCTCAAAGGCGTAACTGACCCTGAAAAGAAACGTAAGATTATCGGTAAAGAATTTATCGAAGTCTTCAATGAAGAAGCTAAGAAGTTGAAGGATGTTGATTTCTTGGCTCAAGGTACTCTTTACACAGATGTGATTGAATCAGGAACTAACACCGCGCAAACTATTAAGTCACACCATAATGTTGGTGGACTCCCTAAGGACATGCACTTCAAGCTGATTGAACCACTTCGCAAGCTTTTTAAGGATGAAGTACGTGTTCTTGGTGAAAAATTAGGTATTCCTCATGATTTGGTATGGCGTCAACCGTTCCCAGGTCCGGGTTTGGGTATCCGTGTTTTAGGAGAAGTTACTGAAGACAAGCTTGAAATTGTCCGTGAATCTGATGCGATTTTACGAGATGAAATTAAGAAGGCTGGTCTTCAAGAAAAGATTTGGCAATACTTTACTGTTTTACCGGGAATCCGTTCAGTTGGCGTTATGGGTGATGGACGTACTTATGACTACACTATTGGTATTCGTGCTGTAACTTCAATTGATGGGATGACTGCGGACTTTGCACAGATTCCGTGGGATGTGCTTGGCAAGATATCTACAAGAATTGTGGATGAATGTGATCATATTAACCGTGTAGTTTACGATGTGACGAGTAAGCCACCTTCCACTATTGAGTGGGAATAGGCGGACAATGTGATTTGAATGGTAAACCTTGATTTAAAAGCGTTTTAAGGAATGATACCAACTCAAAAAGAATAAAAAATAATAAGGTTGTATGCCAAAATGTATGCCAAATAGAAAAAGCTCTTAGTGTAAAATGATACATTCCCTGTCAAGTAGAAAAGGTATTCCATAGGCTACCAACACATAGTATTGCAAAGGAATTTAATCTCACTAGTTATTACAAGTTAAATACAACAAAAAAGCCCCAACAAATGTTGGAGCTTTTTTCTATAACCAATCTTAACTATTGTCTTAATTAGCTAACGGTCTAACCGTTATTTCCTCGATCACTATATTAGACTTTTTACTTTAGATAGTCAATTAGTTTAGTAAGTATTGATATAAAAGTATTAATTTTTTGGTTCTCTGAATACCATTTATTGTGCCGATTAAATCTAGCTAAAAGTCTCTTTCCCTCTCTAACCCTGTGTTCTGCTAATTTATCACTTTGAATTTTTTGATGAAGATAAAATGTAGAGATTAAATCATTTATTTTTAAATCTGTAATATATTCTTTGGAAATATTCATATTTTCTCCAACAGACATTACAGGGGCAGAAGGATGTCGTAGAAATTCTTTATCGGAAAAAAGATTTATTAAAAAGGGATCGCTGTGTGCACAAGCATTTCTAATGTTTTTACAAAACTTTAAATGAGAGTGAATCTGTCTAAGATTTTTAGTTTTATATTTTTTGTAATAAAAGTCTGTAAATAATGATAGAACACCAAATGAAGAAATTTCCATAAATACCCAGATTGGCATATCTGAATGGTATTTTTGGTATAAATCATGTAAATATCTATTTTTATTTAATTGAGTTAAAGTGTGTTCATATTGTGCAGGATATTTGTCTTTAAATTCTTGGACTATTGAATAGCCATCTTCTTCGGGATTATTCGAAATATTGGTAATGATAAATGTTTTAATACCATGCTCTATGTCTAATGTAAGTTCTAAAAGATATTCTCTTAACTGTGCATCAATGGCAGCTAAATCTGTTAAATAAGCAAAATCTAAATTGATATATTTGTCTTCATTATCTTTAGCAAAATTTTTTCTATAAGAAGTTAACTTAAAATAGTAATTTGTTGTATCTAACATACGTTGTGCTTCAGCCGTACTCATGTGGTTGAATGTTATACCTTTAGCCTTAAGATGCTGTATAAGTTCTGTAGTGGTACACATTTTTTTTACGTGGCATAGTATATCTCCCATCTTTATTTAATGAATATTATTATATCAAAACATAAGTTTGTATAATATGCTATAATTTCCTCTAAGGAAAGTAAAAACACGATTCGGTTGGTAGTCCGGATATATAATCTTAACTTTATATCAGTAACCTTCCTCCTAGGATGTCCATCTTTCCTGATAATTTTTATTAGGAGGAACGCATTATGATTAAAGGTGAGTTGACTATTGTCTTTGATGATCCGTTTTATAAAGCAATTTTTGAACGGATAGATGGTATTAATTATGAAGTAGCACAAGTAAATTTAGGAGCATCCCTGCCAAGTATGCCAGAGATACTTAGATTGGTGAATGATCATTACTCGCAGTTGCATTTCTATCAATCAACTGTAAAAGAGGAAAAGTTTCACCATGTTAACCCTAAGAGAGCTCAAAGGTTGGCTCATAAAGCTACGCAAAACAAAGCAATTGGTACCAAAGCTCAACAAGCTTTAAAAAAGCAGTTTGAGCAGTCAAAGGTAGCCAAGAAAAAGGCAAAAAAGAATAGGAAGCGTAAAGAACAAGAAAGACGTTTTTTACAAAGACAAGCTAAACGCCGAAAAAAACATCGCGGTCATTAATGCAAAAAATTAAGTGATATAAACCCAAAAATAGGGACATATTATTAATTAATTTTGTTAAAAACCATATTTCGATATTTTATCGAAGTATGGTTTTTATTGTGCTCTTAATTCTCTTGTGATTGTAATAGTAAATATCATTCAGAAGAGTTGCCACTTCTTTGTTGCTATTGGAATAATAGAAAAATAAAACTCTCAGTTCAATTTGAACTGGGAGTTTTTTGTTAAGAAATTTAAAAGATGTGTGTAATTAAAGAAAATATGTATCTTTTTTTCGCATTTATAAATAGAGAGGAGGAATGATTAATGAAGACATAGGCTAAAATATATCTATTTAATTGCTATTATGTATAATAAGTGATTAAGAGGTGATACTAATGAACGAAACTACTAGTTTTAATATGAAATTACCAAAAAGTATGAAAGAAGAAGCACAGGCTACTTTTAAAGCTATGGGGATGGATATGGCAACAGCAACGCGTCTTTTTTACACTGCCGTAATTCAACAACAGAAATTACCTTTTACGCCAAGAGCTGATAAATCAGCGATGGAAGTTGTTAAAGAAATGCAAGATAAAAATAGTAATGGAAAAACTTATTCATCTGTTTCTGATTTCAAAGAAAATTGGATTAAGGATTTAGATGAATGAAAGTAATTCCTAAAAAATATTTTTTAAGGACAGCAAAAAAATATAAGAAAAAACATTATGATTTATCTAAGGTAAATGATGTAATTGATTTGATCGCAAATGGAAAAATAGATGAATTACGACAAAAACACAAACTTGGAATAATTAAAGGTACTAAACCACTGTTGTATCATGTACATATTGATAGATCATATAATGATGATTGGCTTTTTCTTTAGTTTTTTTGCTTGTTCCCATTCTTTCTTGAACGTATGTTTGATACAATGTTACTAGAAGGGAGGAACAAATGTGCTGAAAGGAATTAAATTAAGGCTCTATCCTAATAAAAACCAGCAAGACCAGCTTGAGCAGATGTTTGGCAATGATCGCTTTGTCTGGAATCAGATGCTGGCTATGATGAACGAGCGCTATCAGAATAATAAGGATTTGCCTTTTTTAGGTAAGTTTAAGCTGAATTACCTGCTTAAGCCGCTTAAGAAAGAATATCCTTTTTTGAAAAACAGCGATTCTTCAAGTCTGCAGCTAGTTAATGAATTTTTAACTCAGTCTTGGAAAAACTTCTTCCAAGATAAAAGCGGCCGAATTGGCAAGCCTCGTTTTCATTCGCGCAAGTATTTGAAGAAGTCTTATACAGGCAAGTCAATTATCAAAATTGCTGGCAAGCGGTATTTAAAGATCCCTAAATTAGGATATATTAAGACAAGCAAGACCGGAGTTTTGAAAAATATTAAAATCAAGCGTTATACGGTTGTGCTTGAAACAACGGGGAAATATTATCTGTTTCTGCAGGCGGAAGCACCTGAACCCCAGAAGCCCTGCTTGACTGGCAAAGAAATCGGCATTGATGTCGGCGTGGCTGATTTGGCAATTCTGTCCAATGGCTTGAAGTACCCTAGTTTTGATGGCTCTTATTTTGAAAAGAAAGCCAAAGCATGGCAAAGAAAATATTCCCGCCGCAGACACTTGGCCAAGCTATTAGTTTTGCAGGATAAAAATAGAAAAGTGCTTTGTCCTAGAAGCTTGGAAAGCTTTGCCAATTGGCAAAAAGCCCAACGGATGAAAGCTGTCTATCAAGCTAAAGCAGCTAATCAGCGTAAGGATTATCTTCATAAGCTAACGACGCATTTGGTTAAGCAATATGATGTGATTGTTATCGAAGATTTGAAAACCAAAAATCTTCTTCAAAATCATCATTTGGCTAAAGCTATCTCTAATGCTTCATGGCGGACGTTCAGACAAATGCTGGAATATAAGTGCAGGTGGTATGGTAAAAGACTAATTGCGGTAGATCCCAAAAACACTTCCAGAATTTGTTCAGAATGCGGCTATAATAGTGGCGCTAAGCCATTAGAGATTCGTGAATGGATTTGTCCTAAGTGTCAAACTAGGCATGATCGGGATATTAATGCGGCAGTTAATATCTTGCATAAAGCAAAGCCAAATGGTCAGGGACTGGCATGGTAAATAGCTGAGTTCTGTGAGTTGGGTATTTGAGCAATCAATATAAGATCCTAAACACTACTCGGCGTTCCCAGAAACCCGGCACTTTAGTGCCGGTGTAGTTCATTTGTCTGATCCAAGACGATCAAAACCGGAAAATATGAAGACAGTGATTAGGATTCCTGTGAAAAAGTAAAAAAACTCTCAGCATAAAAACTGAGAGTTTTTCATTAACCAAAAATAGGTTTAGCTTTACGAATCTTTTTGAAGCCTTTGCTAATTTCAACATGTGCGATTGAAAGAAGAGCAAGGGCAATCACCACAATCCATTGGCCAGCACTCAAGTTAGTTACGTAGAACACTTCTTGCAAACTTGGAACAAGCAAGATAAGTCCCATGAAGAATGCGGAAACCGCAAATGAGATAACTAACCAGAAATTGAAGCCGGAACCGCGCTTCCAAATTGGATCAGTATTGGAATGTTGATTGAATGAACGAATCATTTGAGAAAGTGCTAAAACTGCGAAGGCCATTGTTTGACCAGTAATTGCATTATCAGTTTGAGCACCTACCCAGTAAGCTGTCAAAGTAAGAACAGCTACAAAAAGTCCTTGAGTAATAACTCGCCATACTAGGTCTTTTTCAAACAAAGTTCCAGATTTAACTGGCTTATGCTTCATAATGTTTGGACTTGCCGGATCAACGCCTAATGCCAAGGCAGGTAAAGTAGCAGTTGCCAAGTTTACCCATAAGATGTGGATTGCCAAAAGTGGGGCATCCCAATTGAAAATTGTAGCAATCGTAAGCGTCGAAATTTCCGCGATATTACCAACAAGCAAGAATTGAATAATTTTTTGAATATTACGGTAAACACGGCGGCCTTCCTTAATCGCTGTCGCAATTGTAGTGAAGCTATCATCAAGCAAGATCATATCTGAAACATTTTTAGCAACGTCCGTACCGGTAATTCCCATTGCCACGCCGATATCTGCAGCCTTTAAAGCCGGCGAATCGTTTACACCGTCACCTGTCATGGCGGTTACTTCACCATTACGTTTTAAGCTTTTAATAATCCGCAATTTGTCAGCAGGGGAAACGCGGGCAAAAACAGTGGCTTTTCTTACTGCGACGTCTAGTTCCGCATCGCTCATTTGATCTAATTCTTGACCAGAAATTGCCAAATCACCCGGCTTGAAGATATTAAGTTTTTTAGCAATCGCTAAAGCAGTAATTTTATGGTCGCCCGTAATCATAATTGTGCGAATACCTGCGTCGCGGCAAGTTTTAACAGATTCCGCAACTTCTTCACGGGGCGGATCGATCATGCCCACCATTCCGATAAAAGTAAGATTATTTTCTAAATCGCTGTTTAAGTTAACGGCGTCAACATTTCGCTTAGCAAAACCTAACACGCGCAATGCATCTTCAGACATTTTTTTGTTCAAAGATAAAATCTGTTCGCGGTCGGTTTCTGTTAATTTTCTTATTCCTGTTCTTGTTGAGATATTTGTGCAACGATTTAAAAGTTCATCGATAGCACCTTTAGTGTAAGCAACTTTTTCATTGTTGATTTCATGAACAGATGTCATCATTTTTCTATCTGAATCAAAAGGCTGTTCACCAATGCGTGGGTATTTATTTCTAGTATTTAATTGAAGTTTAAATTGCTCCGCAAACGGAATTAAAGCTCCTTCAGTTGGGTCACCGATAATTTTTTCTTTGTCTTCAGGATCAAAACTCGCATCATTGCAGAGAAGTCCAGCCAAAGCTAATTCATTTGAAAGTTGATTTGATTTAATGTCTTTAACTTCAGTAGTCTTGCCGCTTTTTAAGTTATCAGCGAAGGCAGCCTCAGTGACTGTCATTTTATTTAAGGTTAAAGTACCAGTTTTATCAGAACAAATTACGGTAGCATTGCCTAAAGTTTCAACAGCTGGCAATTTTTTGATTAAAGCATTTTTCTTAGCCATGCGCTTAACGCCCAAAGCCATCACGATACTTGCTGTTGCTGGCAAACCTTCAGGAATAATGGAAATCGCAAGTGAGATAGCTACCAAAAATTGCGGAACAAGCGGACGTCCATACATAATTCCGATAGCAAAAATAACTACGCAGATAATCAAACCAACTACAGTTAAAACTTTACCGGCAGAATTAAGTTTTCTCTTCAAAGGAGTTTCTATGTTATCTTCATTTTCGATCATGCCGGCGATTGCGCCCATTTCTGTAGCCATGCCAGTAGCTGTGACAATTCCCGTTCCGCGGCCGTAAGTTACGATTGAAGAAGAAAAGGCCATATTTGTCCGATCACCGATAGGACAGTCATTTACAAGAATTTCATCTGCATTTTTTTCTACAGGAACGGATTCACCTGTTAAAGAGGATTCCTGAATTTTAAGGTTAGCTGTTTCAATTAAACGCAAATCGGCAGGAACCATGTCACCATCGTGCAAGCTCACGATGTCGCCGACTACCAACTCTTTGGCAGGAATAATTTTCATTTGACCATCACGAATCACGTTAGCTTTTGGCGCGCTCATTTTGCGTAAAGCAGCTAAAGAAGTTTGAGCTCTTTTTTCTTGTACGATACCAATGATTGCGTTTAAAACAACGATTAATAAAATGACGATTGCTTCGGGCCATTCTTTTAAGATTGCGGAAAAGCCGCTAGCGCCCAAAAGAATAAAAATCATTGGATCCCAAAGTTGCTCTTTAAGCATTTGCAAAATTGTCTTAGGTGCTTGTCCCTCTAGTTCATTAGGGCCATTTTTCTCAAGACGAATTTGTGCTTCATTAGAGCTTAAACCATCTTCTTGTGTATTTAAATTTTTATAAGTTTCAGAAATACTTTCTGAATGCCAAGGCTTTTGCCTGTGATTATCCATAAAGGACAAATCACTCCTTTCTTAAATAAAAAATATGATTAGATATAAGCAAGCCGAACTTCGGCAAGCTGTGGATGATAAGCGAGCATCCCTTGTTTGATCATCATTGCCAAGCCATGAATTGTTGACAAAATTCTGATGAATAAGTTTTGGGTGTCAACTTGTTTATTGCTTGGGCGTTCATTAATTGCCGCATTAATTTTGCCAATGAAGTGATTAGGGATGCTGATGCTGTCTTCAGGTAAAATTTGATCAATGTCTTTATTGAAAAAAACAAAATCAATTACGTGAGGTTGTTCGCTTAATCTTTTTAAAAATGCGGATACAGCAAAGATTAATTGCTCCTTAGCATTTTTATTCTCAAAACGTGTTTCGCTTAATACATCATCAGTCATGCTTTTAGCCACATGTTTGAGAATTTCATTTTTGTTTTCAAAATTTTGATATAAGCAATTGGGATGAAGCTTAGCCTGTTTGGCCAACTTGCGCATTGTTAATTTTTCAATGCCATCCTTTTCAATAATTTTGGAGGCTGTTTTAATAATCTTTTTTTGTTGAGCGGTCATTATTCAAGTCACCTTCTAAATTGAATTTTTATTATGAAATAATTTTATTAGTAAAAGTGACACGGTGTCAATATAATTTAATGTAGTATAATAAAACTTAATATTTTAGCTTTTTAAAAGGAGGCTTCTTTACTTGAAATATGCAGAAAAATCCCCAGCACTCTGGGAAGCAATAAAAAAAGAAGAAAAACGTCAAGAAGATACTATTGAACTTATCGCATCTGAAAACATTGTTTCTGATGCCGTGCGTGAAGCACAAGGTTCTGTTTTAACCAATAAATATGCCGAAGGTTATCCTAGCAAGCGTTATTACGGTGGGTGTCAATATATTGATGAAGTTGAACAACTAGCAATTGATTACGCTAAAAAATTGTTTAATTGTAAATTTGCTAACGTTCAGCCTCACTCAGGTTCACAAGCTAACATGGCTGTATATGGCGCATTATTAAAGCCAGGCGACAAGATTTTAGGAATGGGTATGGATGCCGGTGGCCACCTTACTCACGGTTCAAAAGTTAATTTCTCAGGCAAATTTTACAAGTCATACAGTTATGATTTGAATCCTGAAACTGAAGAACTTGATTTTGACGAAATTAAAAAGATCGCTGAAGAAGTTCGTCCACAATTGATTGTTGCTGGCGCATCTGCCTACAGCCGTATTATCGATTGGGAAGCATTTCGTGCTATTGCCGATGATGTTGGTGCTTATTTAATGGTTGATATGGCCCATATTGCCGGTCTTGTTGCAACGGGTGCTCATCCAAGTCCAATTCCTGTTGCCGATGTTGTAACGACTACAACACACAAGACTTTACGTGGTCCTCGTGGCGGAATGATTCTTTCTAACAATTTGGAAATTGGCAAGAAGATTAATTCTGCACTTTTCCCAGGCACGCAAGGTGGTCCGCTTGAACACGTTATTGCAGGAAAGGCACAAGCCTTTTATGAAGATTTACAACCAGAATTTACAGATTACATTAAACAAGTTGTAAAGAATGCATCTGCAATGGCTGATGAATTTAATAAGAGTGAAAATATTCGCGTTGTTTCTGGCGGTACAGACAATCATTTAATGATTATTGATATTACTAAGACCGGTTTAACAGGTAAAGATGCTCAAAGCTTGCTTGATTCTGTCAATATCACAACCAATAAGGAATCAATTCCAAACGATCAACGCAGTCCATTTGTGACTAGCGGTTTGCGAATTGGTACGCCAGCAATTACTAGTCGCGGTTTTAAAGAAGATGACGCTCGTGAAGTTGCACGTTTAATTGCTAAAATTTTAAACAATTCTGACGATCAAAGCGTTATTGATGATGTTAAAAATTCTGTTCATGAATTAACGGCCGAATATCCCATTAACTAATATTTTTGATTGAAATTGAGAATATTAGAATGGGATAAGGAATATTGGATAAATTAAAAGTACATAAAATAGGATTATTTTCTGCTGTAATGTTGGCCCTCAATTCATTAATTGGATCGGGCTGGCTGTTTGGATCAGGCTCAGCTGCCCGGATTGCTGGTCCAGCTGCGATTCTTTCTTGGATTTTAGGTGCCGTCATTATTATTGCGATTGCGATGACCTACATTGAATTAGGATCAATGTTTCCGGAAAGTGGCGGAATGAGTCGCTATGCGCAATACAGTCATGGACCGCTTTTAGGTTTTATTGCGGCTTGGGCAAATTGGATTTCATTGATTACTTTAGTACCAATGGAGGCTGTGGCTGCTGTTCAATATATGTCGTCATGGCCATGGTCCTGGGCAAATTGGACAAGACATTTTATGGAAAAAGGCAATATAACAACCCAAGGTTTGTTTGTTGTTTTTGTCTTCATGCTCGTTTTTACACTGATTAATTATTGGTCAGTTAAATTGATGACGCATTTCACAAATTTGATCTCGGTTTTCAAAATTTTGCTTCCAACTTTAACAATTATCACTTTAGTTTATAGTGGTTTCCATGTTCAAAACTTTGGAACTAATTTGCATGAATTTATGCCATATGGATCAAGATCAATTTTTGAAGCAACTTCGGTTTCAGGGATTATCATGTCGTACGATGCCTTTCAAACAGTTATCAATATGGGTGGAGAATTAAAAAATCCACGCAAAAATATTGTGCGTGGGGTTTTGATTTCCATGATTATTACTGCAATTATTTATATTTTGTTGCAGGTAACTTTTATTGGAGCAATTGAGCCGGCAACTTTAGCCAAAGTAGGCTGGCATGGCATCAACTTTACATCACCATTTGCGGATATTGCGATTATTTTAGGCATTAATTGGCTGGTGATTTTACTCTATCTTGATGCCTTTGTTTCACCATTTGGAACAGGTGTGGCCTTTGTTGCGACAGCTTCACGAGCTTTGGCAGCAATGACGCACACTAAGCATTTGCCAAGCTGGCTGGGAAGACTTAACCGTAAATATATGATTCCGCGTTTTGCGATGATTACTGATTTCGTTTTAGCGGTAATTTTGGTTAGTGTGTTTAGAAATTGGAATTTGCTGGCAACAGTTATTGCAGCTTCAACTTTGATTGCCTATCTGACTGGCCCCGTAACAGTTATCGCACTTCGCAAGATTAGTCCAAACTTAAAAAGACCATTTGGTCCAAGATATATGAAGTGGCTTGCACCTGCAGCTTTTGTTTTAACGAGTTTAGCAATTTATTGGTCAATGTGGCCAACAACCGTGCAAGTTATCTTTGTTATCGCTTTGGGGCTGCCGATTTATATTTATTACGAAGTAAAATATCAGCATTCTAATCTGAAAGAACAACTAAGACATGCATGGTGGCTAATTATTTATATGATTTTTATTTCACTCATGTCTTATATGGGTAGCGATGGCTTCGGCGGGCAAAACTGGATTAAATATCCATTTGATTTTGTTTTAATCATTATCGTTTCATTGATTTTCTACTTCTGGGGCGTTAACAGCAGTCTTAAGAAGATTGATGCATATGCGGAAAAAGTAAATGGTCGGATCAATGATAAGCAAAAGTAATCAAGGTCAATATAAATAGTTTATTGAAAAATTATTGACAATAAGTAAGCAAAATTATATATTGGTTACAGTTAATAAGTAACTTACTTCAAATAAGTTATATTTTTAGAAAGGAGTACGGAAAATGAATTTAGTTAACATGATGAACGTAAATACTAACTGTTGTACTTGTGCTTGTTGCAAGTTTATTTCACATGCTCAAAAATTCAGTTTTCGTATTTCTGTTTAATTTAAGATTGATCTAAAAAGCAAAAAGATCTGCGAGAGCTGAAATCTCGTAGATCTTTTTTAATGCTTTTGATAAAAGGGACCTATGATTAGGTCCCTTTTTTGTTTGTTGTTGAGAGGAGACATAACATGAGTTGGACAGTCATCCAGCAAGCTTTGCCAGTTTTTGCCAAAGGCTTTGAACTGACTTTATGGCTATCGTTAATTGGAATCATTGGCTCGATAATTGTGGGGATAATTACAAGTTTAATTCAATATTTTAAAGTGCCGGTACTTAGTCAAATTTTCACGGCCTACGTAGAAGTAGCGCGAAATACTCCATTGTTAATTCAATTATTCTTTTTGTATTACGCTTTTCCAGTATTTGGATTAAAAATGTCGGCAGAAGTCTGCGGTATTGTGGGCCTGATTTTTTTAGGCGGAGCTTATATGGCCGAAGGATTTACAGGCGGATTTAATGGTGTTAGCTCAAGTCAAATCAGCAGTGGCAAGGCCTTAGGAATGAACAATTTGCAACTGGCAAGATACGTCGTTTTTCCACAAGGCTTTAGTTTAAGCATGCCGGCTTTGACTGCCAATATTGTTTTCTTAATAAAAGAAACATCAATTTTTTCAGTTATTGCGATTCCAGAGTTGACTAATACTGCTTTGGATTTGATCGGAATGTATTACCGTTCTAACGAATATTTATTTATGCTTGTGGTTGCTTATGCAATCATCTTAATTCCGGTAATTTTAGTTTTAAATTGGCTTGAAAGGAGAGTACGTTATGCTTCATTCGGGGATTAATGTTTTATTCGAAGGACGCAACTTTGCTCGGTTAATGGCAGGACTTTGGACTTCAACTTGGATCGCAGTTTTAGCACTTATTATCGGTTTGGCAATTGGAACAATTTTTGGTGTTTTAAGAACATTGAAGAATCGACCTGTTCGCTTTATTTTACGCATCTATTTGGAATTTTTTAGAATAGTGCCAACTGTAGTTTTGCTTTACCTGGTTTACTATATTTTGCCAAGAAGCCTTCACGTTAATTGGCCAGCAACCTGGATGTCGGTTTTGGCATTTGCTCTTTGGGTGGGTGCAGAATTTAGTGATATTGTCCGTGGGGCAATTGAATCTGTGCCAAAAAATCAGCGTGAATCGGGGATGGCTTTAGGACTTAGTCGTTTGCAGCTTTTCCGTTATGTGCTGATTCCACAGGCATTTAAATTAGAGCTTCCGGCAACGATTAATTTAGCAACAAGAGTAATTAAAACAACTTCGCTTTTAATGATTATCAATATTATGGAAGTTATCAACGTTGGTCAGCAAATAATCGAAGCAAATAACCAACAATACCCAACCGGAGTTTTCTGGGTTTACGGTTTTATCTTTATTTTGTATTTCATTTTGGATTATCCATTGTCCGCATGGGCTAAACGTTTAACAGCTAAGCAAAAATAGGTGAGAAATATGACAGAAGAAATTTTAAAAGTTGAACATTTAAATAAGTTTTATGGTAACTGGCAAGCACTTCATGATATTAATTTTAGTTTGAAAAAAGGCGAAGTCTTAACTTTGCTTGGTCCATCCGGCTCAGGTAAGAGTACGCTTTTGAGAACTTTGAATGGACTTGAAGATTATGAAGATGGAAAAATTTATTTTCATGGTAAAGAAATAAATCCTAGTCCTAAGCAGTGGCAAGCTCTTCGCCAAAAGATTGGCATGGTTTTCCAAAGCTATGATTTGTTTCCTAATTTAACTGTTATGGAAAATATTCTTTTGGCTCCAGTTAAGGTGCAAAAAAGAAATGAAGATGAAGTTCGCAAGGAAGCGCAAAAGCTTCTAGGACAAGTAGAGTTAGCCGATTATGCAGATGCATATCCTCGGGAACTTTCTGGTGGTCAAAAACAACGAATTGCTATTGTACGGGCTTTAGCAATGCATCCCGAAATTATGCTTTTTGACGAAGTGACAGCCTCTCTTGATCCAGAAATGGTGCGTGGCGTTTTAGAAATTATTCAAAGATTGTCCGATAACGAGCATATGACAATGATTATTGTTACTCACGAAATGAATTTCGCCGCTAAGATTGCCGATGAAGTTTTGTTCCTAGAAGATGGCAAGATTGTGGAAGACACGCCAGGTAAAGAATTCTTTGCTCATCCTCAAACTAAACGTGCGCAAGAATTTTTAGACAGTATGGATTTCTAGAGGAAAAATAAAATGACGAAAAAGATTTTTAATTGGATAATGGGCATCCTGGCTGTATTAGTGATTGCGACAGCGGCTTTCTTTGGAATTACGCAGCCGGGACTTAATGGATCGGCATCTGGAAGCAGATGGAATAATGAAAATAATGTTTCTTCAATTAAGCGTCGCGGTTATATTCGCATTGCCGTTTTTGGCGATTTGCCACCGTACGGTTGGGTTAACTCACAAGGAAAACGCGTTGGGTATGATGTGCGTTTGGCACGTAGAGTTGCAAAAGATCTAGGCGTTAAAGTTCGCTTTGTTCAAGTTAATGCTAACAATCGTGTGGATACTTTGAATTCAAATAAAGCTGATATGATTTTGGCTAATTTTACCGTTACGCCAGAACGTAAAAAAGTTGTTTCTTGGGCCAAGCCGTACATGAAGGTCTCCGTAGGTGTTATCTCGCCTAAAAGAGCACCAATTACTAGCGCAAAACAATTGCAAGGCAAGAATGTTATCGTAACTAAAGGGACAACGGCCGAAAATTACTTTACTAGCCAAAAAGGCGTAGGTTTGCTTAAATTTGATTCTAAGACCCAACAATTTAATGCAATTAAAAATGATCGTGGTGCGGCACTTGCTGATGATAATTCATATCTTTATGCATGGGTAAAACGCAATCCTAAATTTACGGTAGGTATTAAAAATATTGGACCAAATCAATATATTTCCCCAGCTGTAAAAAGAGGAAACAAGTCTCTTCAAAATTGGATGAATCATGAAATTGATAAATTAAACCGCGAAAGTTTCTTCACCTATGATTACAATAAGGAATTAAAGCCTTACTTTGGTAAAGAAATTAGGCCAAGCGACATTTTAAAGCAAGGAAAATAGGAAAAGATCTTGAAATAAAGCATTGAAAATGGTATCCTATGTGCTGTTAATCGATTAATCTATGATCTGAAAGATGATCATGGCAAAAGGAGAAATGAATTATGAAACAAGGTATCCATCCAGATTATCATAAAGTTGTATTCATGGACTCAGCTACTGGTGCTAAGTTCTTGGCAGGTTCAACTATGGAATCAAAGGAAACTGTAGATTACGAAGGTAATACTTACCCATTAATTCGTGTTGAAGTTTCATCAGATTCTCACCCATTCTACACTGGCAAGCAAAAGTTTGCTCAAGCAGATGGTCGAATCGAAAAGTTCAACAAGAAGTATGGCTTGAAGAAGTAATTACTTACGATCTAGTGGAAGCAGTCCCATTGGGGCTGCTTCTTTTTGTATAAATGTTCATTTGGCAGATTAGCTGAAAGAACGTATAATGGTTGCTGTATTAAATTATATTTTTTATGGGAGCAAGAATAAATGAAGATGCAACTGGCTGAAATTGCCAAAGCTTTAGGTACGACATGTGAAGGTAATGATAAGACTGAAATTACATCTGTTGCCTTCGATTCTAGAAAGATCACAGATGGTGGACTTTTTGTGCCAATAGCTGGCGAAAGAGACGGGCACGATTTCATCGAAAGTGCGATTGATAATGGTGCTTCAGCCACTTTATGGAAGAAGGGTCATCCAAATAAGCCAAGTAAACTTGCGGTTTTAGAAGTTGATGATCCCCTCGCTGCTATGCAAGATTTAGCACGCTATTATTTACGTAAAGTTAACCCAACTGTTGTGGGAATTACGGGTTCAAACGGCAAGACAACTACTAAAGATATGGTAGCTGCAGTTTTGTCAAAGCGTTTTAATGTTCATAAGACACAAGCCAACTTTAACAATGAAATTGGCGTGCCAATGACTATTTTGGAAATGAAGCCAAATACTGAAATTTTGGTTTTGGAAATGGGAATGGACCGTCCAGGTCAATTGCATCATTTGAGTGAATTGACTCACCCTGATGTAACAGTAATCACGATGATTGGTGAAGCTCACATTGAATTCTTTGGTACTCGTGATAAGATTGCTGATGCTAAGATGGAAATCACTGACTTCTTGCGTGAAGACGGTGAATTTATTTACAACGGTGATGAACCTCTTTTAGCTGAAAGAGCTAAGAATATTTCTCAAGCTAAAGCAACTTTTGGTTTCAAGGATAATGATACTGTTTACGCTACAAGCTTTAGAAGTTACAAGCATCATGCTACTTTTACAGTAAATAATTCAGAACAAAAATTCTCAATTCCAATGATCGGTAAGCATAACGTGTCTAACGCTATGGCAGCACTTAGTGTTGGTCGTCACTTTGGCGAAAGCGATGAAGAAATTGCAGCCTCACTTTCTAACTTCACCCCTACTGCAAATCGTATGGAATGGGAAAAAGGCGATGTTGGTGAAGATATTATGAGCGATGTTTATAACTCTAATCCAACTGCTGTTCGTGCGGTTATTACTAGTTTTGGTCAAATTGAAATGGTACAAGGCGGACGCAGAATTGCTGTTCTTGGCGATATGCTTGAATTGGGTGAAAAATCTGCTGCTCTCCATGAAGCTTACATGATTGCCTTGATCCTCAAGTGATTAACGAAGTTTACTTATTTGGTGGCGAAATGAAGCATTTATATGATGCTTTGCAAGATAAGTATAATGAAAATAGCCTTCATTACTACCCACAAGATCAAATGGATCATATGATTAACGATTTGAAGAATGATATTAAGCCAGATGATATTGTCGTATTTAAGGGATCACACGGCATGCATCTTGAAAAGGTCGTAGACCGACTCAGATAGGAGTAAAATTTAGTGAAATTTTCGGAATTAGGATTAAATGACGCACTGCTTAAGGCAATTAAGAGATCAGGATTTGAAGAAGCAACGCCTATTCAAGCAGAAACAATTCCACTTGCTTTGGAAGGCAAAGATGTAATTGGCCAAGCTCAAACAGGGACAGGTAAGACTGCTGCTTTTGGTTTGCCAATTTTGCAAAATTTAGATAAAAAAGAAAAAGCTATTCAAGCTGTAATTATCGAACCAACGCGTGAATTAGCTATTCAAACTCAAGAAGAACTTTTCCGTTTAGGTAGGGATGAAAAGGCTCGCGTACAAGTAGTTTATGGTGGTGCAGACATTGGCCGTCAAATTAAATCATTAAAGCACCATGTTCCAGCTATTTTAGTTGGTACGCCAGGTCGACTTCTTGATCACTTGAAGCGTAAAACTATCGATTTAGAAAATGTTAATACAGTAGTTTTGGATGAAGCCGATGAAATGCTTGATATGGGCTTTATTCAAGATATTGAAAGCATTCTTAGCTACGCTAAAAACCGTAATCAAGTTCTTCTCTTTAGTGCTACAATGCCTAAGCCAATTTTGCATATTGGTGAAAAGTTCATGCACAATCCAGAAATCGTTAAGATTAAGGCTAAAGAATTAACTGCCGACTTAATTGAGCAATATTTCGTTCGTGCAAAAGAATCAGAAAAATTTGATATCATGTGCCGTTTGATCGATGTTCAAGGCCCAGATTTGGCTCTTGTTTTTGGTCGTACTAAACGCCGTGTAGATGAACTTACACGTGGTCTTCAAGCACGTGGATATAATGCTGCCGGAATTCATGGTGATTTGTCACAAGCACGTAGAATGAGCGTTTTGAAACGTTTCCGTGCTGGTAAACTTGATATCTTGGTTGCAACTGATGTAGCAGCTCGTGGTTTGGATATTTCTGGTGTTACTCACGTTTATAATTACGATATTCCTCAAGATCCAGACTCTTATGTTCACCGTATTGGTCGTACTGGCCGTGCTGGTAAAAATGGTATTTCAGTTACTTTTGTTACACCAAACGAAATTGGCTACATGAGAACCATTGAACAATTAACCAAGAAGAAAATGACTCCACTTCGTCCGCCAACAGATGATCAAGCCTTACGTGGACAGCTTAAACAAGCCGAATCACAAATCGAAGATTTGCTTAAGGCAGATTTGAGCAAGTACGAAGATGAAGCTAATGAACTTCTTGAAAACTACAGCGCTTTGGACTTAGTTGCTGCCTTTTTGAAGAATCTTTCTAAAGATTCAACTGACGTCAAGGTTAAAATTACTCCAGAAAAACCATTGCCATATAAGGGGAATGGTCGTCATCATGGTCGTGGTGGCCGCGGTCATGGCAGAAGACGTGGCAATTACAATAATCATCGTCGCGGAAATGATAATCACCGTCATGGTGGCAATCATGGTCGTCGCAATCGTGGCGAAAAACGCGGAAGCAATCATGATTTCGTAATTAAGAAAAAAGATTAAGATTTTTTACTAATTAATGAGTTGTAATTTTGCAACTCATTTTTTGTACTATAATATTTTCTTGTGTGAGGTAAAAGAAATGATCAAAGGCGTAGGAATTGATTCTGTAGAAGTTGAACGCGTTAAAGAGATTGTTCAACGAGGGGATAGTTTTGCAAAAAAGGTTTTAACGCCTAATGAGTTTGCCCAGTATGAAAAAATGAAGGGGAAACGCAAAGTTGAATATTTAGGAGGAAGGTTTTCATTAAAAGAATCTTTCTCTAAGGCAATGGGGACTGGCCTTGGAAAGTATATTGGCTTTCAGGATGTGGAAACTTTGTGGGATGACTTAGGTCATCCAGTCACAACCTCCACCAAATATTCAGGAAATATTTTTTCAAGCATCACACATGATAACCATGAAATTATTACTTTTGTAGTTTTGGAGGATCCAGAATGATCACAGGTATTCACCGTCCAGCAACTGTACGTGTAAATTTGGGCGCAATTAAACAAAACATTGAAAATGAAAAAAAGCATTTAAATCCAGGACAAAAATTATTTGCCGTAGTTAAGGCAAATGGTTATGGTCATGGTGCAGTTCAAGTAGCTAAAACTGCTTTAAAAGCAGGAGCAGATGGTTTTTGTGTAGCTATCTTAGATGAAGCATTGGAACTTAGAAATGCAGATATCGTTAAGCCAATTTTGGTTTTAGGCGTTGTTTCTCCAGAATATGCGCCACTTGCTGCAGCTAATGATGTTTCTTTAACTGTTCCTAATTTAGAATGGCTTAAAGAAGCTGAAAAGTATTTGCAAAAAGAAGATTTGCAATTAAAGATTCATTTGGGTATCGATTCAGGAATGGGCAGAATTGGTTTCAACGAAGATGATGAATTTGTTGCTGCTAATAAATTCTTGGAAAATAATGATTCGTTCTTTGTAGAAGGAATGTTTGCGCACTTTGCTTCTGCCGATAGTGCGGATGATACTTACTTTAAGCATCAAGTGGAAAAGTTTAGACACATGAAGAGTTTGTTAACTGTTCATCCTAAGTGGATTCATGTAGATAACACTGCCGCAAGTATTTTTGATAAAGATATCCATAGTGATATTGTTCGTTTTGGAATTGGAATTTATGGCCTTAATCCATCTTCTAATCCAAATAGCCCTGATTTAAAGGCTGATATTGAATTGAAACCAGCTTTGTCATTTGTTAGTGAATTGACCCATGTTAAAACTATTCACAAGGGTGATGGTGTTGGCTATGGTTCAACTTTTGTTGCTGATAAAGACACTATCATTGGGACTGTCCCAGTAGCTATGCCGATGGTTGGATTCGCAAATTCAGCGGTTTTAAGGTAAAAGTTGGCGATAAATATTGTCCAATTGTTGGCCGTGTTTGCATGGACCAATTTATGGTAGAAATGCCTGAAAAGATGCCAATGGGAACTAAAGTTGTTTTGATTTCTGATAATCCTAATGATCCAAACAATATTAAGGCAGCTGCTGATTATGTGGATACAATTCACTATGAAGTTGCTTGTCTTCTTAGTGATCGTTTGCCAAGAGAATATTACGAAAACTAAAAAATAAAAATTTTGGTCATAAAAATAGCATTGAGTTTTTAGCTCAATGCTATTTTTTATTGATTCAATTATTCTTGAGGATTGTCGATAAAGACGCCTGGATTTTCATCACTCATAATTGTTAATCCAGCTTGTAAATCTTCAATTTCGGCTACTACATAGCCCTTCTTTTGAAGTTTATCCACAATTGTCTTCATAGTTGTGTCAGAAACACCAGCTGGCAAAGTAAATAAAGTTCTACGAACAAAGTTGCCGCCAAGTTCACCAGAAGCGGCATCCAAAGTCATGACACTTGTCATATTTGAGTACTTAGAAATGATTTTGGACATTTTAACAAGATTACCACGGCTGTTGTCTGACAATACAGTTAAAACGTATGAACCATGTTTAACATTCCAAGCATCTGACAACATTCTAAGCAAGCTAGCGTGAGTTAAAATACCGTAAAACTTGTTATCTTCGTCAAGAACAGAAATATATGGCAAGTCTTTAAGGTTGAAGAAGACTTTAAAGAAAGGAGAATTAACTTTAATAGTTTTAGTAGCGTTTTTAAGCAAGTAAGTTACAGGAAGATTCATATCTCCGCCTTGTGACTTATGACGGTAAATGTGCATCTTGTAAATGTTACCGCGGAAAATTGTTCCAGTATCGTCTAGGATAGGAACACATCTGAAACCTGATTCTTCAAGTATCTTTAAAGCTTCTTCCAAAGTAGCTTTTTCATTTACTGTAGTTAGGTAATCTTTTTTAAGAACCAAAGATTTGATAAGCATTAGGCTGCCTCCATCGTATGAAAAATATTTAAACAATTATAGCATACATAAAAC
Organism: Lactobacillus hamsteri DSM 5661 = JCM 6256; assembly: GCF_000615445.1. Lineage (GTDB taxonomy): Bacteria > Bacillota > Bacilli > Lactobacillales > Lactobacillaceae > Lactobacillus > Lactobacillus hamsteri. The sequence goes on along the minus strand of NZ_BALY01000007.1, from coordinate 14,992 downwards.
TATAATTAAATAATAATTAAATAGTCACTAATTTTGACATTATTATTCTATCATTGATGACATAAGAAAAAAGCACCTTCTTAAAAGAAGATGCTTTTTTATGAATTAATTATTAGTTAATTATTGACGAACCTTAACGCCAGTTTCCTTGAAGGCCTTGTCCATAACCTTCTTCAATTGATCTGCAGAAGCAGTCATCAATTCTTGTTCGTGGTCGCTAAGTGGCATTTCAATAATTTGTTCAAGACCCTTACGGCCGATAACAGCTGGAGTACCGATGTGAAGGTCGTGCAAACCGTATTGACCATCCATTGGAACTGAAAGTGGAAGAACTCTGTGTTCGTTGTTAAGAATAGCCTTAACGATGAATGCAGAAGCAGTACCGATACCGTAGAAAGTTGCACCCTTCTTGTTGATGATATCGTAAGCCATGTTAGCAACTTCCTTGTGGATTTCTTCAAGCTTTTCTTCGCCCATACCGTGAGCCTTTACCCAGTCAGCAACCTTTACGCCACCAACATTGTTGTAGCTCCAAACTGGGAATTCAGTATCACCGTGTTCACCAAGCATGTATGCGTTAACTGAACGTGGGTCAACATTTTCCATTTCACCGATAACTTTTTGAAGACGGCCAGTATCAAGTGAAGTACCTGAACCGATAACACGATCCTTAGGGAAACCTGACATTCTCCAAGTTGCGTGAGTCAAGATATCTACAGGGTTAGCAACAACTACGAAGATACCGTCGAAGCCTGATTCAACGATTGGTTCAACGATTGATGATAAAATCTTCAAGTTCTTGTTAACAAGGTCAAGACGAGTTTCACCTGGCTTTTGTGGAGCACCAGCAGTAATAACTACAACGTCAGCATCCTTAGCGTCTGAGTAATCAGTTGAGTAAATGTGCTTTGGTGCTGTCCAAGGAGTAGCATCTGCCAAGTCGATAGCGTCACCAGCAGTCTTTTCCTTAACAACGTCAACGATACCAACTTCTTGAGCGATACCTTGTTGAACTAATGAGAATGCGAAGGTTGAACCTACGGCACCGTCACCAACTAAAATAACCTTATGAGGTCTTTCTTCTCTTGCCATAAATAATATCTCCTTATATTAGTGATAATTTTAACAATAGCATTATATCATGAATTTGCTGTAACTTGTGCTATCATTAATGGGATTATGAATGAGGAGTAATAAAATGAAGATAATTGCAGGATTAGGCAACCCAGGTAAAAAGTATGATCGCACTAAGCATAATACAGGTTTTATGGCGATGGATCATTACTTGGAAAAGAATAATTTAAGTTTAGATAAAGATAAATTTGAAGGCTTATGGACCAAGCAAAAAATTAATGGTGAAGATGTAATTTTGCTTGAACCACAAACTTTCATGAATGAATCAGGTCGAAGCGTTGCGCAAGTTGCAAATTTCTTTAAAGTTGATCCTTCAGATGTTTTGATTATCCAAGATGATATGGATATGCCAATTGGAAAAATTAGAATTCGCGCTAATGGTAAATCTGGTGGTCATAATGGAATTAAAAGCATCATTCGTGATTTAGGTACAGAAAAATTCAATCGTTTAAAGATTGGTATTCGTCATCCGCAAAAAACTTCAGTTGTATCTTGGGTTTTAACACCATTTAATAATGAACAACAAAAGTTAATGGATGATGCATTTGCGACAAGCGCTGATATTATTGATGACTTTATCAGTGGAAAAGATAGTCAGTATTTGATGAATAAATACAATTAAAATGCGTTTAACAGATTTTTTAAATAAAGATCAAGAATTAAGTAAATTTATAGCAAAAACCAAAAAAGTAAAAAACTCATTAGTCACTGGCGCCAATGCCGGTGCTTTTAGTCTGCTTTTAAAACAAATTGTTGAAGAAGCGGACGTGCCACTTATTTTGGTTGAAGAAAATGAAAATAAGGCTCAAAATCTTTACGGCGAGCTTAGCAGTATTATGCCAGATGATACAGTGCAAAGCTTTCCAGTGGATGCGACGATTGCAACTCAAACAGCAGTAGCGTCGCCAGATCAATTGAGCAGCCGAATTCAAAGTTTGAATTTTTTGCTTTCAGGTAAAGCCGGAATTGTTGTAACAACACCACAGGGATTGCAATATAAACTTTCGCAAGTGAGTGAATTTGCAAATGCCAAGTTGGATTTCGCACCAGAAAAAGAGTATGAATTAAATGATTTAAATTCATGGCTAATAAATTCTGGTTATCATAAGGAAGCTTTAGTTGCTCGTCCGGGTGAATTTGCAATTCGTGGGGATATTTTGGACATTTATCCTTTGGATCGTGAAAATCCAGTAAGAATGGAATTCTTTGGCGATGAAATCGACACGATTAAGGAATTCGATTTATCTAGTCAGCGCAGTCAAAAAGAAATCGATAAATTAACTATTTCTTCTGCCTTAGATAGAATTTTTTCTAGTGAGCAAATTGCAAAAGCTGCAGAAAAAATCAAAAAGGATATGGCTGATGCACCCGCTGCTGATAAAGATGTGAAGGATCATTTTACTGAAACTTTAGATCTTTTGAATGATGGCGGCTTGCCACGTAATTATGCTTTTTTGATTGATTATTTGCTTGCAAAACCTGGCAATTTGCTCGATTATTTGGCAAAAAATGGCTTGGTATTTTTAGATGATATGCCATTAATTAAGCAAGCTGTAGATAATGTTGATAAGCAAAACGAAGATTTCATAAGTGATGAATTAAAAACAGGGGCAATGCTTCCAGGACAGAAATTGCGTTTTGCTTTTAACCAAGTTTTGTCGAGGGACAAGCACAATAGAATTTATTTCTCGCTTTTTCAAAGAAGCATGGGCCGAATTCGTTTAGGTCAAATTTTAAATTGGACTACGCGTGAACCAGAACAATTCTTCAGTCAAATACCGTTAATTAAGACAGAAATTGAATCATATCAAAAGAAAAAGCAAACCGTTATTTTGCAGGCTGACAATGAAAAAAGGGCCGACCAAATAGCTCAAACAATGCTTGATTTTGATTTAAATGTGCCAATTGTAAAAAATGATGAATTGCTAGAAGGTAGAACGCAAATTACGGTTGATGGCTATGTTAGTGGCTTTAGCTTGCCAGAAGTTGATTTAGTTTATTTGACCGAACGGGAATTGTTCAATAAACGACCACAACGTAAAAAGCGCATCAAAACTTTAGAAAATGCCCAACGTTTGCGGAATTACACTGAACTTAAACCGGGGGATTTCGTAGTTCACGTTAACCACGGTATCGGACGCTTTGAGGGAATTAAGACGCTCGAAAATAATGGTGTTAAGCGCGACTATATCACTATTACTTATCAAAAGGGCGATCAATTATTTGTGCCAGCTGATCAGCTTAGCTTAGTGCAAAAATATGTAGGATCAGAAGGAAAAACACCGCATATTAACAAGTTAGGTGGCAGTGAATGGGCGAAAACCAAGCGAAAGGTTCAATCTAAGGTTGAAGATATTGCCGATGATTTGATTGAACTTTATGCCAAGCGTGAATCAGAAAAAGGTTTTGCTTTCTCACCTGATGATGAATTGCAAAAGAAATTTGAAGACGCTTTTCCATATGTGGAAACTCCTGACCAGCTTCGTTCAACTAAGGAAATTAAAGAAGATATGGAAAAACCGAAGCCAATGGATCGATTGGTTGTTGGGGATGTTGGTTTTGGTAAAACTGAAGTGGCCATGCGAGCTGCTTTTAAGGCGGTTCAAGACAATAAGCAAGTTGCATTTCTTGTACCGACAACAATTTTAGCCCAGCAACACTTCCAAACCATTCAGGATCGTTTTAAAGATTTCCCTGTTAATTCAGCGATGCTATCACGTTTTCAAACGCCAGCTGAAACCAAGGAAATTTTGGAAGAACTTGAAGAAGGCAAGATTGACATTGTAGTAGGAACACATAGAATTTTGTCTAAAGATGTTCATTTTAAGAACTTGGGCTTATTAATAGTTGATGAAGAGCAACGTTTTGGTGTAAAACATAAAGAAAAATTAAAGCAACTAAAAGCAAATATTGATGTTTTGACTTTGACAGCGACCCCAATTCCGCGGACGCTTCATATGTCCATGGTTGGAGTGCGTGATTTATCTGTTATGGAAACTCCACCTCAAAACCGTTATCCTATTCAGACTTATGTCATGGAACAGATTCCTAGCGTTGTTAAGGATGCTTGTTTGCGTGAAATGCAACGTGGTGGGCAAGTCTTTTATCTTCATAATCGGATTGGCGATATCGATGAAGTGGTTCAAAGGTTGCAAAAGCTTTTGCCAACAGCTCGAATTGCTAGTGTACATGGTCGAATGAGTCAAAATCAATTGGAAGATATTTTATATCGTTTCTTAAATAAAGAATTTGATATTTTGGTCACAACAACGATCATTGAAACAGGAATTGATATGCCTAACGTTAACACAATGATTATTGAAGATGCTGATCATTATGGCTTAAGCCAGCTTTATCAACTTCGTGGTCGGATTGGGCGTAGTGCGCGTTTAGCGTATGCATATTTCCTTTACCAGCCAAATAAAGTTTTGACTGAAGTTGGTGAAAAACGTTTGGATGCAATTCGCGACTTTACTGAATTAGGATCGGGATTTAAGATTGCCATGCGCGATTTATCAATTCGTGGTGCCGGAAATATGCTTGGCTCACAGCAACATGGCTTTATCGATAGTGTTGGATATGATCTTTATTCACAAATGCTTAGCGATGCTATTAAAGCTCGTAAAAATAAAAAGAAAATCAAGAAATCCAATGCGGAAATTGATCTTGGCTTAGAAGCATATATTCCTAGCGAATATATTGCTGATCAGGAAGAAAAAATTGAATTTTACAAGAAGATTAAAGTCGTTAATAGTCAAGACGAACTTGATAAAATTGAAGATGAATTGATTGATCGTTTTGGTGATTATCCAGTAGCCGTAGAAAATTTATTGGCAATTGCAGGCCTTAAAGTTGATGCTGACTTGGCAGAAGTGTTAAATGTAATTAAAACCAAAAAAGATCAGGTTAAAGTGGAGTTTGCACCGAATGCTTCTCATGAATTGGAAGGGCCAAATATTTTTAGAGCATTAGAGCATGTTAGCTTGAAGGCACGAATTAATATGACACCTGAAAAGCACCTAGTTGTTTTGTTGCAGCTTCCAGATAAAATGAATAATCGCATGCTTTTTAATGAATTGGCAACTTTCTTAGAGACAGCAAGTGATATTGTGCAGAGATAATTTATGAGGTAATAAAATGAGAATTGATAAATTTTTAAAAGTTTCCCGTTTAGTTAAAAGAAGAACCGTAGCCAAAGAAATGGCAGATCAAGGTCGTATTAAAGTAAATGGCCGTGTTGTTAAATCAAGTTATGATGTAAAACTTGGTGATATTATTGAAGTTGGTTACGGCACGCGTCAAGTTAAGGCTAAAGTTTTAGATATTCGTGAAACTACTAAAAAAGCAGAAGCTAGCGATTTATATGAACTAATTGATTAAGCCAATGACTTTTAATTGTGGCGCTGTTATAATGAAAACAGTATTTTTTCAGCAATAGGGGATAAAAAATGAATAACGGACCACGACTTTATAATGCGGAGAGTCCACAAGAACGTGAGGCTCGGCTAATAAAAAAACAAGCTAGAATGGAGAAAGAAATCCACCGTAAACGTCGGCAGACTATTATGGGTATTTTTGCAGTTTTGTTCATAATATTAGGAGTTCAAATTGCAGGTAAGATTTCTCAAACTCATCGAATTAATGATGAGGTCCAAGCTTCTAAGTCAACTTTAACTGAAAAGAAAAAAGAAAATGATAAGTTGACTAATCAGCGTGATGACTTGAAGGATCCAAATTATATTGCAAAGTTAGTACGTTATAAATTTTACTATTCAAAGCCAAATGAAAAAATTTATAGTGTACCTGAAGGAAAGAAAAATTAATGAAATATAAAGTTGGCAATCGTGTAAACGGTGTGATCAATAATATTACTGATTTGGGTATTTTCTTAACTTTACCAGGACATCGTTCTGGATTAATTCATCATAGTGATTTTGGCAATAATTGGCTACGTGAGAAGAATCGTTATAAGCTTGGCGATGAAATGAGAGTAGTTGTTATTCATACTTATAAGGGAAAATTAGGACTTTCTTTGAGCCGAGTTAATGATCCTGATTTGGTGGATCCGGATAATCGCTTTTCTAAAGTGACGGAAAAGGATTTTACTGAAGTATTGAATAAGACTTCTAAAGATGCCAAAGATGAAATTGAAAAGTTAAAGAAAGTATTAGTTGATAATTAATGGGTGACCCGAAAGGGTCATTTTTTTGTGGATAAAAATGAATAAGGTTATTGAGTTTTTTGATAAAAATCATTTGCCGTTAGCTGGCAAAAGATTAGTAATAGCAACAAGTGGTGGGCCAGATTCTGTAGCTTTGGTTGACATGCTTTATAAATTAAAGCATGAGTATGATTTTGAAATTATAGTTGCACATTTTGATCATAAATTGCGTAAGGATAGTGGCGAAGAAACTAACTTGCTTAAAAAATATTGCCTGAAACGTGATTTGCCTTTTGAAAATGGTATTTGGATGCGGGAAGAGAATTTGACATCTGGTGTTGAGGCGGCCGCACGTGAAGCGCGGTATGATTTTTTAGTGAAAACTGTGCATAAATTTCAGGCTGATTATTTGCTTACGGCCCATCATGGGGATGATCTGTTAGAAAATATTTTGCTCAAATTTATTCGTTCGGGAAATCCTAATGAAATGAATAGTTTGAAGGCTATTGGTGAGAGAGAAGGAATTCCGCTTTTGCGGCCGTTACTAAGTTTTTCTAAGCAAGAGCTTTTAGAATATGATCGGATTCATGGCTTGGATTTCATTGAAGATGAAACGAATAATGAAGATGAAACAATGCGTAATCGTCTTCGCCATCACGTGGTTCCGCTTTTAAAAGAAGAAAATCCTAATCTGGTGCATAATGCGCTTCGTTTTAGTGAAAATTTAGATATATTGGTTGATTTATCCGATCAAAAAATTGAGCAGGTAGGGATGCCGGAACAAATTTTGGGTAAATTTTATCGAATCAGATTAGAAAAATTAAATAATTTAAGTAAAAGTGAACAAGCATATTTTTGGCAAAGCTTTATTTGGAAAAAATGGCATCGCCGTGTAGGAAATGAGTTTAAGCAATTTACTTTGATGAATTATCAAAGCTATTGGTATTTGTGGCGTAATAAGGATGTTGATAATTTATCAGGAGAAAAAATTAAAGATATTAAATTGGACATTCCTTTTGATTTTTATGGTCAAAAAATAATTTTGTCAAAAAATCCTGATTTGAATAATGAAAAATTAGGTGATTTTTGGTCTTCAGAAAAGGAGTTTAAAGCAGGCACTTTGCCTGCTGGGAGTAAACTTCTTTTGAAAAATGGTCACCATGCTAAGGCAAAGAAAATGTTTGCAGAAGCAGGTATTCCACTTCCGTTAAGAAAATATTGTCTGAGCATCTTTACACAAGAAGAACAGCCGATTTTTATTGAAAAAACTTATGAAAACCAAACTTGGGATAAAAACAAAATACATTATTATCTTTATCGATTAAAATTTATGTAAGAACTGTTAAAACATTAGAGCTATACGTGTATTTGTGTTACACTTTTAGTCGTATATCTTTTAGAAACTTTGCGGAGGTTTTATATGAAGAATAACCGGAATCGGCTGTTATCGAATGGCCTTTTCTATATAGTAGTGTTCCTTCTGCTCCTTTGGGGTATAAACTGGGCACTTGGCGGTTCTAACAATTCTGGTAGCACCGAAAATATTAGCTATTCACAATTCGTGAAGGACTTGCGTCAAGGCAAAGTTAAAAACTTTAGCGTTCAACCTGCAAATGGCGTTTACAGCGTTTCAGGTAGCTACAAGCAAGCACAAAAGACACAGAATAAATCAAATAATAGTTTTGACTTCTTTAGTGGCAGTTCAAGCAGTAAAGTTACTCGCTTCTCAACTACAATGCTTCAAAACGATTCTAGTGTTTCTAATGTGCAAAATCTCGCACAAAAGAGCAATGCTCGAATGACTACGCAAGGAGAATCACAATCAGGCAATTGGATTTCAACAATTGTTATGCTTGTGCCAACCATTTTATTCATCGTTATGCTTTGGATGATGATGAATCAAGGTGGGGCTGGTCGTGGACAAGGTGGAATTATGAACTTCGGCCGTTCACATGTTAAACCAGAAGATCCTTCTAAGAATAAGGTCCGTTTCTCTGACGTAGCCGGTGAAGAAGAAGAAAAACAAGAATTAGTCGAAGTTGTAGAATTTTTAAAGAATCCTGCAAAATACACTAAGTTGGGTGCAAGAATTCCATCTGGGGTTCTTCTCGAAGGCCCTCCTGGTACTGGTAAAACTTTGCTTGCTCGTGCTGTAGCGGGTGAAGCTAACGTACCATTCTATTCAATTTCTGGTTCAGATTTCGTGGAAATGTTCGTCGGTGTTGGTGCAAGTCGTGTACGTGATTTGTTTAGCAATGCCAAGAAGAATGCTCCAAGTATTATCTTTATCGATGAAATTGATGCTATTGGTCGTCGTCGTGGCAATGGCATGGGCGGCGGAAACGATGAACGTGAACAAACATTAAACCAATTGTTGGTTGAAATGGATGGTTTCGAAGGTGATGAAGGTGTAATCGTTATTGCCGCTACTAACCGTTCTGATGTTTTGGATCCAGCCTTGCTTCGTCCAGGGCGTTTTGACCGTAAGGTTTTGGTTGGCCGTCCTGACGTTCGTGGTCGTGAAGCTATTTTGAAGGTTCATGCTCGTAACAAGCCTTTAGCTCCAGATGTTGATTTGAAGGAAGTTGCTCGTCAAACTCCTGGTTTCGTTGGTGCTGATCTTGCTAACGTTTTGAATGAAGCTGCTTTAGTAGCTGCTCGTCGCAATGGTACAGAAATTACTGCTTCAGATATTGATGAAGCTGAAGACCGTGTAATTGCTGGTCCAGCTAAGAAAGACCGTCTTATTTCTGAAAAAGAAAGACGTCGTGTTGCTTTCCACGAAGCTGGTCACTCAATCTGTGGATTGGTATTAAGCGATTCAAGAACTGTACGTAAGGTTACAATTGTTCCTCGTGGTCGTGCCGGTGGATACAACATCATGCTTCCTAAGGATGATCAATTCATTTTGACCAAGAATCAATTATTTGAACAAATTGTTGGTTTAATGGGTGGTCGTGCTGGTGAAGAAGCAACAATTGGCGATAAGTCAACAGGTGCTTCTAATGACTTTGAACAAGCAACTCAAATTGCTCACAGCATGGTTGTTAACTACGGTATGACTGATGAACTTGGTATGGTTGAGCTTGAAAAAGAAGGCGAAACCAATCCTTATGGCATGAAGCCTTACAGTGAAGCAACCTCTGCTAAAATTGACGAAGCTGTTAAGAAGATCTTGGATAAAGCACACGCTAAGGCTCTTGAAATTGTTGAAAAAAATCGTGAAAAACACCGTCTTATTGCGGAAGCCTTGCTTAAGTACGAAACTTTAAACGAAAAGCAAATTATGGCTTTATATAAGACCGGTAAGATGCCTGAAGCAAGTGATGAAGAATATCCAAGCGAATCTAAGGCTTCAACTTACGAAGAAGCTAAGGCCGCAGCCGAAAAGAAAGAAGTTTTAAAGGCTGAAAAGAAGGATCAAGATGCGGAAAAAACTGAAGAAGTAAAGAACGCATTAGATACTCCATCAGAAAAGAAACTTGATCAAGAAGATAACAAAGATGATCAAGAAAAAGCTGATCAACCTGAAACTTCAGAAAATAATTCTTCTGATAATAACGAAGATAAATAAAGAATAGGGCCTGTAACGGGCTCTATTTTTTTAGGGAGAACAATTATGAATGATTATTTAGTAAAAGCTATTGATAAAACCAAAAACTTAAGATTATTGACTGTTACTGCAAAAAATTTAGTAGGCGAAGCACAAAAGCGTCATGATACGTGGTCAGCTTCTTCAGCAGTTTTGGGCCGTACTTTAGTTGGAAGCTTGCTTTTGGCAGGTGCAGAATTAACTGATAAAGAAGAATTAACTGTTCGTCTTCTTGGCAACGGTCCTGTTGGCCCTACAATTGTTACTGCTAAGTCTGATTTGACAGTGAAAGGCTACGTAAAGAATCCCCATATTGCTTTGCCACCTAAAGAAGATGGTCACATTGATGTTAAAAAAGCTGTTGGTCAAGGCTGGCTTGAAGTAACTAAGGACTTGGGTTTGAAGTCACCTTACACTGGTGAAGTGCCAATCGTTTCTGGTGAAATTGCGGAAGATTTTGCGTACTATTTAACCAAGTCTGAACAAATTCCTTCGGCCGTTGGTTTGTCTGTTTTTGTAAATCCTAACAACACAATTGGTGAAGCGGGTGGCTTCATGCTTCAAGCTCTTCCTGGTGCTAGTGATGAATTAATTGATCGTACCATTAAGCGCATTAAGGCTTTACCAGCATTATCAACTTCATTTTTAGCAGGAATGACTCCAGAAGATTTAGCACGCAAGATTTTAGGTACTGACTGCAAGATTCTTGAAAAAGACGATGTTGCTTACAAATGTGATTGTTCTAAAGAAAAATATGCTGGTATCTTGGAAACATTGAAGACTCAGCAACTTGAAGATATGATCAATGAAGATCATGGTGCTGAACTTACTTGCAGCTTCTGCGGTGATAAGTATCATTACACTGAAGATGAATTAAAAGATATTTTAGCTAAAAAGGAAGCTGAAAAAGATTATTAATAAAAAGCCGAAATTTGCTTTTAATAAGTCTCTATGGTTTGCCCCTAGAGGCTTTTTTGTTACAATATTGGAGTATTTGAAAGGATGATTTGAGTGGAGAATAGCTGGAAGATTCGTGACATTACTATTCCTAATCGAGTAGTTGTAGCACCAATGGCTGGAGTTTCTAACTCCGCTTTTCGCGTGGTCTGCAAAGAATTCGGTGCAGGATTAGTAGTTTGTGAAATGATCTCTGATCATGGAATTATTTATCGTAATAAGAAAACTTTGCGGATGATGCAAGTTGATCCACGTGAACACCCAATGAGCATTCAAATTTTTGGTGGTACGGAAGAAACTTTGCTTCAAGCTGCGCAATACGTTGATCAGCATACTGATGCCGATATTATTGATATCAATATGGGCTGTCCAGTTCCTAAAGTTACTAAAACTGATGCTGGTTCAAAATGGCTTCTTGATTCTAATAAAATTTATCAAATGGTTCATGCAGTAGTGCAGAATGTTTCAAAACCTGTTACAGTTAAAATGCGTATTGGTTGGGATCGTAAGCATATATTTGCTGTTGAAAATGCTTTGGCAGCTCAAGAAGCAGGGGCTTCGATGATTGCCATGCACGGTAGAACTCGTAAGCAAATGTATCAAGGCGAAGCTGACTGGGAAACCTTGCATGATGTTGCCCAAGTTCTTGATGTGCCTTTTGTTGCCAATGGTGATATTAGAACTCCTGAAGATGCTAAAAGAGCGTTGGATGAAATTGGCTCAACAGCTGTAATGGTAGGTCGTGCAGCTTTAGGGAATCCGTGGATTTTAAAAGACATGGTTCATTATCTTGAAACTGGCGAAAAGCTTAAACCTCAAACTGTTCGTGAAAAAGTTGAAACTGCTAAACACCAATTAAATGGTTTGGTAGAATTAAAGGGCGAAAAGATTGCTGTCCCAGAATTTCGTCAACAAGCGGCTTACTATTTAAAAGGTATTCCCCGCTCAGCGCGTACTCGTGCTAAAATAAATGAAGTATGGACACGTCAAGAAGTATATGATTTGCTTGATAATTTTGTAGATGATTATGAAAAACATCAAGCTCAGCGTGAAGCTAGACGTGCTATAGTGAACAAATAAATGGAGGAAAGATAAATTGGCAAAGAATGAAATGAATGACCAATTGATCGTTCGTCGTCAAAAGATGGACGAATTACGTGAAAATGGCATTGAACCATTTGGTTCTAGAAAGTTTGATCGTCAAGATTTAGCTCGTACTTTGGAAGAAAAGTATGGTAAAGAAGATAAAGAAGAATTAAATGCCGATATGCCTAAGACCAAGATTGCAGGTCGTATGCTTGCAAAACGTGGTAAGGGTAAGGTAGGCTTTGCTGACCTTTACGACCGTACTGGTAAGATTCAAATTTACGTACGTAAAGATATTGTTGGTGAAGATAACTACAAGATCTTTAAGAAATCCGATATCGGTGACTTTTTAGGTATTGATGGTGAAGTTATGAAGACCGATACTGGTGAATTAACCATTCGTGCTCTTCACGTAACATTCTTGTCAAAGGCACTTCGTCCATTGCCAGACAAATATCATGGTTTGAAAGATGTTGAACAAATTTACCGTCAACGTTACCTTGATTTGATCACTAACCGTGAAAGTTACATGCGTTTTGTTCACCGTACACAAATTATTCAAGCTGTTCGTAAGTACTTAAATGATCGTGACTTCTTGGAAGTTGAAACTCCAGTTCTTCACAACATTCCTGGTGGTGCCGAAGCTCGTCCATTTATTACTCACCACAATGCTTTGGATATTAACCTTTACATGAGAATTGCTTTGGAACTTCCATTGAAGCGTCTTATTGTTGGTGGTATGGAACGTGTTTACGAAATCGGTCGTGTTTTCAGAAATGAAGGTGTCGACACTCGTCACAACCCAGAATTTACTGAACTTGAAACTTATGCTGCATACTGGGACTTCCACGATGTAATGGATGAAGCAGAAGGTATTATTAAGGCTGCAGCTAAGGTTGTAACTGATGATGGTAAAGTAAATTACCAAGGCACTGAAATTGACTTAGGCAAGCCATTCCGTCGCGTTCACATGGTAGATTTGATCAAGGAAAAGACTGGCGTAGACTTCTGGAAGCCAATGACTCTTGATGAAGCTAAGAAGGTTGCCGAAGAACACGGTATTCATGTTGAACCATTCTGGAAAGTTGGTCACATTATCAATGCCTTCTTCGAAGAATTTGGTGAAAAGACTATTGTTGATCCAACATTTGTTTATGGTCACCCTGTAGAAGTTTCACCACTTGCTAAGAAGAATGCAGATGACCCAAGATTTACTGATCGTTTCGAAATCTTCATTATGGGTACCGAATACGGTAATGCCTTCTCAGAATTGAACGATCCAGATGACCAACGTGCACGTTTTGAAGCACAAATGGCTGAACGTGAAGCAGGTAACGATGAAGCTGATATGATTGACGAAGATTACCTTCGTGCAATGGAATTCGGTATGCCTCCTACAGGTGGTTTGGGTATTGGTATTGACCGTTTGGTAATGCTTTTAACTGATGCCCCAGCTATCCGTGATGTGCTTTTGTTCCCAACAATGCGTCCTGAAAAGGTTGAAGACGTTGATGCAGAAGTTAAGGCTGATTTAGCTAAAAAGAATAAGTAATAAAATATTTTTTAAATAATAGTTGACTCTTATCTATGGTGAAATAGATAAGAGTCTTTTTTGTTTTGAAAATTAGGTAATTCTATATTTTTCGCAAAATAGCATGGTGATATAATAAACGAGATTGGGAGGAGTAAAATTATGAAATTTAAAAAGATAGCTTTTTTAGCTTCAGTTTTCTTTTTTAGTTTAATTGCTGTTGGAGTTATTACTAATCAAAACATTAAGGCTGATGGTGAGGAAGAAGATTATCATGAATCATCTTCAAAATTGATAAATGATATGTTTAACCAACGTGGATTGTTAAAAAATGATGCTCCAGCCGATATTCTTAAAGAATCAGAAGTTGCTGATTGGTACGAAAGTACCTTCGTTATTTACAATAGGCATTATCATGATTTTAATCATATGCCTTATGGGACTTATACGATCGGGAATGAAATGTATACCTGCAATTGGAAGAAACCAAATAATCAAAATTTGAAACTTACCTTCTATACGACTGTTAATAACCCTAAGACAAATGCAGAAATTAATGCGGCTACTACAGGAACTGTGAATATCCCAGCAGGTAAAAATAGCGGATATGGCTTTGGGGTTATCAAGGTTAAATGTGATGAAAATGGAATAAAAATTTTATCACATAAAGATTATGACCATGATCCCGCTTCACCATATTCAGTAAAACAGGTTAAAAATATTTTCTTAAAGAATTTAACTTTAAAGACTAAAGGAAAAAATGTAGCAAAATCAAGTTTTATTGGCAGAAAGCCTAGATTTATTTCAAGTAGAATTTCTTTAACTAAGTCTGATGTAAAACAAAAGAATAAAATTAGATCATGGCTTTCACATAAGGGAAAGTTACCAGTTAATGAATATGACTTTAAAGCACATATGAAGGTTAACAATTTTAAGCCAAGTAAGAGAAACAGAAATTATCAACTTGTAGACAAAGACGGAGATACAGTTGGTGAAATTAAAGTACCAAAAAATTCCAGAAATGGTAATGGCAATATTAAGGTAGACTTAAGTTTGACTTTTGATAATTATTTTTTTGATGTTAAGTAATTAAATGTTTTTTTAAAAAGTATTTGCAAAGAAATTGATCTTTGTTATAATGCTTTTTGTATTGCGGAAGTAGTTCAGTGGTAGAACATCACCTTGCCATGGTGGGGGTCGCGGGTTCGAATCCCGTCTTCCGCTCCAGAATAAAACGGCTCACATATGCGAGCCGTTTTTGTTGTTCTTTTTTAGAAAATATATTTTTAATTTTTTTAAAAAAGGTATTGCAAAGTTGTATCCATTTGCTATAATAATAACTGTTCTGCGGAAGTAGTTCAGTGGTAGAACATCACCTTGCCATGGTGGGGGTCGCGGGTTCGAATCCCGTCTTCCGCTCCAGAATATAAAGGCTCACATTTGTGAGTCTTTTTTGTTACTCTTTTTTGGAAAATATATTTTTAAACTTTTTTTCAAAAAAAGGTATTGCAAAGTTGTATCCATCTGCTAT